>CAIPAY010000165.1 GCA_903863195.1 uncultured Holophagaceae bacterium
CCCGTCAAAAGCATTTGAAACAGGGATGAAGGGGATGAAGGGGATAACCGCAAAAATGGCAAAGGGCGCCAAGTCTGTTATTCCTTTGTGCCCTTTGTGTTCTTTGTGGTTAAAAGTCATTTTCTTTGCGGTGGCTCTACTGGCCTGCGGCCTGGGTGAGGAGGTCCCAGAGGGCTTCGACATGCCTGCGCTCGGTGGTCTCGGCGCCGATGCTCACTCTTAGCATTTGTGTCCCTTTGAGGACAGACGGGGTCAGGTAGGCCTTGCCGCTGTCGTTGATGCGCTTCGCGATCAGGAGGTTGTGGGCGGCGAGGGCGGGTTCGTCCAGGCCGGGCTTGCGGTGGCGGAGGCACAAGGTCTGCAGGGGCACGGGGGCGAGGCGCTCCCAGTCGGGGGCGGCGTCCACCTGGGCCTTGAGCCACTGGGTGTGGTCCAGGTCCCGGCGCAGGCGGGCCTGCAGGCCCTCGACGCCCACGTCCATGAGGTAGAACCACAGCTTCAGGGCCCGGAAGCGGCGGCCCAGCTGGATGTGCCAGTCCCGGAAGTTGCTCACCTGGCCGTCCTGGGCCGTGCGCAGGTAGCTGGGGTTGGTGCTCATGACGCGGATCAGGTGCTGGGGATCGCGCACGTAGTAGGCGCTGAAGTCGAAGCCCACGCCCATCCACTTGTGGGGGTTGAAGACCAGGCTGTCGGCGCCCTCGATGCCCGCCCACATCCACCGGCACTCGGGCAGCACCATGGCTGTGCCCGCCAGGGCCGCGTCCACGTGCAGCCAGAGGCCGTGCTCGCGGGCTAGCGCCGCCAGCTCCGCGAGGGGATCCAGGGCCGTGGTGCCGGTGGTGCCCACGGCGGCCACCAGGGCACAGGGGCGCAGGCCGATCTCGAGATCCTTCTCGATGGCAGCCCGCAGCAGGTCCACGCGCAGGGCGTGGTTGTCATCCGTGGGGATCAGGCGCAGGAAGCTGCGGCCGAAGCCCGCCAGCAGCGCGGCCTTCTCGATGGAGCTGTGCCCCTGGTCCGAGGCGTAGACCACCAGGGGCGCCTCGCCGCTCTGCAGGCCCTCGCCGCCCTGGGCGTAGCCCGAGGTGCGCTCCCGGGCGCAGAGCAGGGCCGTGAAGGTGGCGGTGCTGGCGGTGTCGTGGATGACGCCGGTGAAGGCCGGGCTGAGGCCCACCATCTGCCGCAGCCAGTCCATGACGACCTCCTCGACCTCCGTGGCCGCGGGACTGGTCTGCCAGCTCATGCCCTGGGCGCCCAGGCCCGCCGTGGCAAGGTCCCCGAGGATCGAGCTGTAGCTGGTGTTGCTGGGGAAGTAGGCGAAGAAGGACGGGTGGTTCCAGTGGGTGATGCCCGGCAGGATGTCCCGGTCCAGGGCCGCCAGCGCCTGGTCCATGCGCCCGCCCTTCTGCGGCGGGTGGTCCGGGAAGGCCGCCCGGATGTCGCCGGGCTGGGCCTGGCTCATGACGGGCAGGCGCTCGAGGCCCTCGCGGTAGTCCGCGATCCAGTCCACGAGCTGATAACCGAGGCGGCGGAAGTCGTTTTGGTCCATGGGGACCATTGTGGCTGATCCAGATCGCTGCGCGATCTGGATAGGTGAAAAGCCTTGGGGGTCAGTCGGGGTCGTGGTGGAGGAGGTCGCCGGGCTGGCAGTTCAGCTCGCGGCAGAGGGCCTCCAGGGTGGAGAACCGGATCGCCTTGGCCTTGCCCGTCTTCAGGATGGAGAGGTTGGCCGGAGTCAGGTCCACGCGCTCGGCCAGCTCGCCCAGCTTCATCTTGCGCTGGGCCAGTACCACGTCGAGGGTCACGATGATGGGCAAGGGAATACCTCTCAGATCACCAGGTCCTGCTCGGATTTCAGGCGGAGAGCTTCTTCCATGACGAAGGCGATCAGGAGCACCAAGCCGCCTTCGAATAGTACAGCGAGCGTCCCGCTGAACATCTCGGGCCAGGGACTGATCACCTGGCCGGTCAGGACCTTGGCGATACGGGCAACGACCCAGACGGTGATGGCGTAGAGCGGCGCACTGGCCACCTGCACCCAGCCCAGGAAGCGAAGCATGCGGATGCTCTCCGCGGAAAAAGGCTCCTTCGACTCGAATTGATGCAGCAGACGGATCAGGGCCCCAAGGGAGAGGACGGCCACAGTGAAGGCGCTGGCCATCGACCATGCCACCAGGGAGCGGAGCAGCCAGCCCACATGGCCTTGACTGAAGCGGATGCCGTCGACATCCAGGCCATGCCGTAGCCACCAGTTGGCGTGGTCCAGTGCGACGTCTTTGAGGAACACTGCGCCGGGGGAAAACACCAGGCAGATCACACTAATCCAAAACAGCACTGAGCTGATTCTTCGCAAGACACGACTCAGGCGCTGCACGCGGTCCATGGGTGACCTCCTGGCCGAAGATTATAATCCAGTATTATCGACCGTCAATATTAAAACATCGAAAAACAATAAAAAAATACTGAACAACGGGATGGCCCGCGCATTCAATCAACCTCGCTCATCGCCCTTGCTTTCTATCTTTGAAATCATAAAATGATTTCAAAGCCAGGACCCCCATCCCCAGGCTGCGACCCCACCCCGAGGCCCCATGTTCAGCACCACGCTCCGCCTTGATGACGACCTGGCGGCCTTCCTGCGCAAGGCGGCGGAGGCCCATGCCCTGAGCGTGAACGGCTGGCTGGTGGCTCTGCTGCGGCGGGAGCAGGCGGCGGAGGCGCGGAAGCGACTGCTGGCGGACTGGGCGGCCTACGGCCAGGATGCGGAGGCCCAGGAGGTGAGCTATGCCCTGGCCGCCCAGGCGGAGGTGGCGGCCGAGCCCCGGCGGCGCAGCTACCGGGCCCGGAAGCCGAAGTGACGGCCCCGCTGCCCCGCTGCAGCCGCGGCGAGCTCTGGCTGCTGGACTGGAGTCCCGGGCGGGGCTCGGAGCAGGGCGGCTTCCGGCCGGGGCTCATCATCCAGTCAGACCTGGGCAACCACGCCGAGGGTGCCCGCACCACGATCCTGGTGCCGCTCACCACCCAGGGGCGGCCCTATGTCTTCTACGTGCCCATCCCCAAAGGCAAGGACAACGGCCTGGGCGCCGACTCCTGGGCCAACGCCACGCAGGTGTTCACCGTGGACAAGGCCCGCCTCGCGAAGCGGCTGGGTCGCGTCACCCCGGCCCAGCTGCGGGCCCTGGGCGCGGCGCTGCGGGCGGTGCTGGAGCTGTAGGCACCGGGGTGCCGCGAGCGCTCCGAGAGCCCCTGCTATTCTTGGCGGATGCAACCCAAGACCTCCTGGGACCTCGAGTGGCTGACGGCCCCCAATCGCGAGAGCCTCTCCTTTCCGCGGGGCTGGACGGACCTGGAGCGCCGCGAGATCCCCCTGCCGCCGGGGGGCGGGCAGGGGCACATCGAGCTCTACCACCTGGGCCAGGGCATGGACATCTGCCGGGGCACAGCCAGCTTTCCGTCGACCATGACCGGGCAGCTGGTGTCCATTGCGGTCGCCCAGGGCAGCGTGCCCGAGCCCATGTTCGGCGTGCACTCGGCACGCACCGGGACGGTGATCATCAGGGAGCGCTGCGCCGGGGCCGAGCTGATCTTTCGCAAGGACATCACCCTCTTCCAGCACGTGGCGCACCTGGACTTCGAGTCCCTGGTGGACGCCAGCGAGGCCATCGAAGCCACGGTCATCACCATGGGCGTGCCCGTGCTGGCCACCCTGGTGGGCCGGGACGCGGCGGAGCGGCTGCTGGAGACCCTGGGC
This sequence comes from uncultured Holophagaceae bacterium, assembly GCA_903863195.1. GTDB lineage: Bacteria > Acidobacteriota > Holophagae > Holophagales > Holophagaceae > Geothrix. The sequence continues at coordinate 3,752 of CAIPAY010000165.1, forward strand.
ATCGCGAAGTTGTCCTCCGCGGCCACGAAGGTCCTGCCTCACGCGGTGAGCCAGATCCTGTATGACACGCTGCCAGCCGGGCTCTCGGGCCAGATGCGCCTCCTGTTCAGCCAGGCCAAGACGCTGGAATACCTCTGCGCCCTCTCGGCCTTGCTGGCGGGTCCGGTGGCGGCGCCCCGGGGCGAGGCCCGCCTGACCAAGGCGGTGGCTGCCCTGCGCACGGAGCTTCAGGGGCTGGAGGGGAAGGTGCCCAACCTCAGCGAACTGGCCCAGAAGTACGGCCTGTCCGCGAAGGCGCTCAGCGAGGCGTTCCGCAAGCAGAATGGCACCTCGATCTACGCGTTCCTCTCGGACTTCCGGCTGACGGAAGCGCACCTGGCCCTGGAGCGGACGGACACTCCCATGAAGGCCCTCGCCGCCAACCTCGGCTACAGCCACGTGAACAACTTCATCTACGCCTTCAAGAAGAAGTTCGGCTACCCCCCGGGCAGCGTGCGGAAGCGGTAGGGGCGGCGCCTGAGCCCGATTCCAGATCGGAACCATAACAGGGGGTTCATCGCGCTTTACCGCGGGAGGCGGCTCAGGTTTTCGCCAAGTCCCGGTGCCGAAACCTGGCCAAGCACCGGAGACAGATAACCACCCCGGCGCCACGGCTGGGACCGAATCTGAGGGGTGCCTGCGCCAGCGTGGCAAGGCATGAACCTCAGGCCAAGGGGGCCGCTGCAGCCAGGGAGCGGGTATCCCCTTCATCCCTTTTATCCCTGTTTCTTAGGGCCTTTTTTTACAGGGATGAAGGGGATGAAGGGGATAGGCTTCACCGTGCCGGGGAGCCCTGCCTAGACCTGCGAGGCTCCTGGAGGGCATCCCGCTAATGCGCGAAGATCCTAAAGAAAGGATGCTCCACGAAGTCCACGAAGACGCCCTGTCGGCGCGATGACTGCGCCTTCGTGGCTCTTTGGGCCTGTTCTTCGTGAGCTTCGTGGAGATCCTTGAAGGCCCCGGCTGACGGAGATGGCTGGCGCTCGAGGGGGCGGTACGGCTACTTTGGGGTGACCTGCCGACGGCCTGTGCGCCGCGACGGTGAGTCTTCACTGGGCCACCCGCGTGCTCACACCGGTCGGGCCCTTCCCTGCAAGGCGTCTGGCAAGTCTGCTTCGAGGTGTCCTCATGGCCGATGATTCCCTGGTGGTCCTCCTGGCGGGCGGCAGCGGCTCGCGCCTGCAGCCCCTCACGGCGGACCGCGCCAAGCCTGCGGTGTCCTTCGGCGGCAAGTACCGGGTCATCGACTTCACCCTGTCCAACTGCCTGCACTCGGGCCTGCGCCGGGTGCTGGTCCTGACCCAGTACAAGTCCCACTCCCTGCACAAGCACCTGCGGGATGGCTGGTCCATCTACAACCCGGAGTGCGGCGAGTACATCACCGTGGTGCCGCCCCAGATGCGCACCGGGGCCAACTGGTACGCCGGCACGGCGGACGCCATCCACCAGAACCTGTTCCTGCTGGACCGGAACCCGGCCCGGAAGGTACTGATCCTGGCGGCGGATCACATCTACCGCATGGACTACGCGGCCATGCTCGCGGCCCACGACGAAAAGGCGGCGGACCTGACCGTGGCCTGCATGAAGGTGCCGCTGGCGGAGGCCAGCGCCTTCGGCGTCATGGCCGTCGACGCGGACGGCCGCATCGTGGAGTTCCAGGAGAAGCCGGAGCACCCCAAGGCCATCCCCGGCGAGCCGGACACGGCCCTGGTGTCCATGGGCATCTACGCCTTCCCGAAGGACCTGCTCATCGACGTCCTGAAGGCCGACGCGGCCCAGGCCGACTCCAGCCACGACTTCGGCAAGGACATCATCCCCGCCATGATCGGCACCCACCGGGTCTGCGCCTACGAGTTCGGCGGGGTCCGGGGCCGGGTCACCCCGGACCGCTACTGGCGGGACGTGGGCAGCCTCGACGCTTACTACGAAGCCAACATGGACCTGCTGGACCCGGTGCCGCCCCTGGACCTCTACCAGACGGACTGGTCCATCCGCACCTACCACGGCCAGAACCCCCCGGCGCGCGTGGTGCCGGGCAGCAACGGCCACGACGGCGTCATGACCAACTCCAGCCTCGGGGCCGGCACCCTGATCATCGGCGGCCTGGTGCGGCACTCGATCCTCGCCTCCCGGGTGCAGGTCCACGAGGACGCCCTGGTGGAGGACAGCATCCTCTTCGATCACGTCACCGTGGAGCAGGGGGCCCGCCTCCGGCGCTGCATCGTCGACAAGCACGTTCGGATCCCTGCTGGGGAGAGCGTCGGCTACGACCTGGAGCAGGACCGCGCGCGCTTCACCGTGTCCGAAAAGGGCATCACTGTGGTGCCCAAGGACTATCAGTTCAGCTGAGCTGTCCTAGCAGAATCGCGCAGCGATTCTGCTAGTGGTGCGCCTCCGGCGCGGCAGCCGCCGCGACCGCCTTGAAGAACTGCACCTTGCCGCTGGCGAGGTTGTAGAGGGCCGGAACGATGGTGAGCTTGTCGGCGGCGGCGAGGTCGCGGAGCAGGGGCGAGCGGTCGAGCAGCGCCTGGGCCTGGCGGCGGGCGTTGGCCGTCTCCAGGTGGGCGATGTGGGCGGCCGCATCCTCATTGGGATCCTGGGGGGTGCTCTCCAGCAGCCCGGCCATGCCCGCCTGCAGGGCCCAGAGGTTGCCGGGCAGGGGCTTGCCGTTGGCTTCGCGTACGGCCTTCACGGCGCCGCAGCTGGTGTGGCCCATGACCACGATGACCTTCGACCCCAGGTGCTCGACGGCGTATTCGGCGGAGGCCAGGCCCTGCAGATCCGGCGCGTTCCCCGCCTCGCGGATGGTGAAGAGGCGGCCCGCTTCCTGGTCGAAGAGAAGGGCATCGGGCACCCGGCTGTCCGAGCAGGTGATGACCACGGCGAAGGGTGCCTGGCCCTTCACCAGGGCCGCGCGCATGGCGGCGTCATGGCCGGTGTCGAGGGTGCGGACCCGCTTGCCCGCCACGAAGCGGGCGTTGCCCTCGCTGAGCTCGGCGAGGGCGGCCTTGGGGGTGGCCGGATCGGCTTCCGTCGGGGCGGCGGCGTGGGCTGGAGGGGCGCTGGCGACCTTGGCCGCTGTCTTGGCTGTGGTCTTGGCCTTGGGGGCCGCCGCCGGGTGCTCGTCCGCCGCGAGCGTGAGGCCCAGGGTGAGCAGGATCAGGGGCAGGGTTCTCATGGCGGCTCCAGACAGGGATATCCCGATCATCGGCGCGAGACCCGGTGGAGTCCAATCTGGGACTTGGCTCAGACCCGCGTCCCGACCCGCTCGAGGGCCTCCGAGAGCTGGATGACGCGGTAGGGCTTGTGCAGCAGACCCGCCCCGCCGTGGCTGAGGATGTCCTGGACCTCCTCGTTCTCGCCGAAGCCGGTGCAGATGATCACCGGGATGGAGGCGTCGATGAGGCGCATCTGGTGGAAGGCGTCCCGCCCGCCCAGGTTGGGCATCTTGAGGTCCAGCAGCACGGCGTGCAGGTGGCGATGGCTGGTCCGGTAGGCGGCCACCCCCGCCCGGCCGTCCTCGGCGGTCTCGACGCCGTAGCCCAGGCTCTCGAGGATGGCCTGGGCCAGCTCCCGCAGGGCGGGCTCATCCTCCACGACGAGGACCGTGCCCTTGCCGTTGCCCGGGGTGTGCTCGGGGCGTGGCCCCTCCGGGAGCAGCTTGCCCAGGGGCAGGTGCACCATGAACGTGCTACCGGTACCGACCTCGGAGGCCACGTCGATGGCGCCGTGGTGGGCCCCCACGATGCCGTAGACCGTGGAGAGACCGAGCCCGGTGCCCATGTGCTCTTTCGTGGTCTTGGTGGTGAAGAAGGGCTCGAAGATGCGCTGGGTTGTCGCCTCGTCCATGCCGGGCCCCGTGTCGCTGACCCGCAGCTCGATGTAGGCCCCCGGCGGCAGCTTCAAGGCCGCAGCCGCGGCTCCGCCCAGGTCCACCTGGCGGGAGGTGATCGTCAGCCTGCCCTTGCCCTGCATGGCCTCGGTGGCGTTGATGCAGAGGTTCACCAGCACCTGCTGGATCTGGGCAGGATCTCCGTCCACGTGCAGGCCGTCTTCCAGCCGGGTGATCACCTTGAGGTCCGCATGCATGGAGGGCTGGATCAGGGCGAGGCACTCCCGTACGGCGGCACTCAGGTCCACGGCCTCCTTCCGGTGCTTGCCCCGGCGCCCGAAGGCCAGCAGCTTGGCCGTGAGCTCGCTCGAGCGCGTGGCCGCGCCGAGGATGGCATTGATGCGCTTCTGCCGCTTGGGATCCTGCTCCTCCGCCAGCAGCAGGTCGGCATGGCCCATGATGCCCGCCAGCATGTTGTTGAAGTCGTGCGCCACGCCGCCCGCGAGGCTGCCCAGGCTGCTGATCTTCTGGGCCTGGGCCTGCTGCACCTCCTGCTCGAGGTGGTGTTGCTCCTCCACCGCCGACAGGGCCTCGTTGATGTTCCAGGCCAGCCGGCCGATCTCATCGGCCTCGTGGCCCGGAGGAATCTCCAGGCGCAGGCCGTGGGACGCGTCCAGCCCGTTCAGGCGGTCGGACATCATCTTGATGGGCTGGATCACGGTGCGCATGACCGTGAAGGCGAGCGCCGTCCCCATGACGATCGCCAGGAGGAACACGATGCCCCGGAGGGCCCACACGTAGCGGGAGACCTGCCGTGCGGCCTCCTCAGCGTCCTCGGTGACCCGGATCTCACCCACCAGCGCGCCTCTCGCGAAGGGCGAGTCCAGCGGATGCACGATCTCTCTGCCCCCGCGGACCCAGTCGGGCCGCCGGGCGCTGGCCAGCACGCCCTCGCCGGCCCGGATCTCCACGGAGCCGAGGCTGGGCGACTTCAGCAGTCCCTGGGCGGTCTCCTCGGCCAGGCGCCGGTCCCCCACGAAGCAGGCGGCGCTGGCGGAGGGCTCGACCACGGTCAGGAGGCCCCGGATCCGATCCTGGGCGCGGGCGGACTCATAGCCCGCCGCAAAGCGGGCGACGATCTCATTGGCAAGCAGGCCGATCCCCAGCGCCACCCCCAGGACCAGGAGGGCGGTTCGCAGCACCAGGCTGGAGCGGAGCAGGGGAGGAGGCATGGTGGGCCGCTACTTCCCCAGATCCAGGACGACTCGGACCCGCCGGTCCACCCGGGCACCATCCATGACCCCGATGGCGCCCTTGTTCGCGGCGACGAACTCAAGCACCTCCTCGGCGCTGGCAGCCTGCCGGGGGGGCTGGGCCTGACCCGAGTAGAGCAGCCGGGCCCAGTAGGCATGGATATCAGGCAGGTCTTTGCCCACGAGCAGCTGGTAGAAACGGGCCCGGGTGGCCGGGGGCTCGGCCTGCTCGACGGGGGCCGCCACGCGACCGGAGGGCAGCCGCTTCTGGCGGCCCATGAACAGGTTGATCACTTCATCGCGGGTGAGGCTCTGGACCCCGCTGTCCGGGTGGACGATGACGACGGGTTCCCCGGCGCGGACGGGGCTGAGGCCCAGGCAGGCCGCCAGGAAGAGGGGGGCGCAGCGCATGAGGGAGAGGGCTCTCATGGCTCGCCTCAGAACACGAAGTCGAGGGTGACAGAGCCGATGGTGGCCTTGCCTTCCCATCCCGGCCGGACGTTGAGCCAGAGCATGACGTCATTCGGCCTGCCCTCGATGCGATCGATCTGGACCTTGAGGGCCATGTTCGTGTGGAAGTCCCACCGCAGGCCCAGGGCCAGGGTGGTCTGGTTGGCCCGCTGGTGCTGGATGAAGGCGCTGACGCCCGCAGCCAGGGCCGCGGCCTGGGGTCCCAGGGTGGGCAGGGCGCCCAGGTAGAGGGGATGCGGATCCGACACGATGCGGGAGGCCAGGAAGTAGGGCACGAAGGCGCCTTCGCGGTAACCCACGGAGAGGTAGCCGGACTTCAGATCGGGAATGGGGCCGTCACCCGTCCGGACCTGGGCCCCGACTGCCTCCACCCGGAGGGGGCCGCCCTGCCAGTTGAGACCAGCCGAGAGATACCGGAAGCAGTTCTCCTGGAAGTCCACGCCCTTGGCCTGCTGGGCCAGGCGGGAATCGTTCAGGAGGAGCGCGTAGGCGTTGAGCCCGTTCTGGAGGTCAGTGATGGGCGCGGGAAATTTCTCGGAAGGCTGGGCTCGGGCATAGGACACGCGCAGGTTCAGGTCCCTCCCGTCCACCTCGGCCACGGCGCCGATGAGCTTCGAGCCACCCAGGGGGACATAGCCCCCCTCGTTGCCAAAGGGCACCTTGTCGATGGAGGCGGTGCGGCCCGCGGCGACTTTCAACCGCAGGTTCAGGCCTTCATTCAGGGCGGTCGTCCAGGTCAGGTCGCCGCCATCCAGACTGGAGAGCATGAGTGGGCCGAAGAAGTCCACGGGAGGCCGCACCCACAGATAGGAGTAGCCGACATTCCGGGTATCTGCGATCTGGAACACGTCGAAGCCGAGCCGCCCCGCCCGGGCCTGGATCGAGGAGGTGGGCTTGTAGCTCAGGAACGCCCAGGAGACATCGGGGGTGAAGGTGTAGTCGAAGCGATATTTGCTGATGATCTGGCCGACGAAGCTGAGGTCGCCCCCTAGGTTCTGGTTCACCTGGAGGCCCAGGCGGGTGTCCAGGCTGGAGTTCAGACTGCGGAGGACACCTCTTGGCTGGGTGGGTTCCCGCACATACTCCGCCCGGTCACTGGAGTTCAAGGCCAGCCCCAGCGTGCCGAAGCCGCTGACCTTCAAGCCGCAGTCCGCGTCCTGGGCCGTCAGGGGCAGCATCAGGGCCGCGAGGATGATCCAGACTTTCATTCCGAACGACATTGGGCCTCCCCTGTCGCAGAATTCATAAAAGACCGACTCGTCCTACGCAGGATAATAACGGCATCAATCCTTTGAAACTTAAATTTTTTGGTTCATCGCGCTTTACCGGGGAAGGCGACTCTGGTTTTCGCCAAGTTCCGGCTCCGAAACCTGGCTAGGCACCGGAAACAGATCGTCACCCAGGCGCCACGACATGGACCGTATCTGCGGAGCACCTGCGCCTGCGCCGCAGCGTAAGAACATCAGGCGAAGGGAACCCTTCTCGCCATCGGGGTGGCTATCCCCTTTATCCCCTTAATCCCTGTTTCTTATTGCTTTACTCGGTTATCGGCCAAGCTCAGCCCCAGCCGTTCAAGATCAAAAGCGGAACCACAGATGACGCAGATTCCGCAGATGGGCGCCGACCCACCGGTCCGGAGCCGGGGTACGCTTCGGGGCAGTGCCACCAAACCAGAATCATTGCCAGTGATGTCCCTGACTGCAGGGAGAGGACCGCAGCGTCAGCATGGGGCTCCATCCAGGGGCGCCGCTACCGCGCCCTTCAGAGCGCGGCCGGGGCGCCCCTGGATGACTTCCGGCGCAGCCGGAAGCCGCCTCCGGCGGGCCCCTGCGGGTGGTGTCGGCACCCATCTGTGCAATCGCCTTGATCATCGGCAGGGGCCGGTTGCCCAGGGCGGCAAGGCCAAGGGTGGAGGCGCGGCATCTGCGTCATCTGTGGACCGCTTTTCAGGCTGAAGCTGGCCGATAATCGGGAATTTTTTACATGCGTGGTCTTTGCCCCCGGGGGGGGCCAGCCCATCCCGTGGGTGGCTACTCGTAGCGGAGGGCCTCGATGGGATCCTGCTTGGCGGCCTTCAGGGCGGGCCAGATGCCGAACACCAGCCCCACGGCGGTGCTGACGCCGAAGCCCAGGGCGATGCTCCAGAGGGGGGCCGCCGCCGGGAACTCGAAGACCAGGCGCACCAGCAGGGCGATGCCCAGGCCCACGGCGATGCCGATGGCACCGCCCACGCCGGTGAGGCTGACGGCCTCCACCAGGAACTGCATGGCGATGTCCTTGCGGGTGGCGCCCAGGGCCTTGCGGATGCCGATCTCCCGGGTGCGCTCGGTGACGCTGACCAGCATGATGTTCATGACGCCCACGCCCCCCACCAGCAGCGCGATGCCGGCGATGAGGATCATGGCGCCGGCGATGCCGCCGGTGATCTGCTGGAAGGTCTTCAGCTGGGCCTCGCTGGTGAAGATGGCGAAGTCGTTGGCCTGGTTGGCGCGCAGGCCCCGGCGGGCCCGGAGGACGGCCACTTCCTGGTCCATCATGTCGTTCATCTGCTTGGGGTCCTTGGGCACCGTGGCGATGTGCAGGTTGTCGCCGGTGCCGTTCTTCACCTGGGGGAACATCTCGTCGAAGGTGCTGATGGGGATCATCAGGATGTTGTCGGCGTCCCCGCCCAGGAAGCTGCCCTTCTTCTCCAGCAGGCCCACGACGCTGAAGGCGATGCCGTTCACCAGCACCGTGCGGCCGATGGGATCCTTCCGCCCGAAGAGCACGTTGGCGGTCTCCGGACCCATGACGCAGGTGCGGGAGGCGTGGGTGATGTCGGCCTCCACCAGGAAGCGCCCGTCCTGTATGAAGCTGTTGTTGGCAGGTGCGTAGTCGGGGTTGGTGCCCAGGAAGGTGGGACCGTTGGCCTCGGTGCCCTCGGGGGTCTTGATCGTGAGGGAGGTGGCGGCGGGGCCGAAGAGGTAGCGCTCCTGGGAGACTGCGGCCACCAGGGGGCAGCTGCGCTTGAGGGCCTCGGCGTCCTCGATGGTGAGGTTCCGGCGGCGCTTCTGCTCTTCGGGCAGAGGGCCGCTGGCGCCGCCGCCGAAGCGGGGCTCGTATTTTTGGAACTGGACCAGGGTGGTGCCGAAGGCGCTGAAGCTGTCCGTGACCGCGGCGTTGAAGCCCGAGACGAAGCTCACCATGGCGATGACAGTGGCGACGCCCGCGACAATGCCGAGCAGCGTGAGGAAGCTGCGCAGCTTCTGGGAGACCAGGGCCCGCAGGGCAAAGCGGATGTTCTCGCTGCCGATGCCCCGGAACCCGGCGTGCCTGGAGGCCATGGTCACTCCGCCCGGATGGCGTCGATGACGACGAGGTTGGAGGCGCGGTAGGCGGGCAGGAAGCCCGCCGCCAGGCCCACGAGGGTGGCGACGAAGATGCCCGTGAACACGATGCCGGGCGTGATCTGGGCCGGGAAGTCGGCGAGCACGCGCACGAGGAAGGCCCCCGCCGCGCCCACGAGCACGCCGATGACGCCGCCGGCGGCGGAGAGCAGGGCGGCCTCCAGCAGGAACTGGCGGCGGATGTCCCGCTTCTTGGCGCCGAGGGCCATGCGGACGCCGATCTCCTGGGTGCGCTCCACCACGCTGACCAGCATGATGTTCATGATCACAATGCCGCCCACGCCCAGGCTCACGCTGGAGATCAGCATCAGGAGCACGAAGGCCGCGCTGCTGATGGTCTTCCAGAGCTGCTGCAGGCTCTCCTGGGTGATGATGCCGAAGGGATCCGTGCTGCGGAAGCCCGTGTGCCGCATGGCGCGGAACATGGCGCGCACCTCGTCCATGGAGGCATCCAGGCCCTCCACGCCGCCCCGGGCCTTGATGTGCAGCTCCAGGGTCTCGTTCGACGCCATGAAGTTCTTGCGGTAGACCTGCAGCGGGATGTAGATCCGCCCGTCCTGGTTGAAGCCGAAGGTGCGGCCCTGCTTGGGCATCACGCCGATGATGCGGAAGGGCAGGCCCCGGATGAGCACCACCCGGCCGATGGGATCCAGGTGGGGGAACAGCTCCTCCCGGGTGTCGGCGCCAATGACGGCCACGGCCTGGGAGGCCTGGTTCTCGCTCTCACTGAAGTAGCGGCCGGCTTCAATCTCCAGGCTGAACAGATCGCCGAAGTTGCCGGTGGCGCCGGTGATGCGGATGTCCGGCAGCCGCTTGTCCCCGTAGTTGACGGGCATGGTGGTGCCGGCAGCGGCGGAGATCTGGGTGGCCTCCTGGAGGATGCCGCTGCTCAGGCGCTCGTATTCGGCCCAGGTGATGGGGGGTCGCTTGAGGGCCTGGATGAACTCATTGCGGGAGCGGATGATGCCGAACTTGGTGACCATGAAGACATCCGGCGCCAGGACGATGATCTTCTCCTTCACGTAGGTGTTCAGCCCGGAGATCACACCGACCACCGCCACGATGGTGGCCACGCCGATGATGACCCCCAGCAGCGTGAGGAAGCTGCGGAGGGTGTGGGCCCGGATCGCCCGGAGGGAGGCGCGGAGGAGTTCGGTGGGGTTCATGGGAGGCCGTCAGCTCTTGGGCGGCTCGGGCTTCTTCGCCTTCTCGACGCGGACCTTCTCGCCGCCCTTGAGGTCCCGGAGGGCGCGGTTGGGTCCGGTGATGAGGGACTCGCCGCCCTTGAGGCCCGAGAGGACCTCCACGGACAGGTCGCCCATGAGGCCGGTCTTGACCCCCACGAACTTGGCCTTGCCGCCCTCTTGCAGGAAGACGCCTTCCTCCTCGCGGGGCGCACCGGGCTGGCGGGTCTCCCCGGGCTTGAGCTTGATCTCGCGCATGACAAGGGCCTGGAACGGGATGGCCAGGGCCTGGTCGCGGCTGCCGGTGTAGATGTCCGCCTGGACCGACAGGCCCGGCTTGATGGTGAGGGGCGGGTTCTTGATCCAGACCTTCACCTTGAACTTGGTGGCCTCGTTGATGCTGGTCTTCAGGATGGGGCTGCCGCCCACCTCCGTGACCTCGCCCTCGAAGTTCTGGTTGGGGTAGGCGTCGATGCGGACCTGGGCCTTCTGGGCCAGCTTGACCGTGGGAATGGAGGCCTCGTCGACCTCCATCTCGGCTTCGACCTTGCTCATGTCCGAGATGGTGACCAGCACTGTGCCGGCCTGGTTCTGGATGCCGGGCACGGCGGTCTCACCGAGCTCGATGCGCCGGGCGGTGACGGTGCCGTCCATGGGGGCCGTAATGGTGGAGTTGCCCAGGCCCACGTGGGACTGGGCCACAGTGGCCTTGGCCTGTTCCATGCGCCGGGTGTAGGACTCCTGGGCAGCCTGGGCGGTCTCCAGGGTCGTGCGGGCCTTCTCGAAGTCCGCGGCGGCGATGATGCCGGCCAGGCGGTTGGCCCGGGCGCGCTCGAAGTCGGCCTTGGCCTGGGCCATGGTCGCGGTGGCCGAGGCCAGGTCGGACTTGGCCGCCTGGAGGCTGGCCTGCATGGCGTCCGAGATGGCCCGGGCGTTCCGGGGGTCGATCTCCATGAGGAACTGGCCCCGGGTGACGCGATCCCCCTCCTTCACGGCCAGGCGCGTGACCTGGCCCATGACGTTGGCGGAGATGTCGGCCTTGGTGACTGCCTGGACCTTGCCGTTGGCGCTGACCTTCGACTGCAGGTTCTCCCGGCCCACCGGGGCCGCCTGCACGGCAATGCCCTGGTCCCGCGTTGTGGCGATGCCGAGGCCTCCAGCCAGCACGACCACCAGACCACCACCCAGAATCCACCACTGTTTCCGTTTCATGGCAAAGCTCTCCCCAACAACTAATAGATACACATGCTTCGGAGGAGGCTGGCAACGGTTTAGGGGTTGGCTGCATCTTGAGGGAGATCGCCTGTCTTGACGGGAGAGTATAAATAGAAAACAATTCTATCTGGAGCACACCGCATGCCCCGTTCCTTGACTCGCTCGATCCTGCTGACCCTGTTGGCCGCCGCTCCCCTGCTGGCCGCCAGCGCCGGCAGTGGCAGCGTGGCAGGCCAGGTGCTCGACGACCAGGGACGGCCGGTGGCGGGCGCCACGCTGGCGCTGTCGAACAGCGTCACGGGCTACCGGCTGCGGATCCGCAGCGACGCCAAGGGGGCCTACGCCTTCCAGAACGTGCCGTTCAACCCCTACCACCTGGACATCCAGGCCCCGGGCCTGCAGCCCGCCCACCTGGACCTGGACGTCCACAGCCAGCTGCCCCTGACCGTGCCCGTGGCCCTGAAGCCCGAGAGCGCGGTGGTGGTCGTGGAGGAGGACCTGCGCCTGGTGGAGGACCACCCCTCCACCCACCTGGACATCGACAAGAGCGCCATCGAGCGCACCCCCGCAGCGGTGCAGAGCCGCGCCATGGAGGGCATCCTCCTGGCCACGCCGGGCTTCATCGCTGACGAGAACGGCCGCTTCCACTTCCGGGGCAGCCACGGCCAGATGACCTACGTGGTGGACGGCATCCCGGTCTCGGATCAGCTGCACGCCACATTCAGCAACAGCCTGGACCCCAGCCAGGTGGAGAGCCTGGAGGTCATCACCGGCGGCATCTCCGCAGAGTTCGGCGGCAAGCCCGTGGTGGTGGTGAACGTCAACACCAAGTCAGGCCTGGGTGCCCCGAACGGCTTCGAGGGCGAGGCCTCCTTCGGCGCAGCCCGCTTCGGCACCGCGGAGGCTGGCTTCAGCGCCCGGGGCGGCAAGGCGGACTTCGGCTGGTTCGTGAGCGCCTCCGCCAGCGAGAGCGACCGCTTCCTGGATCCCGTCAACTTCGAGAACCTGCACAACCACGGGAAGACGGGCCGGATCTTCACCCGCTTCGACTGGATCCTCGGCAGCGCGGACACCCTGCGCTTCTCGGCCTCCGGCGGCGACACCCGGCGCGAGGTGGTCAACCTGGCCTCCCAGCAGGCCCGGGGCCAGAACCAGCAGGCGGTCACCTCGGACGCGAGCCTGAGCCTGGCCTGGTCCCACCTGTTCAGCCCCACCCGCAGCCTCGACGCCTCGGTGTTCTTCCGGGGCTCCCGCGCCGAGCTCCGGCCCACGGAGGACCTGGCGCCGGGCTTTGGCGCCGCAGGGCATCCGGACTTCCCCACCTGGGCCAGGCAGGACCGCAGCCTCGACAACCAGGGTGTCCAGGTGGCCCTCACCCAGCAGTGGGGCGGCGGCAACCTCCTGAAGGGGGGCCTCCAGCACATCGCGTATCCCCTCCACGAGCGCTTCAGCTTCGCCATCACGGACCCCGGCCTGGTCGCGGACCCCGCCGATCCGCTGTATCGCTACACGCCTGCGGGCGGCGGCAACCTCTTCCGCTTCGATGGCTCGCTGCGCCCGGTCCTGACCTCGGCCTTCGTGCAGAACGACCTGCACCTGGGCGCCTTCTTCCTGGCCCTGGGCCTGCGCCATGACGCCTATGCCGTGGCGGACGTCTCCGACCGCCAGCTGCAGCCGCGGCTGGGGCTCAGCTATCGCTTCGACGCCACGGGCACCGTGCTGCGCGCCAGCTACGACCGCCTGCTGGTGCTGCGGGAGAACGAGAACCTGGCCTTGTCCATGTCCCAGCAGGCCTGGGACCTGGGGCCCTACGCGGGCACACCGCGGCAGCCCCTGCGGCCCGAGCACCAGGACTCCTTCAGCTACGGCGTGGAGCAGCAGCTGGGCAGGGCCGGGCGGCTGATGGTCGAATACTGGGAGAAGCGGAGCCGCAACGCCGGGGACAACGCCCAGTTCCTCAACACCGGCGTGCTGTTCCCCGTGGGGGCCGACCGGGGCATCTTCCGGGGCATGAACCTGCGGGCTGAGCTGGTGCCCGTGCACGGGTGGTCCGGCTACCTGAGTCTGGGCCGCACCCGGGCCATCTTCCAGGCGCCTCTGGTGGGCGGCCTGCAGCTGGAGGCCCCCGAGGCCCCGCCGGGCGTGCGCTTCCTCATCGACCACGACCAGAAGCTGAGCGCCCAGCTCGGCATCGTCTTCGAGCACGAGGGGCTCACCGCCCAGGTGCTGGGCCGCTACGACTCGGGCCTGGTGGCCAGCGATCCTTCCAAGGTGGCCGGGCAGGCCGACTACGTCTTCGGCGCGGCCTACGTGCGGCTCGACGCCGAGGGCACCTGGCGCATCAAGCCCCGCACCACTTGGGACCTCACCGTGAGCCAGGCCTGGAAGCTGGCGGGCACCCGCCGGTTCTCCCTGGGCCTGGATCTGCTCAACGCCACGGACGAACAGGGCCTCTACAACTTCCTGAGCACCTTCGGCGGCACCCACGTCATCCCGCCCCGCACCTTGGCGGCGCACCTGAAGTGGAAGTTCTGAGCGGCCCTACTTCTTGAAGGGGTGCTCGAAGCTGAGGTAGAGGAAGATGGCTTTCTCGCCGCGGCTGGCGCCGACGCCGATGGGCATGGCGAGGCCCGGGACGATCTGCAGGCCGCTGGGGAAGTTGTAGGACCAGCGGATGCCGGGGCTGAGGTAGGTGGAGGTGGCCTTCTCCGTGCGGTCGGAACCCACCACGGCCTGATATTGGGTGTGCACGTACTCCAGCATCACGTTGAAGCGCGGGTGGGCCAGCCAGATCAGGCTCTGGCCCAGGGTGACGTCCTGGGTGTTGGCCTTCTCGCCGAGAGTGTTCTTGGCCTTCGGGGTGTGCGTCATGCCCACGTTGGTGTGAGCCACGAAGGTCTCGCTCAGCACCAGGCTCATGGGCAGCATCACCTGCACGCCCGTGGCGCCCCGGCCGTAGCCCTTCTTCTCGTCGCCGGTGGGCAGCAACACCGACAGCCGCGGCGAGATGGCCACCTTGGCGTCGCCGTCCCCCAGCAGCTGGTAGCGGTAGTTCAGCGCCACGTCCCCGAAGGCCTGCTTGCCGTCGAGCGAGGCCCCGAACCGCTGCCAGGGCAGGGTGAAGCTGAGCTGGTGGGTGATGCCGCCCACCGGCCATTCCTGGGTGAAGGTGTAGATCCAGTCCTTGGACTCCTGGTAGCGGGTGAAGGTGCTGATGTGCTGGACGACGCCGGCTTCCTGGTTGTAGGCCTCCTCCACCAGGAAGGAATTGTCCTGGATGGGACCTTCCTTCCTTTCGGCGGCCTTCTCCTGGGCACACAGGGACGCGGCCAACAGCAGGGCGGGAAGGCAGAGGAGGGATCGCTTCAGCATAAAATTGATACTGAATCTCATTTGGACTCCATACAAGGGGGCCAGATCCAAAGGTGACCCTCGTCACGCGATGGGCTGGTGGTCTAACCGTTTATCGAACGATGCCGCCAAGGCTTGATTCCAGTTCATTCCCACCAAGAAAGAACCGACAAGGCCGATTTTATACTTAGTGATACGATGTTTCGTCGTTCCGACCTTGTGGAGTCCCCATGATCACCCGCTCGCTCACCCTGTCGCTGCTCACCCTCGCCCTCGCGGGCACCTCCCTCCGGGCCGAAGAGGGGATGTGGACGTTTGAGAACCTGCCCACCAAGAAGATCCAGGCGGCCTACAGCTGGGCGCCGGACCAGGCCTGGCTCGATCACGTCCGCCTCTCGTCCCTGCGCTTCCCCGGCGGCTCCGGCTCCTTCGTGAGCCCGGACGGCCTCGTGCTGACCAACCATCATGTGGGACGGAGCTGGATCCAGCGCGTGAGCAGCAAGGAGGCGGACTACGTGAAGAGCGGCTTCGCCGCCGCCACCCGCGAGCAGGAGCTCAAGGTGCCGGGTCTCGAGCTGATGACGCTCATGGCCATGGAGGACATCACCGCCCGCCTCAACGCCGCCATCAAGCCCGGCACGTCGGACAAGGAGGCCCTGAAGCTGCGCGAGACCGAGATCGAGAAGCTCAAGAAGGCCATGCAGGAGAAGAGCGGCCTCACCTGCGAGCACGTCACCCTCTACCAGGGCGGCGAGCACTGGATCTACAGCTACAAGAAGCACACGGACGTGCGGCTGGTCTTCGCCCCCGAGCAGCAGATCGCCTTCTTCGGCGGCGACCCCGACAACTTCACCTTCCCCCGCCACAACCTGGACTTCTCGATCTTCCGCGTCTACGAGAACGGCAAGCCGTACCAGCCCAAGGACTTCCTCAAGTGGACCCAGGGCGGGCTCAAAGCCGGCGACCTGACCTTCGTCACGGGCCACCCGGGCCGCACCAGCCGCCAGGACACCCTGGCCCAGATGATCTACTCCCGCGACTTCGCCATCCCCATGCGCCTCAAGGCCATGGAGCGGCGCAAGGAGGCGCTGGTGGCCTACGCCAAGACCTCGGCCGAGGCCTCCCGCCAGTCCAACACGCAGATCTTCGGCATCGAGAACAGCCTCAAGGCCACCACCGGCTACTGGTCGGGGCTCAAGGACAAGGAGGCCATGGCCCGCATCGAGGCCGCCGAGAAGGACCTGCGCGCCAAGGTGGCCAAGGATCCCAAGCTGGCCGCCTCCACCGGCGACAGCTGGATGAAGATCGAGCAGGCCACCGGGGTGGCCAAGGGGATGGCCAAAGAGAGCCTGAACGTGGGCACGGCCAACTCCACCCTGCTGGGCTACGCCATGTCCCTGGTGCGCATCGCCGACGAGGAGGCACTGCCCAGCGAGAAGCGCCTGCCCGAGTACAGCGATGCCAACCTGAAGACCGCCAAGGCCCGCCTCGGTGTCCCCGCGCCCTACTACAAGGAGCAGGAGCTGTTCCTCTTCACCAAGGGGCTGGAAGAGGCCGCCAAGGAGCTGGGTCCTCAGCACCCCTACGTGAAGGCGATGCTGGGCGGCAAGTCCGCTGGCGAGGTGGCCAAGGCCGCCGTGGAAGGCTCGAAGCTCAGTGAGCCCGAAGCCCGCAAGGCCCTGCTGGCCGGCGGCAAGAAGGCCACCGCCGAGAGCCAGGATCCGATGATCCTGCTGGCCAAGAAGCTGGACCCCATGGTCCGGGCCCTGCGCAAGAAGCAGGAGGACCAGGTGACGAGCATCATCACCGAGCACGGCACCCGCATCGCCAAGGCCCGCTTCGCTGCCTACGGCAAGAACACCTATCCCGACGCCACCTTCACCCTGCGCCTGTCCTACGGCGCCGTGGCGGAGTACAAGGCCAACGGCACGCTGATCCAGCCCTTCACCACCTTCGGCGGCCTCTTCGACCGCTACGACGGCTGGGGCGGCAATGCGGCCAAGGCCCGCGACGGCGCCTGGACCCTGCCCCAGCGCTGGGTGGACAAGCGCGGCGCCCTGGATCCCACGGTGCCCTTCAACTTCGCCCACAAGGTGGACATCATCGGCGGCAACTCCGGCTCCCCGGTCATCGACCGCAAGGGCGAGCTGGTGGGCCTGATCTTCGATGGCAACATCGAGAGCCTGCCCGGCAACTACTTCTATGACGAGGCCGTGAACCGCGGTGTCTCCGTGGACGCCCGCGCCATCACCCACGCCCTCGACAAGGTCTACGGCGCCACCGCGTTGGTCGCCGAGCTGACTAAGAAGTAGAACGGCACTGATAGATCCACAGATTTCACAGATTGCACAGATTGGATCCGTCGAAGAATCTGTGCAATCTGTGGAATCTGTGGATTCAATTTTTTTTTGGAGTTGCCATGCGCCGCCTCTCGGCTCTTGTCTTCCTGCTTGCCCTGCCGGTGCTCCGCGCCGAGGAGGGGATGTGGACCTTCGACAACCTGCCGCTCAAGCAGCTGAAGGCGAAGTATGCCTTCGAGCCGAGCCGGGACTGGCTCGAGCACGTGCGGCTGTCAACGCTCACCCTGGGCGGCTGCACCGGCTCCTTCGTCAGTGCCGACGGCCTGGTCCTCACCAACCACCACTGCACCCGGGGCTCCATCCAGCGGCTCTCCACCAAGGAGCGGGACCTGGTGAAGAACGGCTTCGTGGCCATGGAGCGCAGCCAGGAGCTCAAGATCCCCGGCCAGACCTACCGCATCCTCATGGCCATGGACAACATCACCGAGCGCCTGGCCAAGGCCCTCAAGCCGGGCCTCGGCGAGAAGGCCGCGGCGGATGCCCGGGCCAAGGAGCTCGACGCCATCAAGACTGAGACCGAGAAGAAGAGCGGCCTCACCTGCGACATCGTGAACCTCTACCAGGGCGGCGAGACCTGGGTCTACAGCTTCAAGGTCTTCAAGGACGTGCGCCTGGTTGCCGCGCCCGAGATGGCCGTGGCGGCCTTTGGCGGCGACTACGACAACTTCACCTACCCGCGCCACGACCTGGACTTCAGCCTGGTCCGGGTCTACGAGAATGACCAGCCCTACCACCCCGCCCACCATCTGACCTGGAGCACCGAGGGCCTGCAGGCTGGCGACCTCACCTTTGTGGTGGGCCACCCGGGCCGCACCAGCCGGCTTCAGACCTTCGCCCAGATGAAGTACGACCGGGACCTCGGCATCCCCACGGGCCTCAAGTCGTCCGAGCGGCTGCGGGGCATCTTCGAGGAATACGGCAAGCGCAGTCCCGAGCACGCCCGGCAGGTCCAGACGGCGATCCTGGGGGTGAACAATGGCACCAAGGCCAACGAAGGCGCCCTGGCTGGCCTGAAGGACGCCGAGGCCATGAAGCGCCTGGAGGCCGCCGAGAAGGCTCTGCGCGCGGCGGTGGCGAAGGATCCCAAGCTGGAGGCCAGCACCGGCAAGAGCTGGGCCCGCATCGAGCAGGCCCTGAAGCAGCAGGCAGGGTTCCTCACCGAGGCCCAGTATCTCGGCAGCGCCCGCTCCACCACCCTGGGGCAGGCCCAGTCGCTGGTGCGGCTCGCCGAGCAGCTGGAGCTGCCTGCGGAGAAGCGGCTGACGGAGTATCGGTCCGAGAGCGGCCTGAAGACCCTGAAGACCCGGCTCGCGGGCCCCGCCACGGGGATGATGGGCATGGCCTTCACGGCGGAGCAGGAGACCCTGATGTTCACCCGGGGTCTCGAGGATGCCGCCCAGGCCCTGGGCCCCAAGCACCCCTACGTGGTGGCCGTGCTGGGCGGGAAGGCGCCGGAGCAGGTGGCCAAGACCCTGCTGGGGACCACCAAGCTCGGCGAACCCGGCGCTCGCAAGGCCCTGGTGGAAGGCGGACTCAAGGCCGTGGCCGCGAGCTCGGATCCCATGGTCCAGCTGGCCCGGAAGCTGGAGCCCATCCTCCTGGGCCTGCGCAAGAAGCAGGATGAGGTCCGCGCCATCGTGGAGGAACACGCCGCCCGCATCGCCAAGGCGCGTTTCACGGTCTATGGGAAGGCCCTGCCGCCGGACGCCACCAGCAGCCTGCGCCTCACCTACGGCGCCGTCGCCACCTATCCGGCCAACGGCACCCTCCAGCAGCCCTTCACCACCTACCTGGGCCTCTACGACCGCCACCTGGGCTGGGGCGGCAACCAGGCCAAGGACTACACCGACTGGACCCTGCCCCAGCGCTGGCTGGACCGCATGGGCAGGCTGGACCTGAAGACCCCGTTGAATTTTTCCCACGCCGTGGACACCACCGGCGGCAACTCCGGGAGCCCTGTGGTGAACCGCAAGGGTGAACTGGTGGGCCTCCTCTTCGACGGCAACATCGAAGGCAACGCCGGCCGCTACTTCTACGACGACAAGGTGAACCGCAGCGTCTCCGTGGACGCCCGCGCCATCCTCGAGGCCCTGGGCAAGATCTACGACGCCCCCCACCTCGTCGCCGAGCTGACCGGGAAGTAGAACGGCACTGATAGATCCACAGATTCCACAGATTTCACAGATTGGATCCGATCAAAAATCTGTGCAATCTGAGCAATCTGTGGATTCATTTTTTTCGGAGTTTCCATGCGCCGACTTTCCGCCCTTGCTCTGCTGCTTGCCCTGCCGGCGCTCCGCGCTGACGAGGGGATGTGGACCTTCGACAACATCCCGGTGCAGAAGATCAAGGCGAAGTACGGGGTGGAGCTGAGCCCCTCCTGGCTGAAGACCTTGCAGCTCGCCACGGTGCGCTTCCCGGGCGGCACCGGGGCCTTCGTGAGCCGCGACGGCCTGGTGGTCACCAACCACCACGTGGGCCGTGGGTCCATCGCCCAGGTCTCCAGTGCCAAGGCCGATCTGGTCCGGGACGGGTTCACCGCCGCCACCCGCGAGCAGGAGCTGAAGGTGCCGGGCCTCGAGCTGATGATGCTGGTGTCCACCGAGGATGTCACCGCGCGGGTGAACGGCGCCGTGAAGCCCGGGACCGCCGACAAGGACGCCCTCACCGCCCGGCGCAACGCCCTGGCGGACCTGCGCAAGGCCGAGGAGGCGAAGACGGGCCTCACCTGCGAGCCCGTGACCCTCTACCAGGGCGGCGAATACTGGCTCTACCGCTACAAGAAGTTCACGGACGTGCGCCTCTCCGCCGCCCCGGAGCTGCAGGTCGCGGCCTTTGGCGGCGATCCCGACAACTACACCTACCCGCGCCACAACCTGGACTTCTCCCTGTTCCGTGTCTACGAGAACGGCCAGCCCTACCACCCCGAGGCCTTCCTGCCCTTCAGCGCCAAGGGCATCGCCATGGGTGAGCTGACCTTCATCTCGGGCCATCCGGGCACCACCTACCGCCAGCAGACCCACACGCAGATGGTCTATGCGCGGGACATCGGCATCCCCTTCCAGCTGCAGTCCATGAACCGCCAGAAGGCGGCGCTGCAGGCCCTGTCCGCCACCTCGCCCGAGGCCCGGCGCATTGCGGCCGACGCCATCTACGGCATCGAGAACGGCTACAAGCGCCTCAGCGGGCAGCTGCTGGGCCTGGCCAAGCCCGAGAACCTCAAGAAGGTGGCTGACGCGGAGGCCTCCCTGCAGGCCGCCGTGGCCAAGGACCCCGCGCTGCAGGCCCGCGTGGCCGAGAGCTGGCGGCGGGTGGACCAGGCCGTGGCGCGCCAGCAGGCGCTGCTGAAGGAGGCCAGCTACGTCTCCGCGGGCCGCGTCACCCTGCTGGGCCATGCCCTCACCCTGGTGCGGCTGGCGGACGAGGAAGCCAAGCCCTCGGCCCTGCGCCTGACGGAGTTCAGCGAGGGCAATCTGAAGGCCACCAAGGCCCGCCTGGTCCTGCCGCGGCCCGTGCAGAAGCCCATCGACGTGACCCTGCTGGCTGCGGGCCTGCGCGAGGCCCAGGACGAGCTGGGTACGGGACATCCCTACGTGAAGGCCATGCTGGGCGGCCAGGCCCCCGAGGCCGTCGCCAAAGCCGCGGTGGAAGGCAGCCGGCTCGACGATCCGGCCGTGCGCAAGCAGCTGGCGGAGGGCGGCAAGGTGGCCCTGGCGGCCAGCACCGATCCCATGCTGGTCCTGGCCCGGAAGCTGGATCCCCTCAACCGCGCAGTGCGCAAGCAGGTCGAGGACGAGGTTACCAGCGTGCTCAGCGAGCACGGCGGCCGCATTGCCGAGGCCCGGTTCAAGAGCTTCGGCAAGACGCTGTATCCCGACGCCACCTTCACCCTGCGCCTGGGCTTCGGGCCCGTCACCACCTACGCCAACGGCACGGGCACCAAGGCCCAGCCCTTCACCACCTACATGGGCATGTTCGACCGCCACCTGGGCTGGGGCGGCAACGCCGCCGTCGCCGAGGAGGGCGCCTGGACCCTGCCGCAGCGCTGGCTGGACCGGCAGGCCAAGCTGGACCTGACCACGCCCTTCAACTTCATCTACGCCTGTGACACCGTGGGTGGCAACAGTGGCAGCCCCGTGGTGAACCTCAGGGGCGAGTTCGTAGGCATCAACTTCGACAGCGTCTACGAAGGGCAGGGCGGCTACTACGTCTACGACGCCGACACCAAGCGCGCCGTGGCCACGGACGTGCGGGCCATCGTCGAGGCCCTCCGCAAGATCATGGACGCGGGTCAGCTCGTGACCGAGCTGACCGGGAAATGACCAGATCCACCCCAAAACAAGCTCTTCCTCTTTGTGTCCTTTGTGTTCTTTGTGGTTAAATTTCTCTCTTTTCTTGACGCGTTAATCCATCAATCACAGGTGTGACTGGGCTTCAAAGCCGCTGGCTGCTTGATGTTGAGCCCCTTCTGGGGAAAGAAAATAGGGATTAACCACAAAGAACACAAAGGGCACAAAGGAGGACAAGATCATCCCGGCTGGTGGCTGTTTCGTGAGGCCGACGGGCCTTCTCAAATTTGGGGTTGCCCCCTTTCGTTGGGGTTTCTCTTTTTAGGTGGATTTTCATGGACCTCTACTTCTCCTGTTCATTGACCGGCGGTCGCCAGGACCAGCCGATCTATGCGGCGATGGTCACGCACCTGCAGGGCCTTGGGCACCGGGTGCTCACGGAGCATCTGGCTTCGCCGACGGTGCTGGCCGCGGACAGTGCCCTGGCGCCGGAGGCGGTCTACCAGCGCGACACCGCCTGGCTGCGGGATTGCGACGCCGTGATCGCGGAGGTCAGCACCCCGTCCCACGGCGTCGGCTACGAGGTGGCCTACGCCCTGGAGCGCGGCAAGCCCGTGCTCTGCCTGGCCCGGGCCGAGGTCCGCGTCAGCAAGATGCTCACGGGCCTGCGCCAGCCCGGCTTCACCTTCGCCGCCTACGGCAGTGAGGAAGAGCTCCGGGCGCATGTGGCGGCCTTCCTGGCGGCGCCCTCGGGCTGAAAGAGCAACTGCTTTGGACGGAGATAAGAGCGGATAAAACGAGATAACTGACGAAAGCCAAAAAGCTTTAGCCACAGATTTCACAGATTACACAGATGGACCCCTGCTGGCGTGCCATCCGAACCCCAAGCTCCCTATCCCCGTCCATCCCATTTATCCCCGTGAAGATTCCTTTTCCCTTGCGGTTCAGGAAGAGACAGGCAGAAAACGGGTGCTGATCTATTACCCTTCCTGTGCAGCTTCACACTCCTGGAGTTCCCATGGCCACCACCCGTCGTGATCTGTTCAAGCTGGGCGCCGCCACCGCCGCGGGCCTGGTCGCCTCCCGTCTGGGCGCAGTTGAGGGCACGGAGCCCGTGGGCCTGCGCCCGCTGCCCCCGGCGCCCTTCAACAGCGCCACCGCCATGCCCACCCGCAACCTCGGCCGCACGGGCCACCGGGTGGGGCTCTTCAGCCTGGGCGGCCAGGCCAGCCTCGAGCAGCCCAACAACGAGAAGGTGGCCATCCCCCTCATCGAGCGGGCCCTGGACCTGGGCGTGAACTACCTCGACACCTCGGCGCGCTATGGTGGCCCCACCCGCTGGAGCGAGCAGTACTTCGGGCAGGTCATGAAGCACCGCCGGCGCGAGGCCTTCCTGGCCACCAAGACCCATGACCGCACGGCGGACGGCTCCTTCCGTTTGCTGGAGCTCTCCCTCAAGCTGCTGAACACTGACCACGTGGACCTCTGGCAGCTGCACGCCATGAGCACCCTGGACGACGTGGAGCGGGTCTGCGCCAAGGGCGGCGCCCTGGAGGCCTTTGTGAAGGCGCGGGACCAGAAGCTGGTACGCTTCCTGGGCCTCAGCGGGCACACGGATCCGGATGTTCTGGCCGAGGCCATCCGCCGCTTCCCCTTCGACACGGTGCTCATGGCCTTCAACGCCGCGGACACCTGGCACCTGCCCTTCAAGAAGACCCTGCTGCCCCTGGCGGTCGAGAGGGAGATGGGCATTATCGCCATGAAGATCCCCGCCCGGGGTCGCATCCTGGAGGGCGTGCCACCACCCCCCCCGGACAGGCAGCGGGGCCCGGCCAAGTACGACCGGCCCGGCACGCTCACCATCAAGGAGGCCATGCGCTACACCCTGAGCCACCCGGTGAGCACGGTCATCATCGGTGTCGACAACATCGCCCAGCTCGAAGAGAACGTCCGCATCGCCCGGGACTTCCTGCCCCTGAACCAGACCCAGCTCGAAGCCCTCGAGCAGAAGGTGAAGCCCGTCTACGGCCAGGCCCAGTGGTTCAAGCGCGACGCCCCGGCGAACCCGCCGAAGTAGCTGCAGAAGATGGATGCCTCCCATCCCCCCAGCGCATGCAATGGCTTCCACGGAGCCCATGCGGCCCTGCTGCTGGACAGCTACCAGCGCCTGCTGGGGCGGCCTCTGATCGACCCCGCGCCCGGGGCCGACCTGGGACGCGCGCTGTATGAGGCGGACTTCGTCTTGCTGTCGCACGGCACAGAGGCCGACCCCCGCTTCAACTATGCCAACCGGGCGGCCCAGGTCTTGTTCGGCTATCCGTGGGAGGCGTTCATCGGCCTCCCGTCGCGGCTCTCCGCTGAGCCCGTGGCCCGCGAGGAGCGGGAGCGCCTGCTGCGACGGGTCGCCGACCAGGGCTTCATCGACGACTACGCCGGCGTGCGGGTGGCAGCAGACGGCCGGCGCTTTCGGATCGAGCAGGCGGTGGTCTGGAACCTCGCCGACGCGCAGCAGACCCCGTGCGGACAGGCCGCCTGCTTCCACCACTGGCGACCGCTGTAGAGCCGAGCGGCGCCTACTCGGCCTTCCGCGCAGCCTCTTCGGTGCGGAAGAGAAGCGAGGCCTGCTGTCTCCAGCGGGGCAGACGGAGGGCGAAGAGCAGGCCGACCGCCAGGCAGCCACCGCCGCCCAGGGCCACGGTGAGGGGCGCGCCCAGGTTGTGGGCGAGGGTGCCGCCGATGAGGGATCCCACGGGGGCCATGCCCATGAACATCATCGAGTAGACGGACATCACCCGCCCCCGGAGGGCGTCGGGGATCATCATCTGGATGAGCGTGTTGCTGGAGGCCATCTCCACCATGAGGGCGAAGCCCAGGGGCAGCATGAGCACCGCGCTCAGGGTGTAGCTGCGGGACAGGGAGAAGGCGATGAGGGCCACGCCGAAGCCGCAGGCGCTCACCGCGATCCAGCGACCAAGGCCCTTGGGGCTGTGGCGCAGGGCCAGGCTGAAGGCCCCCGCCAGAGCGCCCACACCGGAGAGGCCCATGAGCACGCCCAGGGCCTTGGCGCCGCCGTGAAGGATCTGATCCGCGAAGATGGGCATCAGCGTCGAGTAGGGCATGCCCATGAGGCTCAAGAGGCCCAGCAGCAACAGCAGGTCGCGGACCGGCGTGGCCTCGCGGATGAAGCGGAGGCCCTCCAGCACGCCCTGGACCGCGGGGCCGTGGGTGACCGGTAGGCGCTCCTCCAGGCGCATGGCCAGGAGCCCTGCCAGCACCGCCAGGTAGCTCAGGCCGTTGGCCAGGAAGCACCAGCCCTCGCCCACGGCCGCCACCAGCAGGCCGCCCAGGGCGGGCCCCACGATGCGGGCGCCGTTGAACATGGAGGAGTTCAGGGCGATGGCGTTCATGAGGTCGGGTCGGGACACGGTCTGCGCCACGAAGACCTGCCGGGCCGGGATGTCAAAGGCGTTCACCACACCCAGCAGCAGGGAGAGGACGATGATGTGCCAGACCTGCACGTGCCCGGAGAGGGTCAGCAGGGCCAGGACCAGGCTCAGCCCCATGGAGCTGGCCTGGGTGATCACGATGAGGGTGTGGGGCCGCATCCGGTCCGCAGTCATGCCCCCCACCAGGGCCAGCAGGAACACCGGGAACTGTCCCGCGAAGGCCACCAGGCCCAGCATGGAAGCCTTGCCCGTCAGCCGGTAGATCAGCCAGGACTGCGCCACGATCTGCATCCAGGTGCCGATGAGCGAGATCAGCTGCCCCGAGAAGAAGAGCCGGAAGTTGCGGTAGCGAAAGGCCCGCAGGGCCTCCGGGAGAGCGATC
>CAIPAY010000166.1 GCA_903863195.1 uncultured Holophagaceae bacterium
GAGGCGAGGTCTCGGGGCGCCGCTCCTCGATCTTGGGCCGGGACTCCGGCATCCGCTCATGAGGCGATGCCTCGATCCGGCTGGGAGTCAGGTCGCGGGGCCGCTCTTTGGGGGTCAGCCCTTCAGTGGGCTTGTTGCGCCGATCCTCAAATGGGACGCGGCCCGGGCCGGGGGTGGGGCCGCCCGGACGGAGCTCTGCAGGACCAGCGGGCCGCAGCTCCCGCCGGATGATGACGCGCCCCGTAGTCGCCTGGGCCCGATGTTCATAGGCCACCAGCCGTTCCCGGTGGACCTCTGGTCGGAAGGCCAGATCCACATGGCCACCGTGGAACTCAGCGCGCGAGACGAGGAGCGGTGACCGCTGCCAGGGCGCATGCAGATCCCTCCCGCCACCGCCATTGAAGGTCCGCAGCAGGCCGGTATTGATGGTGATCCGGGTGTGGATGTTGCCGAAGTTGAGGTGCCCGACCGCCACCACGTTCCAGGCATAGCCGCCGCCCCAGGCGCCGTAGCCCCAGTGGCAGGGGGTGTTGTGGTAGCCGAGGGGCGCCCAGCCGCAGTAGCCGGGGGTGTGGTTCCAGGCTACCCAGGCGGGGCTGTAGTAGATGCCGGGGATCCAGAACCAGCCGGCTCCCGCAGCCCAGTGCCAGCGGCCGTGGTGGTAGGCGACGTAGGCCCAGGGCTCGTCGGAGATCCAGGTCATGCCGCCGGCGTAGGGCGCCCAGCGGCCCCGGTAGTAGGGGCGCCAGTCCTCGGCGACCCCGTTGGGCTGCCAGACCCAGCCGAACTCGGGGCTGTCGATCCAGTGGCCGCTCTGGTCCAGGTCATCGGCGTAGTAGCGAATCTCGGACGGCACCCGCTGCCAGCTCTCGCCCTGGCGGACGGCCATGGCCCGCTCGCACCAGCGGTCGAAATCGTCTCCATCGTAGGTGTTGAAGCTGCGCACGCGGTCCAGACCATCCTGGGGGCTGTAGACGGTGAGCCGGTCGCCAGCGGAGACGCGAGTCTCGTTCCGTTCGTTGGCAAAGGTCACGCGTCCGGTGTGGACCTTCAGCCGCACCGTGCGGTCCCGCTCGGCCTCCAGGCTGAAGGAGCCCTTGTCGAAGACCGTGGCACTGCCGGAGGGGGTGTCCACCCGCAGCCGGGCATCGGACTGCCCGCCCAGGAGCACCCGGACGCGCCCATAGTCAAGGCGGAGCAGCACCTGTCGCTCGCCCTTCTTGTCGGTGAAGAGCGCCGCCACAGTGAAGCGGGTAGCGGCTCCGAAAGCGATGCGGGTGCCGTCCCCGAGTTGCAGAACGCCACGACCGCGGCTTTCCACGACATCGCCTTCGCCAATGGGAGTGCCGCGGGTGAGGGCTTCTTCCACATCACCTTTGGAGACGAGGACCTCGCCCTCCAGGGCACGCACCATGGCATACCGCTCGGGAGCCTCGCCTTGATAGGTCTCATCTTCAGGAGGTGCGGGCGTCTGCGGCGCAGCCATCATAATGGCTGCAGGCAGCAGCAGCAGGGCGATCCGGAATGGGGTGCGGGTGATGCTCATAAGCCCTCCACAAGGTTGGGTGCCGAGTCCATGCCGATCGGTTCCACCCTTCAGGCAGCCAGGGGCGTGCCAATCCTCAAAGGGAGCGTTCTCAGTCCTTCGGGAAGGGCGCCAGGGCGGTCCCGGGTTTGACGAGACTCGGGTGCGGCCCAAGGGCGGCCAGGCGCGGCAGGAGGCCAATCCAGGGCAGGGACCACTGCCGGGGGGCACCCTTCTCCACATCCCCGGCCAGCACCTCGAGGCGGTCCGCCAGGAACCGGATCTGCAGGTCCCGCCCCGGCGGCAGCGGCAGGTGGATCACGCGGGCCGTGCCGGGATGGACCACCGTGAGGAAGGCCTCGCCATCCTCGAGCACCCAGAGCAGTCCCTCCAGGAAGGGCCGGAAGTCCGCGGCCGCCCAGTGCAGCCCGCCCAGCCCCTGTTTCAGGGGTGCGTTGTCAGGAAAGCGCCACTCGCCCGAGGCGGTGGGCAGCGGCAGGCCGCCGTCCCGCCAGGCGTGGAGGGGCCGCCCCGGCAGCCCCGCCTGAAGCTGGAGGACACCCCGGGCATTCCGGACCCGGAGGGTGCCATCGCCCGATAGTGAGACCACCACAGGCCCCGTGGAGGGCGCCGGGGGCGCCGGGATAGGATCCGCCAGGGGACGGCCCCCGGCCTGCCAGTCCAGGGGCGCAAGGCGCTCCCAGGCCAGCGGCTTCCGGCCCTGGGCTGCGAGGATGGGCGCGAGCAGCGCCGCGCCCGTCAGGAGGAGGGCGCCCAGCCGCACAGGGCCTCCAGGTTCTGGGTGGTCTGCTCCGCGAGCCGGGCCGCAGGTATTCCCCGCAGCCCCGCCACCACCTCGGCGGTGAAGCGCACGAAGCCCGGCTCGTTGGGCTTGCCCCGGTAGGGCACCGGCGCCAGAAAGGGCGCGTCGGTCTCCACCAGGATGCGGTCCGCCGGGGCCCAGGCCGCGACATCGCGGACCGCCAGGGCGTTCTTGAAGGTGGCGATGCCCGAGAAGCTCAGGTAGAAGCCCAGGTCCAGGGCCCGGCTGGCGAAGGCGCGGTCCTCGCTGAAGCAGTGGATGATGCCGCACACCGCGTCGGCGCCTTCTTCCTCAAGCACCTGGAGCGTGGCCTCGGGGGCGGACCGGGTGTGGATCATCAGGGGCTTGCCGATGGCTTTCGCCAGGCGGATCTGGGCCCGGAACGCGGCCTCCTGGACGTCGCGGGGGCTCAGGTCGTAGTGCCAGTCCAGGCCCGTCTCGCCCACGAAGCGCACGGCGGGATGGCGCAGCAGGGCCTCCAGGGCACTGGCGACCTCCGGCGACCAGGACCTGGCCTCGTGGGGGTGCACGCCCAGGCTGGCCTGGACTCCGGGCGTGCGGACCGCCAGGGCCAGCACCGTCCGCGAGTCCTCCAGATCCGTGCCCACGGCGATGAACCCGGTCACATCCTGCGCCCGCGCCCGGGCCAGAGTG
The DNA here is from genome assembly GCA_903863195.1 of uncultured Holophagaceae bacterium. Taxonomy (GTDB): domain Bacteria; phylum Acidobacteriota; class Holophagae; order Holophagales; family Holophagaceae; genus Geothrix. The sequence continues at coordinate 3,003 of CAIPAY010000166.1, forward strand.
GCCTCCACCTGGTCGGCTTCCAGGTAGGTCCCGGTGAGGTGGCAGTGCGCGTCCACGAGCATGGCTCCATCCTCTCACGGAGCCCCGGACCGCTGTGACCGTCGGCACGAACCCCTGCCGCAGGTCGGCTTACGCGGCATCCTGGGAAGGAATGGAGCCCCCGTGCCTCCCCTCTATCTGCAGCCCCCCCAGACCCAGCTGCCCCGCATGCTCCGGGTGAAAGATGAGCTCAAGGACGGTCTGGGACGCGGCATCACCTACCTCCGCGTCTCGGTCACCGACCAGTGCAACCTGGCCTGCGTCTATTGCAAGCCGAGGACCGGCACCTGCGAGCGCTCCGCCACCCCGGCCATGAGCCGCAACGAAGTGGTCCAGCTGGTGAAGGTCTTCACCAGCCTCGGCATCCGCAAGGTCCGCCTCACCGGCGGCGAGCCGCTGCTGCGCCGCGACCTGGAGACCATCGTCGCGGGCATCAGCCCCGAGGTGGAAGGCCGGGTGCACCTCACCACCAATGGCATCCATCTGGCCCGACGGGCGCGCAGCCTCCGCGACGCCGGCCTGCTGGGCATCAACGTCAGCCTGGACGCCGCGGACCGCGAGACCTTCGAGCACCTCACCACCAAGGACGGCCTCGGCCGGGTGCTGGCGGGGCTGGAGGCCGCCCGGGCCGTGGGCCTGAAGACCAAGCTGAACGCCGTGGTGCTGCGCGGCTGGAACGACAGCCAGATCCTGCCCCTGGTGAGGCTGGCCCAGCAGGACGGGCTCCAGGTGCGCTTCATCGAGTTCATGCCCTACCAGGGCAACGGCTGGGGCCGGGAGCAGTTCATGCCCGCGGCCGAGATCCTCCGCGTCATCCAGGACGGCCTGGGGACCACCCTGGAGGAAGAGCCCGGTGTGGGCCTCGAGGAAGGCCCCGCGCGGCTCTTCCGCATCCCCGGCAGCCCGGGGAAGGTGGGCGTGATCTCCACCCTCAGCGCGGACTTCTGCAACCACTGCAACCGTGTGCGCCTCACCAGCCAGGGGGACCTCAACGCCTGCCTGTTCGGCAACCGGCCCGTGAGCCTCCTGAAGCCCCTGCGGGCCCGGGCGACCCACGATGAGCTCGTCGAACTCATCCGCCAGTCCCTCTCGGAGAAGCTGGACTGCCACCCCATGCGCCACGGCGAAGCACCGGAGCTGCCCCTGGGCATGTGGCAGGTCGGCGGGTGAAGGCGGGCCTGCTGCTGCTGAGCGGCGGCGCCGGGCAGCGCATGGGCGCCCGGAAGCACGCCCTGGAGCACCCGGCGGGCGGCAGTTGGGGCGGCCATCTGGTGCGGGTCTTCGAGACCGTCTTCCCGGACGGCCCCATCCAGGTACTGGGCGACCCCCTGCCGGATCGTCCCGACCTGCCTCGCCTCGATGATCCGCGCGAAGGACCCGCTGCGGCCATGCGCACCTGGGCATCGGCGGCGGCTCCCGAGGTGGACTGGTGGTGGGTCGTGGCCTGCGATCAGGTGCGCTGGACCCCCGAGCGCCTGCGGGCCTGGGCCGACCTCTGCGCGGCCGCGGATCCCACCGCCGCCCACTGGGCCGTGGGCCTCCACGAGGGCCACCTGCAGCCGCTGGGTGGCTGGCTACCCGCCCGGCTGCGCCCCCTCCTGGCCGCCTCCAGAGAGCGCTCCCTCTGGCGCCTGGCCTCCGCCCTGCCCCACCTGGCCCTGCCCCAGGCCGGCCCCGAGTGGGCCGATGTGGACACGCCCGAGGACCGCCGGGCATTTGAAGGCGGCGACTAGCTCGCGGAGGCCTACCCCAGCTGCTTGCGCACGAGCCGGGCCACGGGCACGCCGCCCTTCAGGTGGCTCGCGATGATCTCCGGCACGTCCGCGGGGGTGACGTGGGCGTACCAGACGCCGTCGGGGTAGACCAGGACCGCCGGGCCGATGGCGCAGAAGCCCACGGACCCGCAGTGGCCGCAGTGCACCGGACCTGTCTGGTTGCCCTTGAAGAACAGGAGGCTCTCTTCCATGAGCTGGCTGCGGAAGGCCTCCAGCACCTCCTCAGAGCCATTGGCCGCGCAGCTCTTGGCGGTGCAGACGAAGACCTGGCGCTGCAGGTCGTGGTCGATCATGGGCGCCACCGCCGCATCCTGCTCCCGGGTGGGGTGGGGTCTGGTGTCGGTCATGAGCGCGCTCCCTGAGCTCCGAACATAGCTCATAACGATGGAGAAACATCCGCCCGATAACGGGATTCCTCATTAAGCATTTAACTTAGCGTGATTGAGATCACGAACCCTGTCTCCTCATTAATGACGTCGAGATCCGCTTCCGATCCGGAGGGTGAGCTGAACCCCGGCTCTGAGGTGGCATCATGCTGGCGAAACTGAACATCGCACGGCGGCTGGGTCTGGGCTTCGGGACGCTGCTCGCGCTGCTGCTGTTCGCAGTCCTGGTGGCCCACCTCCAGGCCAACCGGGCCCAGGCCACGCTCAAGCAGCTGGTGGAGAAGGAACAGCGCTCCCTGGTCCTCGGGGCGCTCATGGACCGGCAGATGCTCCTGACCGGGCGCTTCATCCGCGCCTACGCCCTGGAGTCCTCGGACGCGGCCCGCACGACCCAGAAGGCGAAGCTCGCCAAGGCCAAGGCCACCTATGACGACGCGGAAAAGCAGGTCGCCGCCCTCACCAGCCCGGAAGACCTCGAGACCCTCGCCGTCCTGAAGACGCTCCGGCCGGACCGGGACGCGGCCAACCGGATCCACGACGAGTTCGTGAGCCTGGTAGACCAGGGCCGGAAGGAAGAAGCGGTCCGGCTGATCTTCGGCGAGGGGCGCAAGGCCATCAACGCCTGGGAGGCCGGCCTCGAGAAGCTCTCGGCCCTGAAGGAACAGACCGCCAAGACCCAGAGCCTCGCGGCGATCAAGGCCTCGGAGCGCGCGGACTGGCTGCTGCTGGCCCTGGGCGCGATCGCCCTGGGCCTGGGCATCTGGCTGTCCATCGTCATCTCGCGGAGTGTGGCCCGACCCGCCGAGGAGATGTGCCTGGCCATCGAGCAGGGCCTGGTCCGGGGCGACCTCCGCGCGGACCTGCCCATCCACAGCGACGACGAGCTGGGCCGCGTGGCCAAGGCCTTCAACGAGTTCCTCGCCCAGCTCAGGACCATCTGGCAGGGCCTCTCCGACGCCTCGGCACGCACCGCCAGCGGCTCCATGGAACTGTCCGCCGGGGCCGAGCAGATGGCCGCCACCACCAACCAGATCGCCCGGAATGCGGAGCAGCAGCGCCAGAGCACCGAGCGCCTCGCCGCCGCCGTCACGCAGTTCTCCGCCTCCATCCAGCAGGTGGCCTCCAACGTCCACCAGGCAGGCCAGCAGGCCGATACGGCGGTGCGGGCCGCCGCAGAAGGGCACAAGGCCGGCAGCCACACGCTGGAAGCCATGACCACCATCCGGGGCACCTCCGATCGGATCGTCAAGGCCGTCCAGGTCATCCAGGAGATCGCCCGGCAGACCAACCTGCTGAGCCTCAACGCCGCGATCGAAGCCGCCAAGGCCGGGGAGCACGGCAAGGGCTTCGCGGTGGTGGCAGACGAGGTCCGGAAGCTCTCCGAGCGCTCTACCCAGGCGGCCAGGGAGATCGCCGGGATCATCCAGGAGGCCAACACCGCCGTGGCCGGGGGCCAGAAGACCGTCAACGACACCGTGCAGGCCCTGAGCTCCATCCAGGACAGCGTGAGCGGCCTCTCCGCCCTCATTCTCGAGATCGGCAGCGCCACGGACGAGCAGGCCCATACCAGCGACGAGGTCGCCGGCGGCGTGGAGGAAGGGGCCCAGCAGGCGACCCAGAACGCCACCGCCACCGCGCAGCTGGCGAGCACCGTCCAGGAGGTGGCCCGGACCTCCAGCGACCTGGCCCATGTGGCCGAAGACCTCGCCAAGACCCTGGGGCAGTTCCGGACCTAGGAGAGCCACCCTTCGCACGGCTGAATCCCGGTGTCGCCAACGGGGTCCAGCGGCTTATCCCCGCGCGAATGGCTCTGGATGCGGGCGCAACAATGTAGGCAAATTTGGGATTAATGAAAAAAGAAACACGACAAACAGGGGAGTTGAATAACAATTCCTGTGTGGTTATTTAATTAAATGTGACCTTAGTCACGACCAACTTGACCTCGATCATTACCCTTTCATCCTCTATTCAGCGGACCCGAAATCACGTCCGCACATTGCACCAAAACGGACCTTCTCCACCGCTGACTGCTCACGCAGCGCCGCGGTCTTCCTCTACCTCAATCCACCCCCAGAAAGGACGTGCTCCATGCGGAACACCCTCAGGCTCCTCACCCTCCTCGCCGTGCTCGCGGCCCCCCTGGCCGCCGAGGGCGGCAGCGACACCAAGGGCAAGTTCTTCTTCAAGAAGACCTGCAAGGCCTGCCACGCGCCCGGCACCCCGGCCAAGGAGATCACCCCGCTCTCGAAGACCCAGGCCCAGTGGAAGGCCTACTTCGCGGCCGGCAAGCACAAGAAGGGCGCCGAGAAGCTCGACTCCGTGCTGAAGCCCGAGCAGGTCAAGGACGTGCAGACCTTCCTGGTCAACCACGCCTCCGACTCCCCGCAGCCCGAGACCTGCGGCGGCTGAGCCGCCGCCAGGCCGCTGCAAACCCTCCCCCCCTTCTCACCCGTTCTCCCCGGAGACACCCCATGAAATCCCGCATCACGCTCGCCCTCGTCGCCCTGCTGGCGCCCGCAGCCCTGAGCGCCCAGACCCCCGCCGAGCTGCAGAAGCAGATCGAGCAGCTGAAGATCCAGCTCAAGGCCATCGAAGAGAAGGCCGCCGCCGCCCAGGCGGTGGATGAACGCCTGGTCAAGGTCGAGACCAAGGTCTCCGGCATGAACATCGCCTGGAGCGGCGAGCTCCGCACCCGCTTCGACAGCACCAAGGAGTCCTTCAAGCCCTACCAGCAGTTCATGGGCTTCATGCAGACGCCTTCCGGCCCGGCCGCCGGGATGCCCATGCCCATCGCCCAGCCGGTCAGCGCCCAGGACTGGAGCAACTCGGTCCAGTGGTCCACCCGGCTCCGCCTGAACATGGGCATGACCATCAACGAGAACGCCAAGATCATGGGCCGCCTCGTGATGTACAAGATCCACGGCGGCTCGGACGTGCCCACCTTCAACGGCACGCCCAACACCATCAGCACCGCCTTCACCGCCGGCCAGACGCCCGCCACGGACGCGCTGCTGGTGGAGCGGGCCAGCCTGGTCTACCACTTCAACTCCGTCGCCAGCATCCTCTCCATCGGTCGCCAGAACACCTCGGACGGCCCGCCCTTCGAAGTGCGTGAAGGCGGTGAGCGCCAGGCGACGCCCCAGGCCCTGGCCGTGAACGCCACCATCGACGGCATCGGCTGGAAGTTCCAGCTCGACAAGCTCGGCTTCCCCGAGGACACCCTGCTGGGCCTCTGCTACGGCGTGGGCTACGAGAGCGGCTTCGGCGGCGGCGGCAACGTCAAGTCGAACCAGAACATCGTCGGCATGGACTTCGCCAAGTTCAACGGGACGAACCCCTCCGCCATCGCGCCGGTGGTCGGCAGCATCGGCCCCCTGAAGGACACCACCGTGCTGGGCGTCATGTTCGACATGCCCCTGCTCTTCCAGCTGGGCGAGTCCGTCCAGAGCGCGAACCTCTACCTGGGCTACAACCGCATGGGCAACATGACGGACATCCCCTTCGGGAACACCATCAACTTCCCCATCCCCGGCCAGACGCCCTCGACCCAGTACGTCAGCGCCACCGCCAACCTCGGCGACATGGACCAGTTCACGGCCACCTGGAAGCACAAGATCGGCGACACGTTCACCTACTTCCTGAGCGCCGGCTACCTCAAGAGCCTGCCGAACGGCAAGGTCTCGCAGTACGGCGCCTACTGGACATTCCCCTCCGTGATGCCCGCGGGCTACCCCACCGGCCTCACGCAGCTGTCCGGTTTCGGCGGCCTCATGGGCGACCCCAACAAGAGCCAGACGGCCACGGCCTACTACACCGGCGTGCGCTATGATCCGACCCCTGAGTTCGGGTTCGGCGTCGAGTTCAACCATGGGTCCCCCCGCTGGTGGACCTACACCCCCGCCACCGGCGAATACACCGACAAGCTCGGCGCCCGCGGCGACGTGTGGGAGGGCTACATCCACTGGCGCTTCGCCAAGAACGCCGCCGTCCGGCTCGGCGTGATCGACTACAAGTACAGCACCGCCATGAGCGGCTGGCAGATCGGGCCTTCTGCCCAGCCTGGCCAGAACTGGGAGAGCGCCATGAACCTGGCCAACAATCCCATGCTGCAGTACTCCTACCCGGCCACCTTGAGGAATTTCTACGCCTCGCTCGAGGTCCGTTTCTAGTGCCATAGACTTCCGGGCCAGGGCGATAGGTCCTGGCCCGGATCTTATCCCCCCGTTTCCAGGGAGATCCTCATGGGTACCATTCGCATGGATCGCCGGCTGTTCCTGAAAGCAGCAGGCGTCACCGCTGGAGCCGCAGCCACCACGCAGGTGGCCTGCCTCAGCTACTTCAAGAAGGGCCGCAGCGCCGCCGCCGAGAACCGGGAAGTCCCCACCACCTGCGAGCTATGCCCCAACAAGTGCTCGGCCATCGCTGTGGTCGAGGGGGGCCTGGTCAAGAAGCTCAACCCCAACCCTGAGAATCCCAAGTCCCGCGACATGCTCTGCGCCCGGGGCAACGCCGCCATCAAGCAGGTCTACGACCCCGATCGCATCAAGAAGCCCATGATCCGCATGGGCGCCCGGGGCGAGGGCAAGTGGAAGGAAGTGAGCTGGGACGAGGCCTTCGACTTCGCCGCGAAGAAGCTGGCCGAGGTGAAGGCCAAGCACGGCCCCGAGGCCTCCCTCTGGTCCTCCACCGAGGGCTTCCAGGAGGTCTTCTTCAAGAACCTGGGCCTGGCCTTCGGGTCGCCCAACCTGGTGCGCCACCCGACCCTCTGCCTGGCCTCCGTGAACCTGGCCTACAGCGCCACCTTCGGCACCGTGCCCAGCTTCGACCTGCTGAACAGCAGATACGTCATCATGTCCGGCGCCAACCGCTTCGAGAGCATCATCACGCCCGACACCATGGACCTCATCGGCGGGGTCATGGAGCGCAAGGCCAAGCTGATCTACCTGGATCCCCGCTTCACCGTCACCGCCGCCAAGGCCGACGAGTGGTACCCCATCAAGCCCGGCACGGACCTGGCGTTCATCCTCGCGATGATCCACGTGATCATCAAGGAGAACCGGCACAGCAAGGACTTCGTCGCCGCCTTCACCACGGGCTTCGACGAGCTCGCCGAGCACGTGAAGCAGTACACGCCGGAGTGGGCCGAGAAGGAAACCGAGATCCCGGCCAAGGACATCTCGCGCATCGCCCGGGAGTTCGCGGACGCCGCGCCCCGGTCCCTCTACTACGCCGGACGGCGCTCCTCCTGGTACCAGAACGACTTCCAGATGCGCCGCGCCCAGGCCATCCTGAACGCCATCATCGGCAACTGGGACCAGGTCGGTGGCATGGTGCCCAACGCCAAGCTGCCCAAGGGCGAGTTCCTCTTCATGCCCTGGGACGAGCCCAAGGCCCCGCGGGTGGATGAGATCGAGAAGCACTTCCCCCTGGCCGCCAAGGGCGACGGGGTCTATCTGAAGCTGCGTGAGAACGTCCTCAGCGGAAAGCCCTACCCCATCAAGGCCTGGATGGTCTACAAGCAGGACCCCATGAATGCCATGCCGGACCAAGCCAAGACCCTGAAGATGATCGAGGGCATGGACTTCATCGGCGTCATCGACGTGGCCATGAGCGACATGGCCTGGTATGCGGACGTGGTCTTCCCCGAGAGCGCCTACCTGGAGCGCACGGATCCCGTGGAGGTCATGGCCGGCATCTGGCCCGCAGTGGTCTACCGGCAGCAGGTGGTGAAGCCCATCCACGACACGAAGCCCAACCTGGAGATCGTCCAGGGCCTGGCAAAGCGGCTCGGCCTCTCCGACTACTTCGACTACACCATCGAGCAGTGGGTGGAGGCGGAGTTCAAGGAGTTGCCCATCCCCATGGCCATGGAGCACATGAAGAAGCACGGCGTCTGGGCCGCCAGCGGCAAGCCCGTCTACGGCAAGACCCTAACCCCCGACTTCCGCTTCGTCACCAAGACCGGGAAGATCGAGCTGTTCTCCCAGCGGCTCCAGGAGGCGGGCTACGACCCGCTGCCGGCCTACACCGCCCCGGTGCAGCCGCCGGACGACCGCTTCCGCCTCATCCTGGGCCGGGTGGGCTACTTCACCCACGCGAACCAGACCAACAACGTCTGGCTGAACGAGTTCATGAAGGAGAACGACCTCTGGATCAATCCGAAGCCCGCGGAGCGGCTCGGCATCCGGAACGGCGCCCTCGTGGAGGTCGCCAGCAGCGTGGGCAAGGTCAAGCTCAAGGCCCGCGTGACGGAGGAGATCCGGCCGGACTGCGTTTTCATGCTCCACGGCTTCGGCAAGAAGTCGAAGCTGCAGAGCCTGGTCTACAACGTGGGCGCCAGTGATGCCGTGCTCCTCGAGACCGCCTGGGACAAGGTCTCCGGCAACGCGGCCTTCCACGAGACCTTCGTCAAAGTCGCGAACGCCTGAGGAGGATGAGCCATGGCCATGAAGAAGAAGCGTTACGCCCTCGTCCTCGACTCCAGGAAGTGCATCAACTGCAAAGCCTGCGCCGTCGCCTGCAAGGCCGAGAACCAGGTCCCCGTGGGCAACACCCGGAACTGGATCAACGAGGCGCGGCAGGGCGAGTACCCCAAGCTCCGCATCGACTTCGAGCCGGAGCAGTGCCACCACTGCGAGCATCCCTCCTGCGCCCGGGTCTGCCCCACCGGCGCCACCTGGATGCGCAAGGACGGCATCGTGCTCGTGAACTATGACGACTGCATCGGCTGCCGCTACTGCATGGTGGCCTGCCCCTATGACGCCCGCTACTTCCATGAGGAGAGCGGCACGGTCCACAAGTGCACCCTCTGCAGCCACCGCGTGGACAAGGGCGACCTGCCCGCCTGCGTGGAGACCTGCCCCTCGAAGGTGCGTGTCTTCGGCGACCTGGAGGACCCCACCAGCCGGGTCCACGAGCTGCTCGCCACGCGGCGCTACCGCGTGAAGGAACCCCAGACGGGCAACGGCCCCCAACTCTATTACCTGCTGTAGGAGGAAGCCATGCACGAGTTCAACTGGGGTCTCCTGATCGTCGTCTACCTCTTCCTGGGCGGCCTGTCCGCCGGCCTGTTCTTCGCCGCGGGCCTCGCCAACTACCTGGAGGTCGACGGCCAGCCCGCCTACCCCCGCGTGGCGGCCATGGGCGCCCTGCTGGCGCCGTGGCCCGTGGCCATCGGCTCGGCCCTGCTCATCCTCGACCTGGGCAACTGGTACCGGTTCTACAAGCTGTTCACGCACTTCCGCTGGGAGAGCCCCATGTCCATCGGCTCCTACCTGCTGATGCTGTTCACGGGCATCACCTTCGTCTACGCCTACGCCTGGCTGCCGGAGGCCTGGCGGCAGCAGCTGTTCCAGAAGGTCCCCGCGACCTGGAAGCAGGCGCACCGCCTCAACCTGGACCTGGCGCCCTACCGCAAGGTCATCGCCATGGTCGGCTTCCCCTTCTCCATCGGCGTGGGCATCTACACCGGCGTACTGCTCGGCGCCGTCTCGGCCCGTCCCTTCTGGAACACCAACCTGGTGGCCCAGATGTTCCTGTTCTCGGCCCTCTCCAGCGGCGCCGCGGCCCTGCTGCTGGCCATGGTGCTCGACAAGCGCAGCTCCATCCAGACCCACGAGACCAAGTTCCTCATCACCCTGGACATCGTCTTCATCGTGCTGGAGTTGTTCATCATCCTGCCTTACCTCATCCACGGGCAGCTCTCGGTGCTGGCCGTGAAGCAGGCCCTGTGGCTCATCCTCGGCGGCCCCTACACCGTGGTGTTCTGGGTCTTTTTCATGGGCCTGGGCCTGCTGGTGCCCCTGGGCATCGAGGTCTCGGAGCTGGCCCCCAGCCTCCTCAAGGGCAAGGCCTTCCACGGCGACCGCAGGCTGGCCCTGGTGGCCTCGAGCCTGGTCCTCCTGGGCGGCTTCCTGCTCCGCTACATCTTCGTCTACGCTGGCCAGGTGAGCAGCTTCCACAAGATGGGGATGCTGCACTAGGGCCCAACGCCGAACCCCTCGGGGACTGGCCTGGAAGGAAGAGGCCTATTGAACACAGAAGCAAATCAGCCCGGGAATACCGCAGAATCTGGGTTTTTCATCCCCTTCATCCCCTTCATCCTTGTTGAAAAAGGCCTTACCACAGGGATAACAGCGGATGAAGGGGATAAGCTCAGCTGGCGATTGCGGAGACCCCCATCGCCCCGTTGATCTTGGTTCACCACCTCCTGCCATTCCTCTGAGTCGCCCATCCGAAGAGGCCCCCGAATGTCCCTCGCCACCCTCGCGGATCTCAGCCAGCTCCTTGCCGAAGTCTTCCTGGAACCGGACGCCGACCTGGGCGACGACCTGGGGGAGGCCCTGGCGCAGCTGCAGGCCGAGGGCGGCAGTCCGGAGCTGCTGGCACCCCTGGCCCGCATGACCGGCGCCGAGCTCGATCCGGCCGCCCAGCCCGTGGAATACGCCCGCCTCTTCCGGCACGCCCTGACCACGGACACGGTGCACCTCTTCGAGTCTGCCCAGGCCCGGGGGCACCTCATGGCCCCGGCCGTCATCGGGCCGCTCCAGGCCATCTACGACGAGGCCGACATCGCCGTGGACGAGGACCTCGCCACCCCGCCGGACCACCTGGGCCTGGAGCTGGCCTGCCTGAGCTACCTGCTGGGGCAGGTGGTGGAGGGTGACGTGACCGACCGCGCCACCTTCGTGGCGCTGGCCCTGCGGCTGCTCCGGGAGCACCTGCAGCCCTTCACGGCGGCCGTGGCCGAGCAGCTGCCCCAGGTGGCCGCCCAGCCCTACTACCTGGGCGCCGCTGAACTGGCCGTGGCCCTGGTCGATGAAGCCGGGAAGGCATTGGTGGATTTATAGACAACCCCCTGCTGGACAAAGGCTTGTCCCGCGCCCAGCATGGAGCTATGCGCCCTCCCACGACCATCCTGCTGGTGGACGACGAGCCGGGGATCCGGCGGTCGCTCGGAGAAGCCCTCAAGGACGAGGGCTACCACGTGGTGAAGGCCGAGCGCGGCGAGCAGGCCATCGACCTGCTGCACAACCCGGATGGCGAAGGCATCGACCTGGTGCTGCTGGACGTGTGGCTGCCCGGCCAGGATGGCCTGGAGACCCTGAAGCAGGCCAAGCAGCTCCGGCCCGAGCTGCCCGTGGTGATGATCTCGGGCCACGCCAGCATCGACACCGCCCTCCAGGCCACCAAGCTGGGGGCCTTCGACTTCCTCGAGAAGCCCATCGACCTGGACCGCCTGCTGCTGGTGGTGGGCAACGCCCTGCGGCAATCCAAGCTGGAGCAGGAGAACCAGCGCC
>CAIPAY010000167.1 GCA_903863195.1 uncultured Holophagaceae bacterium
AGCCAGGAGCAGTTCGGCTTCAGCGTCGGCGGCCCCCTGGTCAAGGACAAGCTCTTCTACTTCGTGGCCTATGACGCCCAGCGCCAGAAGACCCCCTACAACATGGCTTGGGGTGGCACCAACCCCCCGACTGGTCTCTACCCCCTGGACACGACCCTCGCCGGGCATGCCAATGACGCGGCCCTCCTTGCCAAGGCCGGTGCCTACTCCAGCAAGGCCGACTCCGACACCATGTTTGCCCGCATCGACTGGAACATCACCACGGACCAGACCCTGCAGCTCCGCGTGAACCACTCCAAGTTCAACGGCGATGTCGGCGCCGGCATCACCGCCGCCTACGAGAACCTCGCCACGGACGTCGTCACCACCGACGCCTTCGTGATGCAGTGGAACTGGGTGATCAACGCCAACTGGATGAATGAAGCCCGCGTGAACTACACGAAGGACGACATGCCCCGGGCGCCCTACTCCACCATCCCCGAAGTGAGCATCAGCAACGTCGGCTACTACGGCGCCTACCCCTTCGATCGCACCTACAACACTAAGCGGACCCAGTTCCAGGAGAACCTCAGCTACGTCACGCCCACGCTGCAGGTGAAGGCGGGTCTCGACTACAACACCATGGACGTCTCCGAGTTCTTCGCCGGCAACTGGCGCGGCGTCTACTCCTTCAGCAACATCGCCAATTTCCGCTCGGGTGCCTGGTCCTACTACCGGCAGAACTTCGGCCTCAGCGGCCCCGTCTCCGAGGCGGGCCTCTTCAGCGCCACCATGAAGCAGGAAGCCGCCTTCATCCAGGCCGACTGGCGCGCCACCGATACCTTCAAGGTTGGGCTCGGCCTTCGCTGGGACAAGCAGCAGAACCCCGACTACCCGATCCTGGACATGAGCAACCGGCTTGCCACCTCCATGCCTGTGACCGCCAAGATCCCCAACGACAGCCAGTTCTCCCCCCGCCTCTCCTTCACCTGGACCCCCGCCGCCGATCAAGGCAAGACGGTCGTCCGTGGCAGCCTGGGCCGCTATGTCAGCACCACCCCGGCGGTGTTCCTCTACCAGGTCTTCGCCGCCAATGGTCGCCGGACGGGTTCCAAGGACTTCACCCCCGCCGAAGCAGCAACCTACGGGATCCCCATCGGTGCGGCCTTCAATGCCAGCAACCCCTACTGGGTCGCTTCCTTCCCCGCCGGCGTGTCCCTGCCCGCCTTCAACATCTGGACGTTCAGCCCGGACTTCAAGAACCCCTACACGGATCGCTTCAACCTCGGCTTCGAGCGGCCCATCCATGACGTGGTGGTCGGCCTGTCTGCCACCTACGCCAAGGGCAACCAGCTCGAGCGCACTGCTGACGTGAACCTCGGCACCCCCGTGGCCAACGCCTACGGCCGCCTGATCTATCCCAGCACCGCCGTCGGCGGCAGCTACACGCCGGTCCGCCCCAACGCCAGCTACGGCACCATGGGCATGTATCTGTCGGATGCCACCAGCATCTACCACGCCTACACCCTCAGCGTGAAGTACCACAAGGAAGGCAGCGACTTCGACGCGCAGATGTTCTACACCTACTCCATCAACAAGGACAGTGACTCCAACGAGCGCAACTACTCGGGCGTCAGCATCCAGGACGTCAGCAACCTGGGTTCCCAGTGGGGCTTCGCCGACACCGACCGCCGTCAGGTCCTCACCGGCTACATGAGCTACCTCGACAGCCAGGTCAGCGGCATCCGCACCTCCCTGTCTGTGCGCTACCAGACCGGCACCCCCTACACGCTGACCTACACGGCCGACGTGAACGGCGATGGCAACAGCTCCAACGACCGCTACTATGCCAATGGCGTGGACACCGGCCGCAACACCCGGCGCGCGGGTTCCGTCCTCTACATGGACCTGGGCCTCCGCCGTGACTTCGCCATCACCAAGCGCGCCAAGATGACCCTGTCCGCGGACATCTTCAACGTCCTCAACCGCCAGGACACCTACCTCTCCACCCGGGTTTCCTACAGCTCTCCTGTCACCCCGGCCACGGTGGATGCGAACTCCGCCGCCAACCTGCAGCAGCAGCAGAACTGGCTGGGCTCCGCCCGCCAGATCCAGGTCGGCGCCCGCTTCGCGTTCTAGTTCCAACACCTCCACGGAAAGGGCGGCGCCTCAGCGCCGCCCTTTTCTTTGCTAGGCTGGAAGCATGGGCACACAGCTTAAGATCCTCGCCTTGGGCGATGTCGTAGGGGAACCCGGCCGGCGGCTGGTGGAGGAGTTCGTTCCCAGCCTCCGCCGGGAGACCGGCGCGGACCTGGTGGTGATCAACGGCGAGAACGCCGCGCACGGGCACGGCATCACGGAAGCCATCGCCCGGCAGTGGTTCGACAACCTGGGCG
>CAIPAY010000168.1 GCA_903863195.1 uncultured Holophagaceae bacterium
CTTCGCCATGGAGACGCTGCCCCGGGCCTACTACACCGACATGGCCGAGGCCTACCGCCACCGCCGCGACCTGCTCTGCGGTGCGCTCACCCGGGCGGGCTTCTCCCTGCAGCCGCCCCAGGGCGCCTACTACGTGCTGGCAGACTACTCGGCCCTGGCCAGCGAGGCCGACAGTGTCTTCGCTGCGCGCCTGGTGAAGGAGGCCGGTGTGGCCACGGTGCCCCTGTCGAGCTTCACCACGGACCCCCACCCGCCGCGCATGGTGCGCTTCGCCTTCTGCAAGACCGACGACCTGCTGGAGGAGGCCGCGCGTCGCCTGCGGGCTTTTGCGGAGCGGTAGGCCGTCAGGCCAGAAACTGGAGGCCGCTGGAGAAGCCGCCTTCAATCTCATGCGTCCAGCGGACCTCAGCTGAAACAGGCAGGCTGGAGTCCCCTCCGAGCAGAGGGAGGTGCAGCCGCAACACCTCACCCACCCGCAGAGCCATGGTGGTCACAAGGTTCAAGCCGCCTTCGCTGAGGTCGTGGCACTGGCCCTCGGTGGTGTCCTCGACCGCGGCACAGCCCGACTCTGCGATGTGATCGAAGCACACCGTCAGGTTCATGGGCGTCCGGAGATAACCTCGCGAGTTGATGTAAGTAGTCATGCGTATTGAAGCCTAACACGCGGCGCTTGAGCCAACCCATCAGGCCAGGAACTGGAGGCCGCTGGAGAAGCCGCCTTCTTCTTCCTTGGTCCAGAGCACTTCGGAGGAAACAGGCACGCTGGTGGGCCCGCCCGGCAGGGGGACGTGGAGCCGCAGGACCTCGCCCCGGCGCAGCGGCGTGGGGGTCCGCAGGCTCAGGCCCCCTTCGCTGATGTTGCGGGCCACGCCCTGGGTCGGGGCACTGGCTCCCATCGAGGCCGACTCGTAGCGCACCAGCTGGCTCATAGGCCTCCGGGGACTGGTTCTTTTTTCATGGGTAATGAGCATACGTCATTTTACCTATCTATTGACTCTAACATCCCCAATGCCCCTTGGGGGTGCGGGGTGTTCCCGGCCTCAGCGGGACAGGGCCCCACCGGAGAGGCTGCCGGCCTCGATGGGGGCCGCCTCCTCGCGCAGGTAGGCCGGGTGCCACATGGCCTGGGCGATGGCTGCCGGAATGTCCTCGTCAGCGATGGACCTCCCGGCCACGCCGGCATTCCGCGCCTCCTTCACCACGGCCTCGGCCACGGAGGCGGTGACCTCCCGGATCCGGGCGGTGGGCGGGAAGAGGCTGCCGACCTCCAGCTCGCCGGGGTGGACGTTCTCGGCGAGGCGCCGCGCCGCCGCCGTGAACATGCCCGTGGTCACCTCCGTCGCTTCCGCGACCAGGATGCCCAGGCCCATGCCGGGGAAGATGAAGACGTTGTTGCTCTGGCCGATGACGTGCACGCGGCCGCCGCAGTGCACCGGCTCGAAGGGGCTGCCCGTGGCCACCAGGGCCCGGCCCTCGGTCCAGCGCAGGAGGTCCTCGGGCTTCGCCTCGCACTTGCTGGTGGGGTTGGACAGGGGGAAGACCAGGGGCCGCTCCACGTGCCTGGCCATCTCGCGGATGGCCTCCTCCGTGAAGGTGCCGGGGTCGCCGGAGGTGCCGATGAGCATGGTGGGGTGGTAGGCCCGCACCACCGCGAGCAGGTCCCGCGGCTGGCCCAGGCCCAGGCCGAACCGCTCGGCCAGCGCCGCGGGCCAGGCGAAGTCACTGGCGTGCGGCTCGAGGCTGGGGTCGTCCTGGGTCAGCAGGCCGTTGATGTCCAGGTTGGCCGTGGCCGCGAGCAGCCGCTCGCCCTCGAGACCCGCCTGCCGCAGGGCGGCCCGCACCAGCCGCGCGATGCCGATGCCGGCGGCGCCGGAGCCGAAGAACAGCACCCGCTGCTCCTGGAGGGGGATGCCCGTGGCGCGGCTGCCGGCGAGCAGGCCCGCCACGCCCACGGCGGACGTGCCCTGGATGTCGTCGTTGAAGCTGGTGATGACCTTCTGATAGCGATCCAGGAGGCGGAAGGCGTTGGCCTTCTTGAAGTCCTCCCACTGCAGGAGGACCCGGGGGAAGCGCCGCTTGACCGCGAAGACGAACTCCTCCACCAGGGAGTCGTATTCCGGCCCCCGGAGGCGCGGCGCCCGCCAGCCCAGGTAGAGCTCGTCGGCCAGGAGGTCCTGGTTGTCGGTGCCCACGTCGAGGCTGATGGGCAGGGTCTGCCAGGGCGGGATGCCCGCGGCGGCGGTGTAGAGGGCCAGCTTGCCGATGGGGATGCCCATGCCGCCGGCGCCCTGGTCGCCCAGGCCCAGGATGCGCTCGTTGTCGGTGACCACGATGAGGCGCACGTCATCGAAGGGAGCGTTGCCGAGTACCTCGTAGATGCGGCCCCGGTGCTCCGGGGTGATCCAGATGCCCCGGGCGCGCCGGAAGATGTGGCTGAACTCCTGACAGGCCTGGCCCACCGTGGGCGTGTAGACGATGGGCAGGAACTCCTGGATGTGGTCGATCAGCACCCGGTAGAAGAGGTGCTCGTTCCGGTCCTGCAGGGCCGCCAGCCCGATGTATTTCTCCAGGGGATCCTGCTTGCGGCTGATGTTGGCGTAGGCCCGGGCGCACTGCTGGTCCTGGGTGCTCACCGTGTGGGGCAGCAGGCCCTCCAGCCCGAAGGCGACGCGCTCTTCCTGGGTGAAGGCGGTGCCCTTGGTGTACATGGGGTGCCGCAGCAGCCGCGTGCCGCGGTAGGGGACCGCCAAGCGCGGATTTCCGTGCTTGTCGAACTTCAGGCCGAAGCGTTCCATGTCAACTCCTTCCCAAGAGCGGTGGGCGCTGTCCCGCACCCACGGGCGCAGTTCACCAGCCCCCCCTCCCAGCCGCGGACACATGAGGACCCTCACCAGCAGAGCCATAAACCACCTCTCGGGAAACGGCCTCAGACCGAACCCAGACATCAATCCCGAGATGAACGACCCAAATATGCAGTCCGTGACTGGGAAAGTCCAGACTCGTAGGTCACGTCCTGCCCGTCCCCTGGACTTTCGTCACGGATTTGTTCGACACCGGGATCCAAGATCCGTTGGGGGGGGGTATCCTCTCCTCGACCCCAGGAGTGCCTCCGTGGCCATCGCAAGCTGGAATTCCCGCTTTCTGACCGGCATCGAGATCATCGATTGCCAGCATGAGGCTCTCTTCGAGACCGTGAACACCCTGGCCGATGCGGTCAAGCTGAACAACGCGTCTCCGCGGGTGGCGGGCTACCTGGAGGTGCTGGCCAGGCAGACGCAGGAACACTTCACCACGGAGGAGCTGTTCCTCACCGAGTCCCGCAACCGGCAGCTCCGCTCCCACCTGGAAGAACACCGCGCCCTCCACGCCAAGCTGCTGGAACTCCAGACCAAGCACGCCCAGGGAGGCCTGGTGTCTGCCGATGTGGCCCTGTTCTTCGCCGAGTGGTTCGCCCACCACATCGCCGAGGTGGACATGGTCAACGGGGGAACGAACTGGAAGCCCGGAGCCACTCCAGGGGCCTGACGCTACCTGTGAGATGGTTCAGCTGCGGAGCAGCTCCCGGCGGATGGACTCGGCCACCTGGCGGACTGCCTCGGAGCCGGAGTCGTCACCGGAGAGCCGGTGGGCCTGCTGGATGCGGCGGGCGATGGCGAGGCAGGCCTCGGCGGTGGTCTTCTCGATGACTTTGACGGGGGGCTTGGACAGGACGTTTCCCGGTGGCATGGATCCTCCAATGCGGTTCCGGCGGGTGGAAGAAGGTGTCTGAACTGGCTTCCTCCTAAGATGTCCAGACCAGCAGGTTCGTTCCTGGATTTTTCCGGCTCTTGTGCTGACAGGGGTCTTCAGCCCGAAGCGCCCTGGATCCTTCGCTGTACCTACTGGCCGGTTCGCTGCATCCAAGCTCCATTCAGGAGGCTCGGCATGAGACCACGCACCATCCTGGCCATCCTTCTCCTGGCCGGAGCCCTGGCGGGCTTTGGATTTGCCGTAACAACCCCCCGGAGCGCCCCCGCCGCGGCTCCGGCCCCTCGCGAGGATCTGAAGGTGACCGACGCCCCGAAGCCATCCCAAGCTGAGCTGAAGCAGAAGCTCACCCCCATGCAGTACCACGTGACCCAGGAGGCGGGCACCGAGCCGCCCTTCCGCAATGAGTTCTGGAACGAGCACCGGGAGGGCGTCTACGTCGATGTGGTGAGCGGGAAGCCCCTCTTCAGCTCGAAGGACAAGTTCGACTCGGGCTGTGGCTGGCCCAGCTTCACCAAGCCCCTGGAGGGGCAGGACGTGGTCGAGAAGCGCGACATCACCCTGGGCATGGTCCGGACCGAGGTGCGCTCCCGGGCCGTGGACAGCCACCTGGGCCACGTCTTCGAGGACGGCCCCGCGGACCGCGGCGGCCTCCGCTACTGCATCAATAGCGCCGCCCTGCGCTTCGTGCCCGTGACCGATCTGGAGAAGGAAGGCCTGGGTAGCTTCCTGCCCCTCTTCGGCAAGGCTGCTGCTGCGGCGAAGGAAGAGCTGGCAACCCTGGCCGGCGGCTGCTTCTGGGGCATGGAGGACCTGCTGCGCAAGCAGCCGGGCGTGCTGGGCACCGAGGTGGGCTACACCGGCGGCACCGTGGCCAACGCCACCTACGAGCACCACGAGGGCCACGCGGAGGCGGTGCAGATCCGCTTCGATCCCTCGAAGACCACCTATGAGGCGCTGCTCCAGTTCTACTTCCGCATGCACGACCCCACCACCCTGAATCGCCAGGGCAATGACACGGGCAGCTCCTACCGCAGCGCGATCTTCTTCCATTCCGAGGCCCAGCGGCAGGCCGCCGAGAAGGTGAAGGCCGCGGTGGACGCCAGCGGCAAGTGGAAGCGCCCCCTCGTCACTGAGATCACCGCCGCCGGCCCCTGGTGGCGCGCCGAGGACTACCACCAGGACTACCTCATTAAGCACCCCGGCGGCTACACCTGCCACTGGGTCCGGGACTGAGCCGACCGGAAACCGCTTCACCACAAAGACCACAAGACGGCCGCAGATTGTCACTTCCTTCGTGAGTCTGGTTTTCCGGAAAAGATGGTTTAACCACAAAGAACACAAAGGCCACAAAGAAAAGCAGGGGCTAGATAGAAAGGCCCTTCTCTGTGTCCTTTGTGTCCTTTGTGTTCTTTGTGTTCTTTGTGGTTCCTATTTTCTTGTGAAGACGGATTCACTACGAGATTTCAGCTTGTCTCGCGTATCGACGTAGCCGATACCGAGAAGACGGGAAGGCCACGAAGAAGCAGGAATAGCTTGTCTTCCTTCGTGGTCTTGGTGGTCTTCATGGTTAAGAGTCTTTGACCCCTCACACCCGGAAGTCGTCGGGGCGCCAGGTCTGGATGCGCTTCTTGATGGCTTCGCCGTCGAGCTTCTGGTCGAGGGCTTCGCGGACGCGGTCGGCGAGCTCGGCATCGGCGGCGAAGCGCAGGCCCACGAACTGCTTGGGCGTCAGCTCGGCGATGCGGCCCTGGAGATCGGAAGGCAGCAGGCGCTGCATGCGGAGGGTCTCCTCCAGGCGGATCAGCCGGTCCTGGACCTTGAGGGCCGAGCCCCGCGTCACCAGGGCCAGGAGCACCAGGATCAGGCAGAGCACCATGGCCCAGGCCGCGTGGAGGCTCGGATACTTGATGACGTGCCAGACACTGGTGAACCAGCTGATCAGCAGCACCGGGAGCACGACGAAGTGCATCAGGGGATCGAAGCGGCGGTGGTTCGCGTAGGACTGGGACTCGGACATGGATACTCCTCGGTAAAGGTGAAGATTACAGCACTGGACACTCAGGTAGGGCCTTGAAGAAGAAAAAACAGTCAATGATACCAAAAAAAGTGTCAATGTGTTTCGCTGAAACCGCCAGGGGGCACCGGCGGGTTGTTTTTCAGGCAAAGGACAATTCGGCCACCGATGAACACCGATGAACACCGATAAAGGCATGATAAAAACAAGAAGAAAAATCTATTCAGCTCTTTTTTTATCAGCTTTTAATCAGCATTTATCGGTGTTCATCGGTGGTTAATAAGCTTTTGTTTGCTAGTCCAGCGGACCGCTGCGCCTGCGCTTCAGGTCGGAGGCCTTCTTCTTGGCGTCCAGGCGGCGCTCCTTGGAGGCCCGGGTGGGGCGGGTGGGGCGGCGGGGGATGGGGCGCACCAGGGCGGCCCGGATGCCCTCGGCGACCTTCTCCCGGGCGTCCTCGAGGTTCTTGAGCTGGTCCCGGGTGCGGTCGCTGACCACCATCCACAGGCCCTCGGCGTCGAGACGGTTGCGCTGGGCCGCGCGCAGCCGCAGCAGGGCGTCCTCGGGGAGGCCCTCGATGGCCGTGAGATCAATGCGCAGTTCCACCTTGGAGGACACCTTGTTGACGTTCTGGCCGCCGGCACCGCCGGCGCGGACCGCCTTGAAGCGGATGGCCTCGCCGGGGACCCGGACGGAGGCGGTGACAGAGATGGGATCGGCCATGCAGACAGCCTAGCGCATCGCCTCCATGGGGCTCAGCCGCATGGCGCGGAAGGCGGGGTAGAGCCCGAACAGCAGGGCGAGGGTCAGGGCCACGATCCAGGCCGTGATCAGGCCCACGGGATTGACCACGAGGCCGTAGGGGAAGTTCGAGGAGAGGGCCTGGCAGAGCAGGGCGCCGGAGAGGGTGCCGAGCAGCGCCCCCAGGGCCGCCAGTACCAGCGCCTCGAGCAGGAACTGGATGAAGATCTCCTCGTCCGAGGCCCCCAGCGCCTTCCGGAGGCCGATCTCAAAGCGGCGGTCGCTGAAGCTGATCAGCATCACCGACAGCACGCCCACGCCGCCCACCAGCAGCACGGTCCCGGCCAGGCTCAGGAGCACGACCTTCCAGCCGTGCATCTGCTCCAGGAAGTTCCGGTAGCCCTTGGCGGCCTCGGCGTCGAGGTCCATCACTTCGGCATCCTCGATCCCGTGGTGGGCCTGCCGCACGCGGCCCAGCAGCATGGCCGAGATCTCCCCGGCCTCCTGGGGGTTCCGCAGCTTGACCGTGACCTGGGCCAGTCGGTGGCTCGGGTCCATGCGGTCCATGTAGGTCTCCAGGGGGATGAGGATCCCGTTGGCGTCGTAGTAGTTCTCGTCGTTGAAGATCTGGCCCGGCTCCTGCACGCCCACCAGGCGGAAGGGCACGCCGTCCACCACCAGGTCGCGACCTACGGGATCCGCACCGCCGAACAGCTTCGCCGCCAGGCTGGCGCCCACCACGGCCACGGTGGAGCGGCGGCGCTGGTCGTCCTCCGTGAGGCCGCGGCCGAGGGCGATGGGGCGGTTCATCCACTGGGCGTAGTCGGGGCTCACGCCCATCACGTAGATGCGCTCGGCACCGCCGGTGGTCCGCACGGTGCTGGACTTCTGGGCCCGGGGCAGGAAGGCGAGCACCTTGACATTGGGCGCGTTCAGGCGGCTGAGGTCCTCATAGCGGAGCCCGGGGCTCATGGCGAAGCGCTTACGGTCCTCACCGGTCTCGGGGGTCTTGGGGGCAATGCGGACGGTGCCGTCCCAGCTCATGCCGGCGAAGCCCGTGCTGATCTTGTCCATGAGGCCGTCCAGCACCGAGGTCATGACCACCAGCGCGAAGACGCCGAGCATGAGCAGGGTGAGTGTCAACAAGCTGCGCAGCTTGTGGGCCCAGAGCTCGACCAGGCCGGTGCGGATCACCTCCCAGAACAGGCCCAGGCTGAAGCCGCGGGCCGCGGGGCGGAGGACGGTTCCCTCACTCATAGCGCAGGGCCTCCATCGGTGAGAGCCTGCTGGCCTTCCAGGCCGGGTAGAGGGCGAACAGGAACCCGAAGGCCGCGGCCATGCCATAGGCCCAGAAGAAGCTGGCGGGGGTCATGTGCAGCGGCACGCCGATGCTGCGGGTGATGCCCCAGGAGAAGCCCACGCCGAGCACCAGGCCCGCGGCGCCGCCCAGGGCCGTGATGAGCAGGGCCTCGGTCATGAAGCTCTTGAAGATCTCCCGGCCGGAGGCGCCGATGGCCATCTTCACGCCCACCTCCCGGACCCGCTCCTTGAGGCTGGCCATCTGGATGTTGACGTTGACGATGCCGCCGCCCACCAGGGCCAGCACGCCGGACAGCAGGAAGACGATGTCGTAGACGCTGCCCTGGCTCTGGCGGCGGCGCATGCGGGCGGCCACGTCGTCCAGGCGGAAGTCGTCCTGAAGCCGGTGATTGGCGGACACGAGGCTCTTCAGCTGCTGGGCGAAGCCGCTCATGGCAGCCATGTCGGGGATGCGGAAGGTGACCCGGTCCACCCGCCGGTAGGCGTCCCCGTTCATGCGCCGCTGCACCAGGTTGGCGGGCACAGCGATGATGCGGTTGCGCCACCAGAACTGGTTGCCGCCCCCTTCGCGGAAGTGGAACACCCGCTCCTGGAAGGTGCCGATGACCGTGACGGGGATCTCGCCGATGCGCAGGGACTGGCCGAGGGCATCCCCCTTGGGGAAAAAGGTGGCGGCTGCCTCGGTGCCGAGGATGACCACGGGTGCGCCGCCTTCCATCTCAGAAAGAGAGAAGCCGCGGCCCTCGGCGACCCCGTAGCCGTTGGCCGGGATGTAGTCGCCGCCGATGCCGCTGACCGACCGGTCCTGGTCCGCGAAGGCCGAGACGATGCGGGCCCGGGCGCCCTTCTGGCGGCTGACCCCCTGGATGGCGTCAGCCTTGAGGGCCTCGCCGCCGAGGGCGTCCGCATCGCGGAGGCCCAGGTTGGCCTGCTGCAGCGCCGATGGCTGGCCGTCCTTCATGGCGGTCCGGGGCATGACGTTGAGCTTGTCGAGGCCGCCCATCTTGATGAACATCTCGTCGGCCCGCTTGCGCTGGCTGTCGGAGATGGAGAAGCCGCCCAGCACCGACGCCACGCCCAGCAGCACCCCGAGGGCCTGGAGGACCGAGCGGCCGAGGTTCTCCCGCAGCTCGGTCCAGGCTCCCAGCAGCCGCTCGCGGAAGGCGCCGGAGGCCTTCATGGATGTGCCTGCTGGTTCGGTGCGGCGCCGCTTGCGCCACTGTTATGCGCGGTCAGGCGGGTGCCCGGCTCTTGGGAGGCCATCGAGGCCTCCCACTCGCCACCCGCCGCTCCCTGGTGATGCGCGGTCAGGCGGGTGCCCGGCTCTTGGGAGGCCATCGAGGCCTCCCACTCGCCACCCGCCGCGACCACGCCATCCCTGATCTCCACCCGGCGCTCTGCCAGGGCGGCGATGTGGGGGTCGTGGGTGACCAGCAGCAGGGTGTTGCCCTGGCGGTGCAACTCCTGGAAGAGCTCCAGCACCTCGGCGCCTGTCTTCGAGTCCAGGGCGCCCGTGGGCTCATCCGCCAGCAGCAGGGCAGGGGCGTTGGCCAGGGCCCGGGCCACGGCGACCCGCTGCTTCTGACCCCCGGAGAGCGTCGCGGGCAGCTTGTCCGCCTTGTCGGCGATGCCCACCTTCTCGAGCAGGGCCAGGGCCCGCTCGCGGCGCTCTTTCCGTCCCACGCCGGCGTAGAGCATGGGCAGCTCCACGTTCCGGACGATGCTCGCCTTGGGCAGCAGGTTGTAGCTCTGGAACACGAAGCCGACCTTCTCATTGCGGATGCGGGCCAGCTCACCCCCGCTGAGGCCCTGGACTGCGTGCCCGTCCAGGGTGTAGGAGCCCGCCGTGGGCAGGTCCAGGCAGCCCAGGATGGCCATAAGCGTCGACTTGCCCGAGCCGGAGGGGCCGACCAGGGCCACGAACTCGCCCGGCTGGACGCTGAGGTCCACGCCGCGCAGTGCGTGGACGGCCGCGCCGTTGGTGCCATAGACCTTGGTCAGGCCCAGGGTCTCGATGATGGGGGACCCGGAGTCCCTAGTTGTTCTCATCGTCCTTCTCGACCTTCTTCTTGCTGGGGTCCTCGAGGCTCACCTGATCGCCGGCCTTGAGTCCGGCGAGGATCTCCACCCGCTCCAGGGTGGCGATGCCGGCCGTGACCTGGACCACGTCGAAGAACTCAGCCCAGTGATCCGCCAGCCAGATGAACTTGCCGCGGCCCGTGAGGCCCTCCTTGGCCTTGGCCAGCTCCTTGGGCGGCAGGTCCGCCTTCAGCCGGTAGACCACGGTCTGGCCGTTGCGGCGCTGCAGGGCCTCCAGGGGCACGCTCACGGCCTTGTCGCGTTTCTCGCCCAGGATCTCCACGTTGGCGCTCATGCCGGTGCGGAAGGACTCCGTGAGCTCGTCCAGGGCCACCTCCACCTTGAACACCTTGATCTTCTCGACCAGATCGGCTGCGGGCGCCACGAAGCGCACCTTGCCTGTGAAGGATCGCTGGGGATAGGCGTCCAGGCTGATGCGCACGGGCTGGCCGACGCGGACCTTGGCGATGTCCACCTCGTTGAGGTTCACCCGGACGATGAGCGAAGCCAGGTCTGCGACGGTGAAGACCACGGTGCCGGCGCTGAAGGAGCTGACGCCGGAGGTGATGGTGTCACCCAGCTCCACGCCCTTCTTGATGACCACGCCATTCAGCGGGGCCGTGACCCGGGCCAGCTGGGTGGAGGCGTTGCCGCTGATGGGAATGCCGCGGTCCTCGACGATCTGGTAGCGCGTCTGGGCGCTCTTGTAGGCCTCCTCGGCCAGATCCCGCTGGGTGCGGGCGCCACGGTAGACCTGGTCGGAGATGAGCCCCAGGCGGAAGAGCTCGGCCTGCTGGGCGAAGTCCCGCTCGGCGTTCTTGAAGCTCACCTTGGCCTGGGACACGCTGCCCTGCACATCGGAGAGGGTCTGGGCCTGGTTCACGTCGGGCTCGACCTCGGCCAGGACCTCGCCCGCCCGGACCGTGGCGCCCTCCCGGACCTTCAGGCCGACGATGCGCCCGGAAACCGTGGACTTCACGTCCACCTTGGTGAGGGGATCCACCACGCCCACCTCGCGGACGCTCACCTGGAGGTCTTCGGCCTGGACCTTCCCGAGCCGGAAGGGCGTGGTGGCCTCGGCCTTCTTGCCCTTGCCGTCGCTCCCCTTCAGGGTGAGGAACATGCCCGCAGCCAGGGCCACCCCGGCGACCGATGCGATGATCCATCGCTTCTTCATGGAACCCCCTGATGGAAAAGATGCCGGGCGAGCCGGGATGCTGCATGAACTACGAGGCAGAGTCTGGGGTCGTTTAGCAGGCGGGTGCACGGGCATTCGGCCAGCGGAGGCCCCAGGTCGGCGAGAGGACTCTGGGAGTCGGCAATGGCCGCCGTTGCATCTCACCTCACCTGTGTGGCGACTATCCACATATCGGGCCCTTAAACCTTTTCCATAAGCAGGAATGGCTTGGGTAACCGAACTGGCACAGCCCCCGCTATCTAGACTGCGGGACGAATCCCCTTCGCGGCAAGGCCGCACCAGGAGCAACCATGTTCAAACGCTCGCAGCGGGTGGCACTCATCGTGGCGGCCGGGCTCATCGGCGCCTCCCTCATGGCCCAGGCCTCCACCGGCCAGCAGGTGGAGAAGAAGGGCGAGCGCCTCGAGCAGCGCGGTGCGGCCCAGGAGAAGAAGGGCGAGCGCCAGGAGGCCCGCGGCGCGAAGAACGTCGCCAAGGGCGAGGCCAAGGTGGCGAAGGGCGCCCGCATGGAGCAGCGCGGCGAGGCCCTGGAGGCCCAGGGCAAGGTGAAGCAGGGCGAGGCCCTCGAGAAGAAGGGCGAGCACAAGGAAAAGGTGGGCGCGGCCCAGGAGCGCAAGGGGGTGCGGCAGGAAGTCCGCGGCGCCAGGAATGAGCGCAAGGGCGAAAAGAAGGAGGCTCGCGGCGAGCGCCTGGAGAAGAAGGGCCTGTAGGTCTTTCCTGAAGAAGCAAGCGGCCCCCGGGTGGGGGCCGTTTGCTTGAGGGAAGGACTGCCGATATTCATGACCTTCCCGGAAAGTGCCTTGTGCCTGATATTTCTCATTGGATTCAACCTGGCAGAGGGGTAACCCGATAGAGGAATCAAGGACCCATCGGTCCGATGAGCCGGAGAGTCCCCATGGTGTTCGACGTCGGTTCCAAGCAGGTCGGGCCGCTGAGCACGTTCTTCGCCCCCCCGGAGCGCAGCTCTGAGCTGGAGCTGCGCCTGGAAGCCGAGCTTTGCCTGGCCAATCCCGTGGTCTGCTTCCTCACGGAATCCATGGACGGGCTGGTCCTGATCCTGGATGGCAACCGGCAGGTGCTTGCCACCAATGACCGGGTCCGGGAGGTGGTCGGCAGTGCCGTGGAGGCCATGGGCCATCGGCCTGGAGAGCTCTTCGGCTGCATCCACCATGACCAGGGTCCCAGCGGCTGCGGCACGAGCACAGCCTGTGCCCACTGCGGAGCCGTGGCGACCATCCTCGAGGTCCAGCGCACCGGGCGGGCCGTGGAGGGCGAGTGCCTGCTCACCCTGCGCAGCGGCGAGCTGACCCAGAGCGCGGAGTTCGAGCTGGCGGCCAGCCCGCTGCAGGTGGGGCTCCACACCTTCATCGTGGTGGTGCTGCATGACCAGAGCGCCTTGAAGCGACGCGAGGCCCTGGAGCGGCTGTTCTTCCATGACGTGGCCAACCTCATGCAGGGCATTCGGGCCTGGGCGGACCTCCTGGCCTCGGATACCACCACCACGCCTGGCGCGGCCCAGAAGGTGGCGCACCTCACGGACCTGCTGGACCGGGAGCTGCGCTCCCACCGGGCTATGGCCATGGCCGAGCAGGGTGGCCTCCGGCCCCAGACGCGGCCCATCCTGCCCCTGGAGATCCTCAGGGACGCGGCGGACTTGGTGGCCCGCCACACGCTGGCCGGGGACCGAAAAGTGCGGCTCCTCCCGGCGCCGGAAGTGCTCATCCACACCGACCCCGAACTGCTCTCAAGGGTGGTGCTGAACATGGCGGTCAACGCAGTCGAGGCCTCGGCCCCGGGAGAGACAGTCAGCCTGTCCGCGGTGCTTGAGGAGCAGACGATCCGGTTCCAGGTCCACAACCGGGGAGAGATCCCCGAGGGGCATCGCAGCCGGATCTTCCAGCGCTCCTTCAGCACCAAGGGCAGCGCCGGCAGGGGTCTGGGCACCTACGCCATGAAGCTCTTCGGCGAGAGCGTGCTGGGGGGCCAGGTGGATTTCGAGACCAGCGTCGAAGGCACCACGTTCTGGATTCGCCTCGCTCGCTAGGGGCTGCGCCAGAACGTGAAAGGCCTGTAGTCGGGTTCTCCGTGCCTGCCGGGAGGGCAGGCTAGCGGATGGTCTCCCGGGCGATCATGAGCTCTTCGTTGGTGGGCACCACGGTGACGACCACGCGGGAGCCTGGGGTGGTGATGATGCGCTCGCCCGTGCCCTGCTCGTTGGCCTCGTGGTCCAGTTCCACGCCGAGGAAGCCCAGCTTGCTGCAGACCTTGGACCGGACGTAGGTGCTGTGGGTGCCGATGCCCGCCGTGAAGGTGATGGCGTCGACGCCATTGAGGACCGTGGCGTAGGCGCCAATGTACTGCCGAACGTTGTAGGTCAGGAGGTCGCGGGCCAGGCGGGCCCGGTCATTGCCAGCGTCCGCAGCCAGCTCAATCTCGCGGAAGTCCGAGGACACGCCGGAGATGCCGAGGAGGCCGGACTTCTTGTTCAGCAGGTCGGTGATGGCGTTGTAGTCCAGGTGCTCGTATTCCATGAGCATCTCGACCACGCTGGGGTCGATGGTGCCGCAGCGGGTCCCCATGATGACGCCCTGGAGCGGGGTCATGCCCATGCTGGTGTCCACGCTCTTGCCGTGGTCCACGGCGCAGATGCTGGTGCCGTTCCCGATGTGGCAGGTGACGACGCGCAGGGAGCGCAGGGGGCGGCAGAGCAGGATGGCCGTGCGGGCGGCCACGTAGGCGTGGCTGGTGCCGTGGAAGCCGTAGCGCCGGATGCCGTATTTCTGGCTCAGCTCGTAGGGGATGCCGTAGGTCCGGGCGTGGTCCGGGATGTTGTGGTGGAAGGCGGTGTCGAAGACCGCCACGTGGGGTACGTCCGGGAAGGCCGCGAGGGCGGTGCGGATGCCCATGGCGTTGGCGGGATTGTGCAGGGGCGCATACATGGCGAAGTATTCGACGTCGCGGATGACCTCTTCGGTGATCAGCACGCTGTCGCCGTACTTCGGCCCGCCGTGCACCACCCGGTGGCCCACGGCGTGGATCGGCGTGTCGTGCAGGACGGTGGCGCGGAGCCGGTCCAGGATGGCCTCCAGGGCCTCCCGGTGGGTGGGCAGCGGCATGGCCTCCTTCCGCTTCTCACCCTCGATGGTGCAGGCCAGGTTGGCCTCGCCCAGGCCGATGCGCTCGGCATTGCCCTCGGCGACGGAGACTTCCTTCCCCATGTCGAAAAGATTGAACTTCAGGCTCGATGAGCCGGCATTCAGGACGAGTACGAGCACGGTTTCCCCCATGACAGGGATCAGTCTAGCCTCGCCGGGCAGTGACCAAGTCCGCATTCTTTACTACAAGGTCATCAGGCTACCCGGAACCGGTGGGTGAGTGCCTGGAGCTGCTGGGCGAGCAGGGCCAGATCTTCCGTGGTACGGGCCGTCTCCTGGACGGTGGAAGACAGCTGGGTGGTCGCGGAGGCGTTCCGCTCCACCATCTGGGTGGCCGAGCCCATGGCCCGGACCACCTCTTCGCTGGCACGACCCTGCTCCTCCATGGCCAAGGAGATCTCCTTCAACTGCTTGACGTTCTCCTGGACGTGAGTCTGGATGTCCTCAAGGCTGCGGGTGGCCTCCTTCACCGAGGTGGCACCGCGTCCTACCCGGTCCCCACTCTCCTGGATCAGGCCCGTGATCTCCTTCGCAGCCGCAGCACTGCGTTCGGCCAGCTTGCGCACTTCTTCCGCCACCACGGCGAAGCCCTTGCCCATGGCACCGGCCTTGGCGGCCTCGATGGCTGCGTTCAGGGACAGCAGGTTGGTCTGGCGGGCGATGTCCGTGATGACCCGCGTGATGCGGCTGACCTTGGCGGAGCTTTCTTCAATGGCCTCCATGGCCTTTCCGGTTTCCTGGACCGCGGAGAGCCCTTGCAGCCCGACTTCCCTCGAGCGGTCGGCCAGCTCTTCGGCCCGATGGGCACTTTGTTTCACCTGCTGGATGTTGGCGTTCATCTGCTCCAGGGCTGACAGGGACCGCTCCATGGCCCGGCGCTCCTGCTCGGTGCTGTTCCGCAGCTCGTCCGTGGTGCGGTTCACCTGCTCGGTGGTGGCCGAGAGCTCGGTGGCACTGGAGGCCGTGCCTTCGGCGGACTTGGAGATGAGGGCGATGTCCTTGGACAGGCTCTCCAACACCTGATCCAGGGTTCGGCACATGGTGCCCAGCTCGTCGAGGCCTGCGGCATGGCAGCGCTTGGTGAGGTCACCCTGGGCCAGGGCCGACAGGGGCTCCCGGACCTCGTCGAGGGACCTGCGGATGGATCCGCTGACCACGAGTGAGATGGCGAGCCCGAGGCCCGCAGCCACCAGCACACCCAGGATCATCGCCACTTCACTGGTGCGGCTGCTGGCTTCGCCCTGGGCCACGAGGACCTGGTTGGCGGCCACCTGCCGCTGGATGACTCCGTTGAAGGCCTCCTTGGCCTCCTCCACCCAGCGGAGGTTCGCTTTCATGAAGACATCCTTCATGGCGGCATCCTGGCTCTCTTTGGCCACGCCCATCAGCGCGGGGAAGGCCCGGATGTAGCTGCGCATGCTCTCGATGCCCGCCGTCAGGGCCTCCTTGTCCTGGCTGCCCCAGGGATGGGCCATGATCTCGATGAAGGAGGCTTCCAGCTCGGTCTCCAGGTTCTTCAGCTTGGGCAATCGCTTCTCGACGAACCCCTTGGCATTGGCACCTCCGAGGATGCCCAGCTGCTCCGCGCGCACCAGCATGAGGCGATGCCGGGCCTGGGCGAGGGCATCGACCCGGGGCGTGCTCTGGGCCAGGGCGCGCTGGTTGGCGACGCTCCGGTTCAGGTTGAACCAGGCCAGCGTGGAAACCCCGAGGAGGATGAGCATCTGGGCCGCCAGCAGCAGAAAGAACTTCCACCGGATCGGGAGGTTCATCAGGACTCGCTGGAGGTTCATCAGGGGCTCCTTGGCTGCCCCCTGGATCGACCATTAATGACCACCTAATGATATTCGAATAGAAATATAAATACAGAAAATAAAGGATATAAATAATTGTCTAGATTATTGAAATCCTATCTGAATTGAATCATCGCTCCCCGACGAAGACGCCCCGGGTGAGGGAAGCTGGATCCGGCCAGGGGGCTCCGAGGGCGGCCTCGGCGGCGGCCTCGAGCTCGGCCTCCAGCCGGGGGGCCAGGTCCGGGTCCGGGGTCCAGCCCCGCTGGGCCAGCCAGGCCTCGAAGCGGGGCAGGGGGTCCTTGGCGGCCCACTGGGCCAGCAGCTCCTTGTCCACGTAGCGCTGGTGGTCGTGCTCGGCGTGGCCCTTCATGCGGAAGGTCTCGCAGACCAGGAACACCGGCCCCTTCCCGTCGAGGCAGCGCTGCCGGGCCTCGGCGGCGGCGGCGTAGACAGCCGCGGCGTCGTTGCCATCCACCGTGAGGGTGAAGGCCCCCTGGGAGCGCTCGGACATGCGGCCCGCCATCTGGCGCTCGGGCGGCGTGGAGAACGCGAAGCCGTTGGCCTCGCCCACCAGGATCAGGGGCAGCTGCTGGACCACGGCGAAGTTGAGCCCCTCGTAGAAGGCGCCCGTGGAGCTGCCGCCGTCGCCGATCCAGGTCATGGCCACCCGGCGCTCGCCCTTCTGCCGGAACGAGAGGGCCACGCCCGCCATGACGGGGATGAGGGCGCCGAGCATGGAGGTGGGCGCGATGATGCCCCGCGCCACGGAGCCGAAGTGGTTGTTGTGCTCCCGGCCGCCGCTGGGGCCCGTGGCCCGGCCGAGATACTGGAGGAAGACCTCCGTGGGGGTCGCGCCGCGCACGAGCATGGCGCCCAGGTCGCGGATCAGGGGGCCGATCACGTCATCGGGGCCCAGGGCCAGGGCGGTGCCGCAGGCCGTGGCCTCCTGGCCCAGGCTGCGGTAGACGCTGCCGAGGGTCTTCCCCTGCCGGAACAGCTTCACGATGCGCTCCTCCGTGAGCCGGGTGAGCAGCATCGCCTCGTGAAGGCGGAGGGCGGTGGCCTGATCCATCCGGTTAGCATAGACGAATGCTGACCCTCCGCCCCGCCGTTCCTGCCGATGCGCCGCTGATCCTTCAGTTCATCCGTGAGCTGGCCGAGTACGAGCGCGAGCCCCAGGCCGCCGTCGCCACCGAGGCCGACATCCTGCGCTACGCCTTCTCGGAGCATCCCCTGGTGCACGTGACCATGGCGGACTGGGAGGGGCAGCCCGCGGGCTTCGCCCTGTGGTTCCTCAACTTCAGCACCTGGGAGGGCAAGCCAGGGATCTACCTCGAGGACCTCTTCGTGCGCCCTGCGCTGCGCGGCAAGGGCATTGGCAAGGCCCTGCTGCAGGACCTGGCGGCCACCGCCGTGAGGGAGGGCTGGACCCGCTTCGTCTGGCAGGTGCTGGACTGGAACACGCCCGCCATCGAGTTCTACGAGGCCCACGGGGCCAGGGTCCTGCGCGAGTGGCTCACCTGCCGGGTCGAAGGCGAGGCGCTGCGGAGACTCGCCGGATCAGGGGAGTGAGGCGGATGATCTCAAAGGAAAACGATCCACCGCCAAGACACCAATCTCCGGTGTTTATATGACCTGGCCCCCGCTGCTCCGCCTGAAGGAGGCCCTGGGCCCTGGTGCGGAGCTGGCGGTGGTGGGCGGCGCGGTGCGCGATGAGCTGCTGGGCCGGCCGCACGCAGACTGGGATCTGGCCACGCGGCTGCTGCCCGAGGTGGTGATGGCGAAGGCCCGGGCCGCGGGCCTGAATGTGATTCCCACGGGCCTGCAGCACGGCACGGTGACCGTGCTCCTGGAGGGCCGCCCCGTGGAGGTGACCACCTTCCGCAGCGACGGCGACTACCGGGACGGCCGGCACCCGGATTCCGTCAGGCTGGGCGTGGACCTGCAGGAGGACCTCTCCCGCCGGGACTTCACCATCAACGCCATGGCCCTGCCCGTGGGCGGCGGCGAGCTGGTGGATCCCTTCGGCGGCCAGGCGGACCTGGCCCTGCGCCTGATCCGTGCCGTGGGGGATCCCCTGCAGCGGTTCGGCGAGGACGGCCTGCGGACCCTGCGGGCCTGCCGCTTCGCCGCCCAGCTGGGCTTCGAGGTGGAGGCCGCGACCCTGGCCGCCATCCCCCAGCGCCTGGAGGTGGCCCGCAAGGTCTCGGTGGAGCGCGTCTTCACGGAGTTCGACAAGCTGCTGCGCGGCCTTGATCCGGCCAAGGGCCTCGGCCTGCTGGCCGGGAGCGGCCTCCTGGATCTCTGGCTGCCGGAGCTACGCCCGATGCTGGGCTGCGCCCAGAACCGGCACCACCGGCACGATGTGTGGGTGCACACGCTGCAGGTGGTGGGTCTGACGCCCGCCGAGCCGGGCCTGCGCTGGGCGGCGCTGCTGCACGATGCCGGCAAGCCGGACACCCGGTCCACGGGGCCGGATGGCCAGGTCCACTTCTATGGCCACGAGGCGCGGTCGCTGGAGCTGGCTGACGGCCTCCTGGCGCGGCTCAAGGCCAGTCATGCCCTGCGCCAGGAGGTGGCCGCCCTCATCCGCCACCACGGGACCCACCCCTCGGCGGCCTGGGGCGACGCCGCCTGCCGTCGCTTCCTGCGCCACCTCCAGGAGGACAGCCTGCCGCTGGCCCAGTGGGGGGCTTTCCGCCGGGCGGACAATCTGGGCAAAGGGCTCGATGCCGAGCGCCAGGAGGAAGCGCACCAGGCCCTGCTGGCGCGCCTGGAGGCCCTGGCCGCCGCCGCGCCGCCGCTGTCCGTGCGGGCCCTGGCCCTGGACGGCGCGGCCCTCATGCGGCTGACCGGACGGCCCGGCGGGCCCTGGCTGGGCGAGCTCCAGCGCCAGCTCCTCGAGGCCGTGCTGGATGATCCCGAAGCCAACACCCCCGAGCAGCTGGCCATCCTCACCCGGGACCTGCTCGCCGGCGATCAGAATCCATCGGAGTGAATCGTCCTTGTCTCTGCTGCCCTGAAACCCGAGAGTGACCTGGCGCGAATCGTCGAGCAGGTGCTGCTCAAGCGGATCCCAATTTATGTCTGCCCCTCGATCGTATTGGAATACCGAGAGGTCCTGAACCGGCCCAAGTTCCGCCCAAAAGGCTTTCCTCCCCGACTTGGTTCCCGCGGTTGCTCCAGGTGGCGTTCCACGAACCCGAGCCAGCGAGTTGGTCATTGGGTGGGCCCGACAAGGACGATCTGGTGTTTCTCTCGCTGGCCAAGGCCTCCGGGGCGGTGCTGGTCTCCGGGAACCTGGCCCATTTCCCCGAAACGATCAGGGGCAGGGTGCTGGTTCTGTCACCCGCCGCTTACCTGGTCGGCCCTGAAATAGTCACAACTCCTTTTAAAGCTACTATTTGAGGGAACAAATGGTCGATTTTAAACACCAGATTGGAAGGGACAACCCCTCAGAATCCGGTGTACAGATGCGGCCACGAGAGAAGCAGAAGACCCAC
>CAIPAY010000169.1 GCA_903863195.1 uncultured Holophagaceae bacterium
ACTGGTTGAAGGGCGTGCTCGGTGATGCACAGAATGCCGTCCTCTGCGCTGTGGGCCACAACCTGAGGAAGATCCTCGCCCACCTCAGGCGACTTTTTGCGCTTATTTGGGCCTGGCTCACTGCAACCTTGAATCCGCTTCTGCGAATTCCCAGCGCGCTGGGCTCCGTCGCGTGAAGTCAGACCTCACTTTTTCAGGACGGACTACCTGGCAGGAGTGGCCTAGCCTTTGCCGTTCATATAAGAAAACGCCCGGCGGCTGCCGGGCGTTTTCTTCGGGAAACGGCTCGACTCAGCCGGCGCCGCCGCCAACAACGGCGGGACGGTAGGTGAGGCTGGCCTTGAGGAAGTCGCGGTTCATGCGGGCGATGTTTTCCATCTTGATGCCCTTGGGGCAGGCGATCTCGCACTCGCCGTGGTTGGTGCAGGTGCCGAACTCCTCGGCGTCCATCTGGGCGATCATGTCGCGGACGCGGCTGTAGCGCTCCGGCTGGCCCTGGGGCAGCTGGCCAAGGTGGTTGATCTTCGCGGAGACGAAGAGCATGGCGCTGGCGTTGGGGCAGGCGGCCACGCAGGCGCCGCAGCCGATGCAGGCGGCGGCATCCATGGCGAGCTCGGCATTCACCTTGGGGATCGGCAGGGCGTTGGCGTCCTGGGGGGAGCCCGTGGGCACGCTGATGAAGCCGCCGGCGGCGATGATGCGGTCGAAGGCGGTCCGGTCCACCATCAGATCCCTGAGCACGGGGAAGGCTTCCGCGCGCCAGGGCTCGAGGGTGATGCTCTCGCCGTCCTGGAAGCTGCGCATGTGCAGCTGGCAGGTGGTGGTGCGCTCCTTGGGGCCGTGGGGGCGGCCGTTGATGACCATGCTGCAGGTGCCGCAGATGCCTTCGCGGCAGTCGTGGTCGAAGGTGATGGGGTCCTCGCCCTTGCGGATGAGGCCTTCGTTGACGACGTCCAGCATCTCCAGGAAGGACATGTCAGGACTGACGTTCTCGGCGGGGTATTCGACGAACTTGCCATCGCAGTTCGTGTTCTTCTGCCGCCATACGTGGAGGGTGAGATTGAGGTGCTTCGACATGGCTCAGTTCCTCACTTGTAGTTGCGAGTGGCAAGGTGGAGGCTCTCGAAGGCGAGCTGCTCGGTGTGTCGGACCGGCGCGCTCCCTTCACCCTTGTATTCCCATGCCGCGACGTGGCAGAAGCTCTCGTCATCGCGCATGGCCTCTCCCTCGCCCGTCTGCCACTCCTCGCGGAAGTGGGCGCCACAGGACTCCCGGCGGTTGAGGGCGTCGAGACAGAGCAGCTCGCCCAGCTCCAGGAAGTCCGCGACGCGGCCCGCCATCTCGAGGGACTGGTTGACCTCCTCGCCGGTGCCGGGAATGCACAGGTTGTTCCAGAACTCCTCGCGGATCTGCGGGATCAGCTCCAGGGCCTTCTTGAGGCCGGCCTCGTTGCGGCCCATGCCGGAGTATTCCCACATGACCTTGCCCAGCTCCCGGTGGAAGTGGTCCGGCGTCTGCTTGCCCTTGATGGCGAAGAGGCGGCCGATCTGGTCGGTCACGGTCTGTTCCGTGGCCTTGACGGCGGGGTCGTCCACCTTGATGCGGCTGCCGGGCTTGATGCCGGCCAGGTAGCCCCCGATGGTGTAGGGGATCACGAAGTAGCCGTCGGCCAGGCCCTGCATGAGGGCGGAGGCCCCCAGGCGGTTGGCGCCGTGATCGGAGAAGTTGGCCTCGCCCAGCACGAAGAGGCCTGGGATGGTGCTCTGCAGGTTGTAGTCCACCCACAGGCCGCCCATGGTGTAGTGGGAAGCCGGGTAGATGCGCATGGGCGTCTTGTAGGGGTTCTCGTCGGTGATGCGCTCATACATCTCGAAGAGGTTCCCGTAGCGCTCCTCGATCTTGGGCTGCCCGAGGCGCTTGATGGAGTCGTCAAAGTCGAGGTAGACGCCGCGGCCCGTGGCGCCGATGCCACGGCCCTCGTCGCAGGCCTGCTTGGCGGCGCGGCTGGAGATGTCCCGGGGCGCCAGGTTGCCGAAGGAGGGATACTTCCGCTCCAGGTAGTAGTCGCGGTCGTCCTCGGGGATCTGGCTGGCGGGCTTGCCGCAGTCCTCCTTGCGCTTCGGCACCCAGATGCGGCCGTCGTTGCGCAGGGACTCGGACATCAGCGTGAGCTTGCTCTGGTGATCGCCGGTGACCGGGATGCAGGTGGGGTGGATCTGCGTGAAGCAGGGGTTGGCGAAGGCCGCCCCCTTCTTGTAGGCGCGCCAGATGGCGGTGCCGTTGCAGCCCTTGGCGTTGGTGGACAGGTAGAAGACATTGCCGTAGCCGCCGGTGGCCAGGCAGACCGCATCGGCCACGTGGGATTCGATCTTCCCCGTCACCATGTTGCGGGTCACGATGCCCTTGGCCACGCCGTCCACCACGATGACTTCCAGCATCTCGTGCCGGGAGAACATCTTGACGGCACCGAGGCCGATCTGCCGCTCCAGGGCCTGGTAGGCGCCCAGCAGCAGCTGCTGGCCGGTCTGCCCGCGGGCGTAGAAGGTGCGGCTCACCTGGGCGCCGCCGAAGGAGCGGTTGTCGAGCAGGCCGCCGTATTCCCGGGCGAAGGGCACGCCCTGGCCCACGCACTGGTCGATGATGTTGTTGCTGACCTCGGCCAGACGGTGCACGTTGGCTTCGCGGGCGCGGAAGTCGCCGCCCTTGACCGTGTCGTAGAAGAGGCGGCGGACGCTGTCGCCGTCGCCGTGGTAGTTCTTGGCGCCGTTGATACCGCCCTGGGCCGCGATGGAGTGCGCGCGGCGCGGGCTGTCCTGGTAGCAGTAGCACTCGACCTCGTAGCCGAGCTCGGCCAGGGAGGCCGCGGCGGCGCCGCCGGCCAGGCCGGAACCCACGACGATCACCTTGTACTTGCGCTTATTGGCCGGGTTGACGAGCTTGAGGTCGAACTTGTGCTTGTCCCACTTCTTCTCGATCGGACCGTCTGGGATTTGGGATTTGAGTTCCATGGTTGGCTCCCT
This sequence comes from uncultured Holophagaceae bacterium, assembly GCA_903863195.1. Lineage (GTDB taxonomy): Bacteria > Acidobacteriota > Holophagae > Holophagales > Holophagaceae > Geothrix. The sequence continues at coordinate 3,021 of CAIPAY010000169.1, forward strand.
GGGATCAGTGAATGAAGCCGGTGATGACGGCGACAGGATACGAGATGTTCACGCCCACCACGAGGAACGTAAGCCCTGTGGCGAAGTTCCGGCGGAGGCTCTCGTAGCGGGGGTGGGACAGGCCCAGGGTCTGGGTGAAGCTCCACACGCCGTGCCACATGTGCAGTCCCAGGCAGAGCTGGGCCACGATGTAGAAGGCGGCGGCGGCGGGGACCTTGAAGCCGCTGACGAAGTTCGCGTAGGGGTTCGCGTGGTCGAAGGCCGGGTGGGCCTGGCCGGTGGTCAGGTGCATCAGGTGGAAGACAATGAAGGCGGCCAGGATGACGCCGCTCCAGCGCATGGTGCGGGAGGCCCAGGTGGAGGCCACGTTCTGCTGGGCACGGTAGCCCACAGGGCGGGCGGCCAGGTTGTCCAGGGTGAGGGTGGTGGCGGACCAGACGTGGAGCCCGGTGGCCAGCAGGAGGACGGCGCGGAAGATCCAGATGCCGCCGCCGTGTAGCATGCTGTGCAGGAACTTGGCATAGCCGTTGAAGGACTCGGCGCCCATGTAGGCCTGGGTGTTCCCGATCATGTGGACCGTGACGAACCCGAAGAGGACGATGCCGGAGGCGGCCATGACGATCTTGCGGCCGACCGACGAGGCCAGGAAACCGTGGCCGCGTGCTTCCGCGCCCGCGATGCTCTGTTCAGCAACAGACATAGATGGACTCCTTGAAAAGGACGAATGAGTGGAACAGGGGTCCCGAGGTGGTGGGACCGGGTTCATAGAGCGGGGCCATATATGACCCGATTATCTTCCTGGGGGGATGGAATCCCAAGCCCTAGGTGGCGGACCCCGGTCACAGTGTGTCCGGCGCCTTTCGGGAGGGGGCTGCCAGTGTTGTGTCTCCCAAGACTCGGCCTTGCGCGGGAAGGCCTTTTTACGCTAAAGTCGCTTCAGAGCCATGCTTGATCTTTGGTGGAAACTCCCTGCGCGGGCCTCCTGCGCTTTGCACGAAGATCGCCCGGATTCCTGAGACTGCTTCCCCATCATCTTCTACCCCCCTGAGTCCCCTTTTTTTGGAACCATCCGGAGGAAAAACCATGGTGACGATCAAACGCCTCTTCGACACGCTGGCGTCGACGAGAATCTTCAAGGGGGCGCTGACTGCGGCATTCGCCCTCCTCCTGGCTACCCCGGCCCTCGCCGGTGAGGCGGACCTGAAGATCCCTGCCCTGCAGGGCAGCTTCCTGGGCATGACGGGCCACAACCTGCTGCTGATCGGGCTGTTCATCTGCCTGCTCGGCGTGGGCTTCGGCCTCGTGCAGTACGCCCAGATCCGGGACCTCCCGGTGCACAAGTCCATGCTCGAGATCTCCGAGCTGATCTACGAGACCTGCAAGACCTACCTGGTCACCCAGATCAAGTTCATCTCGCTGCTCTGGGCCTTCATCGCGGTCATCATGATCGCCTACTTCAAGTACCTCTCCCACACGCCCATGGGCTGGGGCCAGGTGATCGTGGTGCTGCTCTTCTCGATCATCGGCATCCTGGGTTCCGTGGCGGTGGCCTGGTTCGGCATCCGCATCAACACCTTCGCCAACTCCCGGACGGCTTTTGCCAGCCTCGGTGGCAAGCCCTACCCCACCATGGAGATCCCCCTCAAGGCCGGGATGTCCATCGGCATGCTGCTGATCTCCGTCGAGCTGTTCCTCATGCTGGCGATCCTGCTCTTCATCCCGGGTGACGCCGCCGGCCCCTGCTTCATCGGCTTCGCCATCGGCGAGTCCCTGGGCGCCGCCGCCCTCCGCATCGCGGGCGGCATCTTCACCAAGATCGCCGACATCGGCTCCGACCTCATGAAGATCGTCTTCAAGATCAAGGAAGACGATGCCCGCAACCCCGGCGTCATCGCCGACTGCGTGGGCGACAACGCGGGTGATTCCGTCGGCCCCACGGCAGACGGCTTCGAGACCTACGGCGTCACCGGCGTCGCGCTGATCACCTTCATCCTGCTGGCCGTCACGGATCCCAAGATCCAGGTGGCCCTGCTGGTGTGGATCTTCGTCATGCGCGTGGGCATGGTCGTGACTTCCGCGGCTTCCTACTGGATCAACGGCCTGTATTCCAAGGCCAAGTTCGGCGCCCTGCTCAAGTTCGACTTCGAGACCCCCCTGACCACCCTGGTCTGGCTGACCTCGATCCTCTCCATCGTCATCACCTACGTCCTGTCCTGGCTGCTGATCGGCAACCTGCCTGACCACCTGTGGTGCAAGCTCTCCACGATCATCACCTGCGGCACCCTCGCCGGCGCCCTGATCCCCGAGCTGGTGAAGGCCTTCACCTCCACCAACTCCGGTCACGTGCGCGAAGTGGTGACGGCCTCCAAGGAGGGCGGCGCTTCGCTCAACATCATCTCCGGTCTGGTGGCGGGCTACTTCTCCGCCTACTGGATGGGCCTCACCATCGTGGGCCTCATGGGCGCCGCCTACTACGTGTCCACCTTCGGGCTGGCCGGCTTCATGGCTGCTCCCGCGATCTTCTCCTTCGGCCTTGTGGCCTTCGGCTTCCTGGGCATGGGCCCCGTCACCATCGCGGTGGACTCCTACGGCCCCGTGACCGACAACGCCCAGTCCGTCTATGAGCTCTCCACCATCGAGAACATCCCCGGCATCGAGGCGGAGATCCAGAAGGACTTCGGCTTCAAGCCCGACTTCGAGAACGGCAAGATGTACCTCGAAGAGAACGATGGCGCCGGCAACACCTTCAAGGCCACGGCCAAGCCCGTGCTCATCGGCACCGCGGTCGTGGGCGCCACCACCCTGATCTTCTCCATCATCCAGCTGCTCAACGGCAAGTTCGGTGAGGTGATCGCCAAGATCCCCGGCCAGATGCCCGTCCAGCAGGGGCTCTCCATCATCAACCCGCTGTTCCTGCTCGGTCTCATCACCGGCGGCGCCATCATCTTCTGGTTCTCCGGTGCGGCCTGCCAGGCTGTGGCCACGGGCGCCTACCGGGCGGTGGAGTTCATCAAGCAGAACATCAACCTCGACTCGGATGCCACCAAGGCCTCCGTGGAAGACTCCAAGAAGGTCGTGGAGATCTGCACCCAGTACGCCCAGAAGGGCATGCTCAACATCTTCCTGGCGGTGTTCTTCTCGACCCTCGCCTTCGCCTGCGCCAACCACTACTTCTTCATCGGCTACCTGATCTCCATCGCCGTCTTCGGGCTCTACCAGGCCATCTTCATGGCCAATGCCGGTGGCGCCTGGGACAACGCGAAGAAGCTGGTGGAGACCGAGCTGAAGGCCAAGGGCACGGAGCTCCATGACGCCTGCGTCGTGGGCGACACCGTCGGCGACCCCTTCAAGGACACCTCCTCGGTGGCCCTGAACCCCGTCATCAAGTTCACCACCCTCTTCGGCCTCCTGGCCGTGGAGCTGGCCATCGAGCTGAACCCGACCACGGCCCACGTGGCCGCGCTGATCTTCTTCATCATCTCCACGGTCTTTGTGTGGCGCTCCTTCTACGGCATGCGCATCCCCACCGTGGCCGTCGACTAGACTGCCGCGCCAGAACGACTGTGACCACCACAAGAGGGGCCCTTCGGGGCCCTTCTTCGTGTGCTACCTTGGGTGCCGCGAGGTCCCCATGCTGCAGCGTTTCTTTCCCTTCTCAGCCGCCCTTCTTGCCTGTGTGAGTCTCATGGCTACCGATCCTGCACCCCGGCCCCCCGTCGCTCCCCAGCGGCCCCACCTGAGCCTGTGGCACGGCGAGCAGGTGAACGACCCCTGGTTCTGGCTCCGGGAGAAGACCAGCCCCGAGGTGGCGGCCTACCTCAAGGCCGAGAACGCCTACACCGAGACCATGACCGCGGACCTCAAGCCCTTCTCCGAGGCCCTCTACCAGGAGATGCTGGGGCGCATCAAGCAGACGGACCTGAGCGTCCCGGTCCGGCGCGGCGCCTACTACTACTACTCGCGCACGGAGGAGGGGAAGCAGTATCCCATTCAGTGCCGCCGCAAGGCCGCCAAGAGAGGCGCCGATGACCCCAAGGCTGCCGAGGAGGTCCTCCTGGACCAGAACGAGCTGGCCAAGGGCCTGGCCTTCCTCAGCCTCGGCGGCATGTCGGTGAGCGACGATGAGCGCACCCTGCTCTACAGCACGGACGACACGGGCTTCCGCCAGTACCGCCTCTTCACCAAGGACCTGGCCACGGGCAAGGTGAGCGGCCCCCTGGCTGAGCGGGTGACCTCCTTCACCTGGGCCGCCGACGCCAAGCACGTCTTCTTCGTCACCGAGGATGCTGTCACCAAGCGCTCGAACCAGCTCTGGCGCCTCGACCTGTCCGCCGGCAAGCCCGTCCTGCTCTTCGAAGAGAAGGATGAGCTCTACCGCATCGGCCTGGGACGCACCCGGGACCGCCAGTACCTGCAGCTGGAGGTCCAGTCCACCGACACCTGGGAGATGCGCTACCTGGCGGCCGCCAAGCCCCTGGGCGCCCTCAAGGTGCTGCTCCCCCGTCAGAAGGGCCACAAGTACGACTTCGACCACCGGGAAGGGACCTTCTACATCCGCACCAACCGGGATGCCAAGAACTTCCGCCTGGTCACCGCCCCGGCCGCCACGCCGGGCCCCTCCCACTGGAAGCCCTTCGTGGCCCATCGCCCCGACGTGCTGCTCCAGGGTGTTGACCTCTTCCGCGACTTCCTGGTGGTGGTGCAGCAGCGCGAGGGCCTGGCCCAGTTCCGCATCCAGGACCTCAAGACGGGCACCTGGCGTGACGTGGCCTTCCCCGAGAGCGTCTACGCGGCCTTCCCGGGTGGGACGCCTGAGTACACCTCCAGGACCTACCGCCTCAACTACCAGTCCATGGTGACCCCCCAGAGTGTCTACGACTGCGACCTGGCCTCCGGCAAGCAGACGCTCCTGAAGGAGACCGAGGTCCTGGGCGGCTATGACAAGGCCCAGTACACCACTGAGCGCCTGTGGGCCACGGCCCGGGATGGCGTGAAGGTGCCGGTGTCCCTGGTCTACCGCAAGGGCCTCAAGCGGGACGGCAGCGCACCCCTCTTCCTCTACGCCTATGGCTCCTATGGCTACGGGACGCCCCCCACCTTCTCCATTCCCCGCCTCAGCCTGCTGGACCGGGGCATGGTCTACGCCATCGCCCACATCCGCGGCGGCAATGAGCTGGGCGAGGCCTGGCACGACGACGGCATGCTCCTGAAGAAGATGAACACCTTCACCGACTTCATCGATGCCGCCGAGTTCCTGGTGAAGGACAACTGGACGGCCAAGGACCGTCTGGTCATCGAGGGGGGCAGTGCCGGGGGCCTGCTCATGGGCGCCGTCACCAACCTGCGCCCCGACCTCTTCAAGGCCGTGCACAGCGCCGTGCCCTTCGTGGACGTCATGAACACCATGCTGGACGCCAGCCTGCCCCTCACCGTGGAGGAGTACCTGGAGTGGGGCAACCCCAATGAGAAGCCCGCCTTCGACGCCATGCGGGCCTACAGCCCCTACGACAACCTCGTGAAGAAGGCCTACCCGGCCATCCTGGTGACCAGCAGCTTCAACGACAGCCAGGTGATGTACTGGGAGCCGGCCAAGTACGTGGCCAAGCTCCGCACCCTCAAGACCGATGCCAATCCCCTGCTGCTGAAGATGAAGATGGAGCCCGCCGGCCACGGCGGCGCCTCCGGCCGCTACGACGCCCTCAAGGATAAGGCTTTCGAGACCGCCTGGATGCTGAGGCAGGTCGGGATCTACAAGTAGCCGCTCTCTGCTCCAAAAGGGCGCGAAGGCGCCCTTTTGGAGATAGGAAAGGAGGGAAAGATGGTGCAACACGTCCCCGTGGGGTATCACACGGTCACGCCCTATCTGGTCGTGCCCAATGCCCTGGCCTTCGTGGCCTTTGTCGAGAAGGCCTTCGCCGCGGTGGAGCAGAGCCGGGTCCTGCGTCCGGACGGGACCATCGCCCAGGTGGAGGTGCAGATCGGCGACTCCCGGGTGCGGGTGGCCCAGGCCAAGGAGCCCTGGAAGCCCATGCCCACGGGGCTCTACCTGTATGTGCCGGACACCGATGCCACCTACGAGGCGGCGCTCGAGGCGGGTGGCCTGAGCCTCATGGAGCCCGCGGACCAGTTCTACGGGGACCGCAATGCCGGAGTGCAGGATCCCTGGGGCAACAACTGGTGGATCGCCACCCACCTCGAGGACGTAGACGCGACGGAGATCCAGCGACGGCTCACAGCCCGGGGTTGAGTCTTGGGGCTACAACCCTGACAATGGAATAGCGCGGCCTCAGCCGCGCCTTTCTTGTCTATGGAACCCCATGTCCCTTGTTGAAGAAATCCAGCGCCGGCGCACCTTCGCCATCATCAGCCACCCCGACGCCGGCAAGACCACGCTGACTGAGAAGCTGCTGCTCTACGGCGGGGCCATCGACCGGGCCGGTTCCGTGAAGGCCCGGGAGGGCGGCGCGGCGGCCCACTCGGACTGGATGACCATCGAGCAGGAGCGCGGCATCAGCGTCACCTCCGCCGCCATGCAGTTTGAATACCTGGGCAAGGCCATCAACCTGCTGGACACGCCGGGCCACCAGGACTTCAGCGAAGACACCTACCGGGCCCTCACGGCAGCCGACGCGGTGGTGATGCTGCTGGACTGCGCCAAGGGCGTGGAAGAGCAGACCAAGAAGCTCTTCCGGGTGGCCAGCGAGCGCAGGCTGCCCATCTTCACCTTCGTGAACAAGCTGGACCGGCCGGGCCGGGATCCCATCGAGCTCATCGACGAGGTGGAGGAACTCTTCGGCCTGCACGCGGTGCCCATGACCTGGCCCATCGGCAGCGGCACGGACTTCAAGGGCGTCTACGTCCGCGCCACGGGCCAGATCCAGGTCTTCGAGCGCATGAAGGCCGGCCGGAAGGCCCGCGTGGCCGGGCAGGGCGGTCTGGATGATCCGGAGATCGCGGCGCTGCTGACACCCGCGGAGCTGCAGCAGCTCAAGGACGACGTGGATCTCATGGTCCACGTGCTGCCGCCCTTCGACCGCGAGGCCTTCCTGCGGGGCGAGCAGTCCCCCATGTTCTTCGGGTCGGCGGTGAACAACTTCGGCGTGGCGGAGTTCCTGGAAGAATTCCTGGAGCTGGCGCCCTCGCCCGGCCCGCGGCCTCTCATGAACGGCGGCATGGTGGACCCCGAGCAGCCCTTCACTGCCTTCGTGTTCAAGGTGCAGGCCAACATGAACAAGGCGCACCGGGACCGCGTGGCCTTCGCCCGCATCGTGTCCGGCCGCTTCCAGCGGGGCATGGACGCCCTCCACGTGCGGGAGAAGAAGTCCATCAAGCTGAACTACCCCCACATGTTCTTCGGGCGCGAGCGGCAGATCGTGGACGAGGCCTACCCGGGTGACATCCTGGGCCTCATCAACCCGGGCCTGTTCCGCATCGGCGATGTGCTGAGCTCCGCGGGCCCCCTGGAGTTCCACGCGGTCCCGCGCTTCTCGCCCGAGCAGTTCGTGTCCGTGCGCCTGGCGGACCCCGGCGCCCGCAAGGGCTTTCTCAAAGGCCTGTCCCAGATCGCAGAAGAGGGCGTGGTGCAGGTCTTCTGGCCCAAGGGAGGCGCGCCGCTGCCCATCCTCGGCGCCATCGGCCGCCTGCAGTTCGAGGTGCTGCAGCACCGCCTGAAGGAGGAATACGCCTGCCCCGTGCTGCTGGAGCCCCGGAGCTTCCAGATGGCCCGCTGGCTGCAGGGAGGGTGGCCCGAGCCCAGCCGCTACTGGGGCGAGCTGGTGGAGGACGTCGAGGGCAATCCCGCCATCCTCTTCGAGAACGACTGGCAGCGCCGTACCACCGCCGAGAAGTGCCCGGACCTGACCTTCCTGGATCATCCCCCCAAATAGCGGCCTGCCGAGGCGCACATGGGTTGAGATGAAAAAGGATTCACCACGAAGACACGAAGACACGAAGAACTGCAGAAGTTAACTGCCTTTTTCTTCCTTCGTGTCTTCGTGCCTTCGTGGTGATCAGTTTCCTTTTCCCTTGCCTTGGGGTGGCCTCAGATCCTGCCCAGGGCCTTGCCCGCGCAGCGCAGGTCGCTGCAGGCGCGGATGACGCGGTCGGCCATGCTCTGCTCGGCCTTCTTCATGTAGGGGCGGGGGTCGTAGGTCTTCTTGTTGCCCACCTCGCCGTCCACCTTCAGGACGCCGTCGTAGTTCTTGAACATGTGGTCGGCGATGGCGCGGGTGAAGGCGTACTGCGTGTCGGTGTCGATGTTCATCTTGATGACACCGTAGTCCAGGGTCTCGTGGATCTCCTGGAGGCTGGAGCCGGATCCGCCGTGGAAGACGAGCAGCGAGTTCTCGCCGCCGCAGGCGCTGGCGATGGCGGCCTGGCCGTCCCGCAGGATGGCCGGCTTGAGTACCACGTTGCCAGGCTTGTAGACGCCATGCACGTTGCCGAAGGTGGCGGCCAGCATGTACTGCCCGAGGGGTGCCAGGGCCTTGTGCACCGCCACCATGTCCTCGGGCGTCGTGTAGAGCTTCTCCTTACCCAGGTGGCTGGTGTCGTGGCCGTCCTCTTCTCCGCCCACCACGCCGATCTCCACTTCCAGGATGATGTCGCTGGCCGCGCAGCGCTTCAGCAGCTCCGCCGACTTGGCGATGTTCTCGACGAGGGCGAGCTCGCTGCCATCGAACATGTGGGCGTTGTAGAGGTTAGGCTGCCCGAGGGCGCGGCGGCGCTCGGTCTCTGCGATCAGCGGCAGCACGAAGGTCTCGAGGTACTTGGGGTGGCAGTGGTCCGTGTGCAGCGCGATGTTCACGTCGTACTGCTCGGCCATGAACCGCACATAGTCCGCCAGGGCGATGGCGCCCTGGGCCATGCTCTTCACCCCGAGTCCCGACATGAACTCGGCGCCGCCGGTGGAGATCTGGATGATGCCGTCAGCCTTGGCGGTCTTCAGCCCCAGCAGCACCGCGTTGGCGGTCTCCGTGGAGGTGACGTTGAAGGCGGGGAACGCATAGTGGGCTCCCTTCGCGACCTCGAGCATCTTGGCGTATTGGGCGGTGCTGACGACGGGCATGGAGGCTCCTGGGCATGAAACCCCAGCCTAGCGATTCCAGGGCCGCGATGCAATTGAGGTTCCCGGCGAGACAGAATGCGGAACCGAAGATCACACAGATGCCACATATGGGCGGTGACCCTCACTGATCAGATCTGATGGCGTAGAGCCAGCGCCGATGATGACAAGGATGGCACTGCTCGTTGCCCAGGCCCGCACCGGGGCATGGGTCCCAGCACCGAAATGGAAGAAATTATCGGCTGAGAATCTTCTCAGCAAAGGGCAAATCAGCCACCGATGAACACCGATAAAGGCATGATAAAAGCAACAACCTGCACTTTTTACATCTCTTTTTTTATCACCTTTTAATCGGTGTTTTTCGGTGTTCATCGGTGGTTAACAAGCTTTTCCCTTTCACCCACAGGGCCGATCCACTGTGTGCTCTGCGCCTACGCCTTGGCGTAGATGTCCATGACCGCGTGCAGGAGCTCGATGGCTTCGGCCTTGGGGCGCTGGAAGGCGTTGCGGCCCATGATGGAGCCGAAGGCGCCGCCGGCGGCGATCTGGGTCACTTCCTGGAGGACGGCCTCGGTGCCCTTGGCCTCGCCGCCGCTGAAGATCACGATTCGGCGGCCCCCGAAGGCGCTGCGCACCACTTCCTGGACCCGCTCCGCCAGGGTGGCGGTGGGGATCGCGTATTTCTCGAAGACCTTCTTGGCCTCGCCCTGCTCCAGGTGGGCCGTGGGGGGCTTCACCTTGATGACGTGGGCGCCCAACTGGGCGGCGATCTGGGCGGCGTAGCCCGCCACGTCCACGGCGGTCTCGCCCTCTTTGGTCAGGCCCGCGCCGCGGGGATAGGACCAGACGATGCTGGGCAGGCCCACGGCCTTGGCCTCGAGGATCAGCTCGCGCAGAGCCTCGTACTGCTCATTGCGGGCGCCGCTGCCGGGGTAGATGGTGTAGCCGATGGCGGCGCAGCCCAGGCGCAGGGCGTCCTCTACGCTGCCCGTGATGGCGCTGCAGGGCTCAATGCCCTTGGCGAGGCCGTCGCTGTTGTTGAGCTTGAGGATCAGGGGGAGGTCCCCGGCGTAGTCCGAGGCCACGGCCTCGATGAAGCCGAGCGGCGCCGCGTAGGCGTTGCAGCCGGCCTCGATGGCGAGCTCCACGTGGTAGCGGGGATCGTAGCCGCCGGGGTTGGGCGCGAAGCTGCGGGCGGGCCCGTGCTCGAAGCCCTGATCGACGGGCAGGATGACGAACTTGCCGGTGCCGGCCAGGCGCCCCGTGTTCATGATGCGGGCCAGGTTGGCCTTCACACCCGGATTCTCGGAGCTGTACCAGGACAGGATCTCGCGCACTTTGGCCGTGGCCATATCAATCCTCCATCTTGGAAAGGGGTTGCTGCTGGCTGGCAGGGATCAGGCCTTGTTGTAGTCGTAGAACCCGCGGCCGCTCTTCTTGCCCAGCCAGCCGGCGTCCACGTACTTGATGAGCAGGGGGCAGGGGCGGTACTTGGGATCGCCCAGGCCATCGTAGAGTACGTTCAGGATGGCCAGGCAGGTGTCCAGGCCGATGAAGTCCGCCAGGGTCAGGGGGCCCATGGGGTGGTTCATGCCCAGCTTCATGATCCCGTCGATGCTCTCCACGGTGGCCACGCCTTCGAAGAGGGTGTAGATGGCCTCGTTGATCATGGGCATGAGGATCCGGTTCGCCACGAAGCCGGGGAAGTCGTTGCAGGAGATGGGGGTCTTGCCAAGGCGCAGGGCGAGGTCCATCACCGCCTGGTAGATGGCGTCGGAAGTGGCCAGGCCGCGGATGACCTCGATGAGCTGCATGACGGGCACGGGGTTCATGAAGTGCATGCCGATGACCGCCTCGGGGCGCTTGGTGACGGCGGCCAGCTTGGTGATGGAGATGCTGCTGGTGTTGGAGGCCAGGATGGCTCCGGGCTTGCAGACCTTGTCGAGGGTCTCGAAGATCTGCTTCTTGATGACCCAGTTCTCGGTGGCGGCCTCAACCACGATGTCGCAGTCGGCCAGGTCCTCGAGCTTGGTGGTGGTGCGGATGCGGCCCAGGATGGCGGCCTTCTCCTCGGCGGTCAGCTTGCCCTTGTCGACGCCGCGCTGCAGGTTCTTGTCGATGTTGGCCACGCCCTTGGCAGCGAAGGCCTCGCTGATGTCCTGCATCACCACGGTCAGGCCCGCCTGGGCGGAGACGTGGGCGATGCCGTTGCCCATCTGGCCTGCGCCGATGACGCCGATGCTCTGGATGCTCATGGAGGTGTCTCCTTGGGTGGGGTGGGGGCGGATCCTGCGAAGCTGATGCTGAGGTGGTTAACTCCCTCAATCTTAGCGTCCCGCCCCCGTTAAATTCTTCCGGTTTTCTCCGCTTCCCTCGCGATCTCTGCGAGTGTAGTTTCTCCAAGACCAAGCCCGGAGCCCTCCCATGCTGCGCCCGCCCCACCACCAGATCTTCGCCTTCGACGCCGAGTGGGTGCCGGATCCCGCCACGGGCCGCCGGGTGCTGGGCCTGCCCCGGGACCTGCCAGACGAGGACGTCATCACCCGGATGTGGGCCTACGGCGGCGCCACCGAGGCCGAGCCGCGGCCCTACCTGAAGACCATCCTCTGCCGCGTGGTGTCCATCGCGGCGGTGATCCGCACCGTGAAGGGGGGCGAGGTCTCGCACCGGCTCTATGCCCTGCCGGACGGGCCGGAGGCGCTGCCCGAGGACGAACTGCTCCGGCGCTTCCTGCTGGCCATCGGGGATCGCAAGCCGCAGCTGGTGGGCTTCAACTCCCGTGATGCGGACCTGCCCATCCTGGTGCAGCGGGCCATGGTGCACCGGCTCTCCATCCCGGGCCTCGGCCGAAGCGCGGAGAAGTGGGCCAAGGACGACTTCTTCGACCGCTACGGCAGCCAGCACATCGACCTGCGGGAAGCCCTGGGCAGCTGGGGCAAGGCCTCCTCTACCCTGCACGAGCTGGCGACGGCCTGCGGCATCCCCGGGAAGCTGGGCACCGACGGCAAGAGCGTCATCGACCTCTGGCGTGCCGGGGATGTGGCGGGCATCGTCCGCTACAACCAGTTCGACGCCCTGACCACCTTCCTGGTCTGGCTGCGGGGCATGACCCTGTCGGGGCACCTGACCCCGGAGCAGCTGGAGGCCGAGGAGGCCCAGATCCGGACCCTGGTCCGCCAAAAGGCCACCATGGACCCCAGTTTCGAGCTTTTTCTGGACGGCTGGAGCCAGCTAGCTTCCTAAACCCTGAAAGTCTAGAGGGTAACTGGACAAAACTGGCATAGATTGAGCAAACCCGAGGACGGGCCGATAGACTGATGACCCCAGGAGCCGTCATGAACCAAGAGATCCGCCCCGAGGACCTCATCGTCACCGAGCAGGACGGCACCCGCCGGATCAACCATGACGTCATCGAGAGCTACGGCCTATTCAACCTGCCGAAGGCGACCATGCGCCAGGCCCTGATGGTCTACTACGACAACGCCAGCCGGCAGGGCCGGGGCGCGGCCCAGACCGTGCGCACCTTCATCACCCTGGCCAGCGCCATCACCCGCTTCCCCCGGCAGGTGGCCATCAACTTCACCCGCGGCAGCGCCTACCGCCGGAACATGCGGATGCTCAGGCGGTACAGTCGCTAGAGCGAAAAACTCTCGCAGAGGACAGCAGAGAGGGCAGAGGTTCGCAGAGAAGAACAGAGCCGCCTTGCTCTGCGACCCTCCGCATTTTCCGCGTCCCTCTGCGAGCGTTTTTCAGAGCGTCCGAAGAATCCGCTCGATGGACACGGCCTGGCGGCCGTCGGTGGTGATGAGGACGGCGTGGAGCTGGGCGTCGCCGGTGGCCACCTCGTAGCGGGGCCGCTGGACGTTGAGGAAGCGGCCCAGGCTGCACTCCTTCTTCATGCCGATGACGCCGTCGTAGGGCCCAGTCATGCCGATGTCCGTCACGTAGGCTGTGCCTCCGGGCAGCACCTTGGCATCCAGGGTGGGCACGTGGGTGTGGGTGCCCAGCACTGCCGCCGCGCGGCCGGCCAAGTAGTAGCCCATGGCCTGGGCCTCGCTGGTGGCCTCGGCGTGCATGTCCACGAGCACCAGGTCGGCGCGCTCCTTCTGGAGGATGCTGTCCACGCAGCGGAAGGGGCAGTCGCAGGGCGACATGTGCACCCGCCCCATGAGGTTGATGACCAGCACCTCGGCGCCCGAAGGCGTGTGCAGTTTCACCCAGCCGTTGCCGGGGGTGGCGGGGGGATGGTTGGCGGGCCGGATCAGGCGCGGCTCCTGGCGGAAGGTGCTCTCGATGCCCTTCACGTCGAAGGCGTGGTTGCCGGTGGTGATGACATCCACGCCCAGGTTGTCGAACCACTGCCGGGCGATGGCTTCCGTGATGCCGTGCCCGTGCGCGGCGTTCTCGCCGTTGATCACGACCAGATCCGCAGCGGTCTCGCGGCGAAGGCTGGGAATGAACTCCTCCACCAGCCGGCGGCCGGGTTCCCCTACGACATCGCCCAAGGCGAGGATTTTTAGCTGTGTGCCCATGGCTCAAGCCTAGCAAGAAAAAGGGCGGCGCTGAGGCGCCGCCCTTTCGGTGAAGCAGGTGCGGTTAGAAGTTGAGGCGAGCTCCGAGCTGGACCTGGCGAGCAGAGCCGACAATGGCAGGCGTAAGGCTGGTCGTGGGTGCGGTATCCGAACCCGTTGCCTTGAGGATGTTGTAGGTATCGGCCCGGTTCAGGATGTTGAAGACCTCACAGGAGACGCTGAACTTGGTGGTCTGGCTGAGAGCAAATTCTTTGCTCAGCTTCCCGTCGAGCGTCATGGAGGAAGCGCCACGCCGTGTGTTGCGCCCGGTATCAACACCGTTGAGGTACTGCCGGTCGTAGCCCGAGTTTGAGTCCGCGTTCATGTCGGAAGAGTAGACGACCGAGTAGGGGGTCCCTGAGAGGTAGCGGAAAATGAAGGCGCTCTGGATGCCGGATGGCCTGTGGAGGTAGCTGAACTGCGCACTGACGTTGTGGCGCCGGTCCTTGTCGCTGTAGCTCCAGTCATCCCCGAGGCGCTGGGTGTTCTGCGTGGAGTAGCCGCTGAAGTTCCGCTCGTTGGAGTCGTTGTCCTTGTCCACGGCGTAGGTGTAGTAGATCTGCGCGAAGAAGGGGCTGCCGTCTTCCTGATACTTCAGGTTCAGGGTGTAGGCCTGGTAGCGGCTCTCCGCGTCCGAGACATACATCATCATCTTGTTGTAGTTGATGTTGGGGCGCGTGGAGGGGAATATCAGACGCCCGTTCGTCAGGGTCGGAGCGCTCAGGTTCAGGTCGGTAAGCCGCTCCAGGTTGTAGCCCCTGGAGTAGATCCCGCTCACCGCTACGACCAGGCCATTGCCAAGGCCCCGCTCGATGCCAGCCGTCACCTGATCCGTGTGGGGATTCTTGAACTTGGAATCGAAGCTAAAGATGTCCGACTTGGGGATGGAGGACCCGGTGGGCAGGGTGGTGTAGCTGAAGGGGTTTGCGGCGTTGAAGTTTGTGCCGGTGGGAATCGTGGTGGTGACAGGGGTGGCGCTGGTGCTGAAGAGGGGATTGTTGAAGGTGATGTTGGCCATGCGAACGCCGTTCACCGTGTAGAGCTGGTACTCATACACGGAGGGTGTGGTGCTGACATAGCGGCCAGCGCTGAAGCGCACGACCGTATTGCCCTTGTCGGCAGCGGGCGTCCAGGTGAGGCTCACCCGGGGCGAGAACTGCGTGTCCGTCGGCATCTTCTGGTCCACGGGCATCAAGCCGGTGCCAGGAGTGGCGAAGTTGGCGATGGGGAAATCGGGGTGGGTCTGACGGTCCACCCGGAGACCAAGGCCGACCTTCACGGTGTCGGTGAGGCGAACATCCGCCTGCAGGAAAGCGGCGAGCTGCTCTTCTGCGACGCTGAACTTGCCGGCATTCCAGCCGTCCAGGCCGGGGAGGAGGCTGAAGCGCTGGGTGTACTGATTCCACTGGCCCGCCTGGAAGTTCTGGAAGGCGGTGTATGCGGGAACCGCAGGCTTCCAGCTTGAGACAGGGGTGACCTTGGTGTCATTGAAGTAGTAGATGCCCTGGTAGCCCGAGGAGAAGGTCTCGGCCACGTTGATCTTGTTGTAGTCAAAGCCGCCCTTGATCTGCCAGACGGGCGTGACGTAGGACAGGGCTTCGGAGATCTGCAGGCGCTTGGTCTCATACTCCCGCGGGTAGGGGTTGGCGCCGTAGTAGCCCACATTGCTGATGGACACCTCGGGGATGGAGGAGTTGGTGGCGCGGGGCATCTCGTCCTTGCCGGAGTTGATGCGCAGCTCGTTCAGCATGTTGGCGTTGATGACCCAGTTCCACTGGCCGACGAGGCTCAGGGTCTTGTATTGGTCGTTGACCGTGTTCTCGAAGGGACTGGTGATGCCGGTGTAGGCCATGGTCTTGAACTTGGACTGGTTGATGTGGAACTGCAGGGCGTGATCCGTGCTCAGGTTCCAGTCGAGGCGGATGAACAGGGTGTCCGCATCGTTGGGGACCACATAGTTTCCGGTCTTACTGGCCAGGACCGCATCGTTGGGGATGGTGGACGGGTTCAGGGTCACGGGGGTGGTGCCGCCCCACACGAAGTTGACGGGACTCTGCTGGCGCTGGCCATCATAGGCCACGAAGTAGAACAGCTTGTCCTTGATGATGGGGCCGCCGAGGCTGAAGCCGAACTGCTCCTGCTTGAAGTCGCCAACGTCATTGCTGCCCGTCTTGCCACTAAGATTTGGCTGCTTCTCCACCATGCTGCGGGGACGGGTGAAGTAGAAGAGGCCGCCAGACAGGTCGTTGGTGCCGTTCTTGGTGATGGCGTTCACGTAGCCGCCGCCCATGCGGCCATATTCGGCGCTGGCACCAGCGGTGATCACCTGGTACTCACGGATGGCTTCCATGGAGATCTGGAAGGGGTTGTTGGATGACATGCTGCCACCGAAGAACGGCTCGTTGTTATCGCCGCCATCGATGTTCATGGAGGAACTGACGCCGCGCTGACCGGCGATCGCCAGGCCGCCGCGGGAAGGATCAATGGTCACCTGGGGGGTCAGCGTGGCCAGGTTGGTGAAGGAACGGTTAAAGTTAGGCATGTTGGCCAGGGTCTCAGCGCTGACGAAGGCTGCGATCGTGGTGCGCTCGCTGTCCACCTGGGGGGCGGAGGCGGCGACCACTTCCACCACCGCGCCGGTCTCGGGCGCGAGCTTGACGGTCAGGGGGGCGGCATCACCGAGGTTCAGGTTCAGCTTGATGTTGCCGGCGGTCTGGAAGCCGGC
>CAIPAY010000170.1 GCA_903863195.1 uncultured Holophagaceae bacterium
AGGAAGGGTTCTGGGAATCCAATAACGCCCAGGGGCCATCAGCCTCTGCCACTCGATTGAACGTAATCAGCGTCCTGGGGCAGGGCTCCACGTTCACGCTGCTGCTGCCGGCGACAGACCAGCTGTAAGATTTGGTCAGGAAAAGTCAGGAAGTGTTGGTCGGTTTCCTTGGCGCTGAACCGGCGGCGGTGGGAGATTCACCCCAGGTTCTGCAAGCAGGTTGACCTGCGGCGCTCCGGACGGCGGGCCTGATCCCAGGTTCTCCGCCCAACCTCCCCGACCCGCTCTTCCCAGCGACTGAGCCCCATGAACCCCAGCCCCCTGCCCAGCCCCGAGACCATCCCCCTGGCCGTCTGCGAGGATGACCGGGAGCTGCGCGCCATCCTCCAGGCGGGCCTAGCCCACTTCGGGATCGAGGTGCTCGGCGCGGAGGATGGACCGGCCCTGGACCGGCTGCTGGCGGAGCACCCGCTGTCCGTGGTGGTGCTCGACATCGGCCTGCCCGGCGAGGACGGGCTCTCCATCGCCCGCCGCCTGCGCGCCGCAGAGGGCCCTCCCCTGGGCCTGATCATGCTCACGGCGCGAGGCGCCCTGGAGGACCGGCTGAGCGCCCTGAAGGAGGGCGTGGATGCCTACTTCGTGAAGCCCGTCGACCTTCGGGAGCTGGCCCTCGCCGTGCGCAACCTGCACCGACGCCTGACCCAGCCTTCCCAGGCCACCCCGCCGCCCGGCTCCTACAGCCTGGATGCCATGCACTCCACCCTGCGCCTTCCCTCGGGCGGACAGGTATCGCTCTCGGCCACCGAGCTGCGCCTCCTGCAGGTGCTGGCCCTCAACCCCGGCGAAGTGGTCCAGCGCAGCGCCCTGCTGAAAAACCTCCAGCAGGCCGTGGATGCCCCGGCGATGCAGCGGCTGGAGGCCCACATCAGCCGCCTGCGGGGCAAGGTCCGCCAGCAGTCAGGCGCCGAGCCCCTGCCCCTCCAGGCCTGCCACGGCATCGGCTATTCCTTCCTGGCCCCTCTGCAGCTGCAGCCATAGGCGCGACTGTCAGGAATTGTCAGCAGATGTCAGGAAGTGTTCATCGGTATTGGTTGTGCAGAAGCAGCCGGAGTACGACTTTGAGGATGGGGAGTCCAGGCCTCCGCCTGGTCCCTGCTGTTGCCCATCCGCCTCCCAGGTGAACCCATGCGCCGACCTCCCAGCCTCCTCCTGACGGGCCTTCCCACCTCGGTGGTGCTGGCCCTGCTGCTGGGCTGTCCATCCAAGTCCGGCGGGAAGGGTGTAGAGGTGCCTCCGGCGGCGCCGTCCCAGACCAGCGCGCCCGCGCCGATGGTGACCGCGCCGGCGATCCAACCTACACCGGTGGCACCCGTCGAAGCACCGAAGGCGCGGCGAGCGCGGCCCCGGCCCGCGCAGCCCGTTCCCCCCGCCAAGACCATCGCGGCGCCGCCCCCGGCCGCGTCCGCGCAGCTGGTCGCGCCCGCCTTAGTGCCCATGCCTGTTGCGGCCGCGCCTGCGACAGCGCCTGCTGCTCCCGCATCTGCGCCTGCGCCTGTGACCGCCGCCGCGCCAGTCCCCACCGCCGCACCGGCTCCTCCGACCAAGGCCGCCCTCAAGGCCGACGCGAAGGCCAAGGCCTCCTACCGCCGCCTGGTGGCGTCCTACGGCGCGCAGATGGCGCTGGTGTTCCCCACGAATGGTGGGCTGCGTCTCGCAGCTGGTGGCCCCAGCGTGGCCCTGGGCCTGAACACGGTCTGGAACCTGCCGAAGGGCCTGCGCCTGCGCCCCCGCCTGGACTACACTGTGTTCGCCAGTGAGACCCGCACCAGCACCGCGCCTCCGCTGCCCCAGACCCTGAACACCCGCGTCTCGAGTCTGGCCCTGGGCG
>CAIPAY010000171.1 GCA_903863195.1 uncultured Holophagaceae bacterium
CCGCCGTGAAAGGGCGGTGTCCTGACCCCTAGACGATAGCCCCCTGGGGTGGAACTTGGTGGGCCCTGCGGGATTTGAACCCGCGGCCAACGGCTTAAAAGGCCGCTGCTCTACCGCTGAGCTAAGGGCCCTTGCCGCTGGTTCCAGACCCGCTAGCCCTCGAGCGCGCGGTGCACGCGAGCGTGCGGTGCCTGGTTGGGCAGGAGGATCAGTTTGCCTGTGAAAGGCCGCGGGGTCAACCCAGCAGCGGCTCCAGGAAGGTCCCGGGATACACGCAGCCCTCGGCGCGATCGGGGCCGGTGCTGAGGTAGGAGATGGGCACGGCGACGCTCTCCGCCAGGGACTCGAGGTAGGCCTGGGCCGAGGCCGGGAGCTGGGCGTGGGCGGTGATGCCGCGGGTGCTGTCCCAGCCCTTGAAGAACTTCACCTCGGGCCGGAGGTCCTTCCAGTCAGCGGCACAGCTGGGCAGCTTGGTGGTGAGGGTACCCTCGCCCGTGCGGTAGCCCACGATGAGGCCCACCTCGTCCATGCCATCGAGCACGTCGAGCTTCATGATGGCCAGCCCGTCCACGCCGTTGGTCCGGCAGGCATGGGCGGTGATGGGGGCGTCGAACCAGCCGCAGCGGCGGGGCCGGCCGGTGGTGGTGCCGAACTCGCGGCCCACCTGCCGCAGACGCTCGCCGGTGGCGTTGAGCAGCTCGGCGGGGAAGGGCCCGGCGCCGACGCGGGTGGTGTAGGCCTTGGCGATGCCCAGGATCTTGTCCAGGGCCTTGGGCGGCAGGCCGGTGCCGGTGAACAGGCCCCCCAGGCTGCAGCTGCTGGAGGTGACGAAGGGGTAGGTGCCATGGTCGATGTCGAGCAGGGTGGCCTGGGCGCCCTCGAAGAGGATGCTCTCGCCCCGCTCCCAGGCGGCCTGCAGGTGGCCCTGGGCATCCCCGATGAAAGGCAGAAAGGGCTCGGCGATGCGCAGGAGGCCTTCGATGACGGCCTCGAGGGAGGGCAGCCCGGCATCGGCGCCGAGGCGGATGCGGACTTCCTCGTAGCCGGGCTGGATGCGCTCGGCCAGGGTCTCTGGGTGCAGGAGGTCGCCTAGGCGGATGCCCATGCGGGCGGCCTTCATCTCATAGGCGGGGCCGATGCCGCGGCCCGTGGTGCCGATCTTGGCGCCCACCTTGTCGGCGCGGAGCTCGCGCCACTGGTCCAGGGCGATGTGGTGGGGCAGGATGACGTGGGCCTTCTCGGACATGAGCAGCCGGCCGCTGAGGTCGAAGCCCCGGGCCGAGAGGCGGTCCAGCTCCTGCTGGAAGACCTCGAGGTTCAACACCACGCCGTTGCCCACCACCAGGAAGCAGCCGGGATGCAGGGCGCCACTGGGCACCTGGTGCAGAGCGATGCTGACGCCGTCCACGACCACCGTGTGCCCGGCGTTGTTGCCGCCCTGGAAGCGCACGACCTGCTTGAACTTGGGGCTGAGCAGGTCCACGACCTTGCCTTTGCCCTCGTCGCCCCACTGCAGGCCAAGGATCGCCAGATTGGTCTTAGCCAGGCCCATAGTCGTCCTCCCAAGCCTTCCAGGATAGCGTCTGGAGGCGCATCTGTCCTGGGTGGATCCACATACGGAGCCGGGACAAGGGGGGCGGAAGGCGTTACCCTGGGAGACCGCTCTCCGGAACCATCCCGGTCCCGCAGCGATCTTTGACCCGGAAGGGTGTCCCGTGTTCGAAAAATTCACTGAAAAAGCCCGACGCGTCATGTTCTTCGCCCGCTATGAGGCGAGCCAGTTCGGCTCTGAGAGCATCCAGAGCGGCCACCTGCTGCTGGGGCTCCTGCGGGAGTCCGAGAAGACCAGCACCCAGCTCCTGGAGCGCATGGGCGTCCAGGTGAGCACGCTCCGCGAGCGGCTGGTGGCGGCCCTGACCCCCAAGGACCGGAAGATCACCCCCAGCAGCACCAGCATCGACATCCCCATGGAGGAGGAGGTCAAGCACATCCTCCAGCACGCCACGGCCGAGAGCGCCAAGCTCAACCACAAGCACGTGGGCGCCGAGCACCTGCTGCTGGGCATGCTCAAGGAAGAGGGCTGCCTGGCGGGCCGCCTGCTGAAGGAGTCCGGCGCGGACCTGATCGCCGCCAAGGAGATCCTGCTGGAGAGCAGCAAGGAAGAGAAGATCGCCAAGAAGAAGAAGGAGCACCCGCTCCTGTCCGAGTTCGCCCGCAACCTCTCCGAGATGGCCGAGCGCGGCATCTTCGACAACCTCATCGGCCGGGACGCAGAGGTCGAGCGCATCATCCAGATCCTCAGCCGCCGCCGGAAGAACAACCCGATCCTCCTGGGCGAGGCCGGCGTCGGCAAGACCGCCATCGTGGAGGGCCTGGCCCAGAAGATCCACGAGGGCGTGGTGCCCCCCAGCCTGGCGGACAAGCGAATCTACGCGCTGGACCTCAGCCTGGTCGTGGCCGGCACCAAGTACCGCGGCCAGTTCGAGGAGCGGCTGAAGTCGATCATCGCCGAGGCCAGCAAGGACACCACCGTGGTGCTGTTCATCGACGAGATCCACAGCCTGATCGGCACCGGTGCTGCCGAAGGCAGCCTGGACGCCGCCAACATCCTGAAGCCGGCCCTCAGCCGGGGCGAGATCCAGTGCATCGGCGCCACGACGCACAAGGAATACGCCAAGTACATCGACAAGGACCGCAGCCTGGTGCGCCGCTTCCAGCCGGTGACCGTGAACCCCCCGGACGAGGCCGAGAGCCTGCGCATCATCGAGGGCATCCGCAGCCGGTACGAGCTGTTCCACCGGGTCCGCTACACGCAGAAGACCATGGAGGCCTCGGTCTACCTGTCGAACCGCTACATCACGGACCGCTTCCTGCCCGACAAGGCCATCGATCTGCTGGACGAGGCCGGTGCCCGCGTCAAGCTGCGGGTGGGTCCGGGCGGCGCGAGCTCCGAGGGGCAGAGCCAGGAGGAGGAGCTGCACCGGGTCATCAACGAGATGAATGAGGCCGTGCTCAGCCGGGACTTCGAGCGGGCAGTGCTGCTGCGCCAGAAGGAGCTGCAGCTGCGTGACGAGATCCAGAAGCACCGCACGGAGCTCTCGGACGAGGACTACGCGCACTTCCCCGAGGTCGGGGAGCAGGACATCGAGGACGTGGTCGCCAGCTGGACCGGCATCCCCGTGAAGGCCCTCAAGGGCGACGAGAAGGCCGTGCTGATCAACATGGAGCCCCGGCTCAACGAGCGGGTCATCGGCCAGCCTGAGGCCGTGAGCGCCGTGGTGCGGGCTGTGCGCCGGGCCCGGACGGGCCTCAAGAACCCCAACCGACCCATGGGCTCGTTCCTGTTCCTGGGCCCCACGGGCGTCGGCAAGACCGAGCTGGCTAAGACCCTGGCGGCCTTCCTGTTCGGCGATCCCAAGAAGATGATCCGCTTCGACATGTCCGAGTACATGGAGAAGCACGAGGTCTCCAAGCTGCTCGGGGCCCCTCCGGGCTACGTGGGCTATGAGGAAGGCGGCATGCTGACGGACCGCATCCGGCGGAATCCCTACTGCGTGCTTCTCTTCGACGAGATCGAGAAGGCCCACCCCGACCTCATCAACATCCTGCTCTCCATCTTCGACGACGGGCAGGCCTCGGATGCCTTCGGGAACCTGGTCGACTTCAAGAACACCATTATTATCATGACCTCCAACGTGGGCAGCCGGGAGCTGCTGTCGGAAAAGAACCTCGGCTTCGTCGAGCAGGACGGCCGTCCGGACGCCAAGACCGGCGATGCCATGAAGGTCCTCAAGCGCACCTTCCCGCCGGAGTTCCTGAACCGCATCGACGAGATTGTGGTGTTCAACCGCCTGGGCGACGACGAGCTCCGCAAGATCGTCCGCCTGCTGGTGGAGGACCTCAACGTCACCCTGCAGAAGCACAAGCTCTGCGTCGCCCTCACGGACGCCGCCTGCGACTGGCTGGTGAAGACCACGCTGAGGGACCGGGCCTACGGGGCCAGGCCCCTGCGCCGGGCGATCCAGAAGCAGGTGGAGGATCCCCTCGCCGAGCTGATGGTGGGCCAGGAATCCATGCCCTCGGGCCTGGTGAACTTCGATCTGGTGGACGAGAAACTCGTGCCCACCCTGTCTGATTCCGGAGACGTGGCCTCAGGCCAGGAAACCCATCTGGTCGGAGTGCCGGAATGACGCAGCAGAGCATGGTTTGGAACCGGGTCCGGCCCCGGTGGCGTAGGGGTGTGCTGCCCCTGGCCCTGGTGGCGGGGTTTGCGTTTCCTCTGTCGGCGCAGGACATCGAGCCCATCGTCACCATCGAGGTGATCGGGGCCCAGAAACAGACCACCGAGACGGTGATCTTTAAGTCCGGCCTCAAGGTCGGCGACGACCTCCGCACCATCGACTTCACGGCCGTCATCGAGAAGCTCTGGGAGAGCGGCGGCTTCGATGACATCAAGCTCGAGCTGGCGGAGGCCAAGGGCGGCAAGAAGCTGGTGATCCGCATCAAGGAACGGCCCCTGATCAAGGAAGTGGACTTCCGGGGCGGCACCGAGGTCGGCCTCACGAACATCAAGGACAAGGTCAAGGAGAAGAAGCTCACCATCAACCCGGACACGATCTACGATCCGGACACGGCCCGCAAGGTCAAGAACCTCATCGTCGATCAGGCCGGGGAGAAGGGTTTCCGGAACCCCGTGGTGGACATCACGCTGGAGCCCATGGCCGGTGGCGTCGCGCGGCTCGTGTTCGACATCAACGAGGGCGGCAAGGCCAAGATCTACAAGGTGGCCTTCCGGGGCAACAAGGTGTTCCCGACCTCCCAGCTGCGGAACGTGATGGAGAAGACCCGCCAGCACTGGATGTTCAGCTGGCTCACCACTCACGACCTGCTGGTGGACAAGAACCTCGAAGAGGACCTGGACAACCTGAAGAAGGCCTATTGGAAGATGGGCTACAAGGATGTCTTCGTCGGCAAGCCCCTCATCGAAGTCGAGGACCGCACCACCCCCAAGCAGAAGCTCAAGAACGAGAAGCTGATCAAGGAGGCGAAGTCCCCCAAGTACGATCTGCGGGCCACACTCACCATCCCGATCATGGAGGGTGACCGCTACTTCGAGGGCACCTTCAAGGCCGAGGGGGGGAAGCTCTTCCGCGAGACCTACTACCAGGAGAAGTACGCCGAGGTGAAGCGGGACAACAGCTCCTTCTTCCGGAAGTTCTTCAACATCAAACCCTCGATCGATGCCCCCAAGCCCGGCGCCAAGCCGGTGCCCTTCGACCTGGACGCGGTGAACCAGACCGTGGACAAGCTCAAGGAGAGCTACTCCAACCAGGCCTACGTGCTGTTCCACGCGGAGAAGAAGTTCGAGATCCGCGAGGAAGATGGCGTCAAGAAGGTGGACACCACCCTCAAGCTGATCGAGGGCGAGCTCTTCACGATTCGCAAGATTGAGTTCGAGGGCAACACCAACACCAAGGACAAGGTGCTCCGCCGCAGCATGCTCATGCGCGAGGGCGACTACTTCCAGACCGACCGTTTCAAGGACTCCCTGCTGAGCATCAGCCAGCTGAGTTTCTTCGACGTGAAGAGCTCCGAGCCCAAGGTGGACATGGTGCCGGACAAGTCCCAGGTGGACATCGTGGTGCGCGGCGAAGAGGCCGGCGTCAACGAGCTGCTCTTCCAGGGCGGCTACGGCTCGCTCTTCGGGTTCTCCCTGGGCGTAAGCTTCTCGACCCGCAACCTGGGGGGCGGAGGGGAGACCCTCTCCGTCAGCTACAACGGCGGCAAGTACTCCAAGAGCATCTCGGTGGGCTTCACGGAGCCCTTCGTCTTCGATCTGCCCTACTCGTTCTCGACCTCGGTCTCGAACGGCTCGGCCGACTATGATGCTTCCCGCGTCGGCGTGGCCAATGCCTACAAGCAGTTCACCCGCAGCCTCGGCCTCTCCGTGGGCGCCCGGCTCAGCAACTGGCTGCCCGAGAAGCCCTGGGCCTGGTTCACGACCTACTCCTCGGGCTACAGCTTCCGGCTGATCCGCATCGAGGGCGGCCAGAACTTCTACTTCCGGGACACGCCGAACCAGCTGACCTCCACCTTCAGCCAGAGCTTGGCCTACAGCACGGTGAACCACCAGTTCAAGCCCACGGCGGGCACCCGCGTGTCCTTCGGCCTAGAGTATGGCGGCTGGCAGTTCGGCGGGGATAAGCCCTTCCTCCGGGCCACCTGGGACTTTGCCAAGTTCGCCAACATCGCGGACCGCCACATCTTCGCGTTCAACGCAAGCTATGGATACCTCCAGAACCTCGGCCACGATGACCTGCCGCTCTACGACCTCTACCGGCCCGGCGGCGAAAACAGCATCCGCGGCTACCGCTACGGCCAGGTGGGCTCGGTCCTCCTCGACAACAACGGCCACGCAGTGGTGGTGGGCGGCAACAAGCAGCTCATCACCAACCTGGAATACCAGTTCAAGATCGCGGACCAGTTCCGCCTGGTGTTCTTCCACGACGCCGGCAATGCCTGGGGTCCCGGCACCAAGATCCTCAGCCGGAACATGATCACCTATACCGACTACCTGACGGGCAATCCCTATTCCTACAAGAACCCCTCCCTGGTCCGGTCGGCGGGCATCGAGTTTCGCTTCTTCCTGCCCATCAGCCCGGCGCCGCTGCGGCTGATCTGGTCCAGGAAGATCAATCCCTATCCCTTCGACTCGGACGGTAAGACGGACTTCCAGTTCTCCATTGGGACGACCTTCTGATACGTTCAGCTCCTCTGAGCTATAATTCCCCTTTCGCCCTGGAGACTCTCATGCGCCTGCTCGCCCCCGCTTTGGCCGCACTTTGCTTGTCCGCCACCCTGGCCGTTCCGGCCATGGCCCAGGAGGCGCCCCGGTTCGCCTTCTTCAGCATCAACCAGCTGGTGCGCAGCTCCAAGAAAGCTGGCGCCATCTTCTCTGAGCTGGAGATCACCGGCAAGAACCTGCAGGAGAAGCTCCAGGCCAAGGGCCAGGAGCTGCAGACCATGCAGCAGCAGCTGAACTCCCCCAGCCTGGACCCCGACAAGAAGGAGGCCCTGGCCAAGAAATTCCGGGACGTGGAGTTCGAGGCCAAGAAGATGCAGGAAGACAGCCAGCAGGAATACCAGCGGGTGGAGAAGAAGGTCGGTGAGGCCATCACGAAGCTGGCGGCTCCCATCGTCGAGCAGCTCGCCAAGGAGCAGAAGCTCCAGCTGGTGCTGTCGGATCAGGCCATCCAGATCCTCTCCTGGGGTGACGAGGCCTGGCTGAAGGGCTTCACCTCCGAGGTCTCCAAGCGCCTGGACGCCAGCGAGCCCGCCGCTGCCGCCGCGCCCGCCGCCAAGCCTGCCGCCCCCGCTGCCGCCAAGCCGGCTGCCAAACCCGCCCCCAAGAAGTAGTCACCGGGCCCCGGCTGCCCGATGCGGCTGACTGCCGTCCAACGACTGCTCCTGCTGCTCACCGGGATCAACCTGGTGAACTACCTGGATCGCCTTGTGGTCGCGGCCATCCTCGAGCCGCTGGGCAAGGACCTGCACCTCTCCAACCTGCAGCTGGGGCGCCTGAACTTCGTGTTCATCGTCGTCTACATGTGCTCAGCGCCCCTCTTCGGCTACCTGGCGGACCGCTTCCACCGCCCGCGCCTGGTGGCCGGAGGGGTGGCCCTGTGGAGCCTGGCCACGCTTGGTGCGGCCTTCGTCCACAGCTACCCGGCGCTGCTGGTGGCCCGCTCCCTGGTGGGCGTGGGGGAGGCGGCCTACGCCAGCCTGGGCCCCGCCATGCTGGCGGACGGCTTCCCGGAGTCGGACCGGGCGAAGAACTTTACCTGGTTCTACCTGGCCATTCCCGTGGGCAGCGCCCTTGGTTACGGGCTGGGTGGCCTGGTGGCCGGAGCCTGGGGCTGGCGGGCCGCATTCCTGGTGGCGGGCCTCCCGGGCCTGCTCCTCGCCGCCTGGATGGCTCTCCAGGTGGATCCTGTGCGTGGCGCCATGGACAGCGGCCAGGACGTGGGCGCCGGCGAGTCCTACCTGCAGCGCCTGAAGCACGTGTTCGGGAACCGGGTCTGGCTGGCCTGCACCGCCAGCTACGTCGCCTACACCTTCGCCATGGGGGGCCTCAGCAACTGGGGGCCCACCCTGCTGCAGCGGCGGTTCTCGGTCAGTACCGCCCATGCGGGCATGGTCTTCGGCTTGTTCGCGGTGATCACGGGCATCCTGGGCACCTTCCTGGGGGGCTGGCTCACGGACCGCTGGCAGAAGCGCTGGCCGGACGCCGGTGCCGGGATCTCGGGCATCACCCTGGTCGTGGCGGTGCCGGCGGTGGCCTGGGCCTTGGCCACGCACCACCTGGGAACGGCCTACCTGCTCTTCTTCCTGAGCATGTTCCTGCTCTTCGTGAACACCAGCCCCGTGAACGCGCTCATCGTGAGCAGTCTGCCGGCGAGCATCCGGGCCACGGGCGTCGCCGTGAACGTCCTGTTCATCCACCTGCTGGGGGACGCCATCAGCCCCATGTGGGTGGGCCGCCGGGCCGATGCCTTCCAGGCTGCTGGGGCGGTGAGCGGAGACGCCCTGGCCTGGGCCATGATCATCGTCCTGCCCGCCATCGCCCTGAGCGGGATCGTCCTGCGGTGGGCCCGGCACCGGCCAGTGCAGGCCTGAGGTGGCCAGCCTCCGCATGGCCCGGTTCCTGGGGCGGATCTGGTTCCGGGCCCTGCGGCAGGAGGGCCCCCGCCTGCCGCAGGGTCCCTGCCTGGTCCTGCTGAACCATCCCAACGGCCTCCTGGATCCCCTGGCCGCGGCGGCCCTGCTCGATCGGCGCATGGGCTGGCTGGCCAAGGCCACCCTCTGGCGGATCGCCCCCCTGCGGCCCTTCCTCGCCGCCTTCCGCGCCATCCCCGTGACCCGACCGAAGGACGGGGGGGCCACGGCGGAGTCCATCCAGCAGTGCTTCCACAAGGTGCATGAAGTGCTCGCCCAGGGCGGCTCCGTGGCCCTGTTCCCCGAGGGGGTGAGCCACACCGGCGCCGACCTGGCGCCCCTCAAGACCGGGGCCGCACGCATCGCCCTGTCCTATCAGGGGCCGCTGTCCATCGTCCCGGCCGGACTGGTCTATGGCGACCGGGCCACCTTCCGCCACAGCACCCTGCTGCGGCTGGGGGAGCCGATCGCCTGGGAGGACCTGGCCGCCCTGGGCGTGGAACCGGCGGCAGTGGGTCAGCTCACGGAACGGATCCGCGCGGCACTCCTGTCGCTCACGCTCCATGACAGCAACGTGCGCTGCCTGGCCCTGGCCCAGGAGGTGGCCTGGCTGCTGGCGGAGGCTCCGGGCAGCCGGGGCAACCTAGAGGCGCTCCGGGACCGGGTGCGGACCTTGGTGCCCCGGCTGGCTGGTCTCCCGGCCGAGGAACTCGCCGCCCTGGAGGCCCGGGTCCACGCCGCTCAGGCCTGGCTGCGGGCCAAGGGGCTCCGGCCGGACCAGGTGGGCCATCCCTACCCCGGGGAGGAGGTCCGGCGCTGGCTACCCGGGGCCCTCCTCCGCCTGACCACGGGCGCGTTGCTGCTGCCGGCGGTCCTGCTGGCGTGGCCGGCCTACCGACTGATCGGCTGGGCGGCGGGCCACTTCACGGACGAGGGTGACCAGGTCGCCACCCTGAAGCTGCTGGGCGGCCTGCTGCTCTTCCCCCTATGGGCAGTGGCCCTGGCCCTGCTCGGCGGCCTGCGCTGGGGCTGGGGCGGCGCCCTGCTGCCGCCCCTCGCGCTGCTGCTCGCGGGCCTTGGCCTCCCCACGCTCGAGCGGGCTTCCGAGGACATCCAGGCGATCCGCGGCTTTCTCCGGCGCCGCGACCCGGCGGTCCCGGCCCTGCTGGAGGCTCGCCGCGAGCTGCTGGAAGCCTTCCCGGAGCTGGGGTGACTCTAATCAGATCCCTGGTCCAGACGCAAAAAACGGGGCAGAAGCCCCGTTTTTTGCGTTGAAGAAGAGTTTAGTAGCCGAGGATGTCCCAGCGGGGGGCCACCTTGACCTCCATGTCGACAGCAGCGCCCTGGATGGGCAGGGCCGGGGTGGCGAAGTAGGGATCCACCACGATGCCGAGGCTGATGAAGTAGCGCATCTGCTTCTGGGTGAGGCCCAGAGAGTTGAGTGCGTTGGAGAGGTCCAGCAGCGAGCTGTGCCCGATGCCGGTCTGGTCGAACTGGAAGTAGCCCTCGGTGGGGGTGGTGGCGACCGCAGAAGCGGCGGCATTGCCAACCTTGGGCACGGGGGCACCCGAAGCGTTGAGGGTCAGCATGAACTGCGAGGGCACGGCAACGGTGTGGGTGGCGTCCGAATAGGCCAGCTGGGAGAACTTCGGGGCCACTGCGGCGGCGGCGGCGGCGTTGGCAGCCGAAGCGCCGAGCCCGAGCACGGCCCGCCCGCCAAGGGAATTGGCAAAGTAGCGGGTGTAGGGGTTGGTGATGACCAGGTCGCCGTTGGTCGGCACAGGGTAGCCGTCGGTGCCGAGGGTCGCGGAGAAGGTCGTGGAGGTGGATTCCTGGATCGCCACGCGGTTGGACAGCCGGCTGGGGAGGCCCGCAGCCAGAGGCGTGGTCATGGTGGCGGGGTCACAGGGGTCGATGACCGTCTGGGTGACCAGGAAGAACTGGTGGTAGCTGGGGCTGCCTTTGGCGACACCCACGGCGGCCAGGCCGGCATCCACGGTGGGACCGAAGGCGGGGCTGTTCTGGATGACGTAGGCAGTGCGTCCGCCGGGGACGCCGAGGTAACCCTTCATGTCGAGATCAAGGGAGGCCTGGGTGTAGGGCAGGGTGCCAGCGACGGTGCTCATGGAGGTATTGCCGGCCAGGTAGTAGGCGCCAACCATGGAACCCAGGCTGTGGCCGATGTAGCGGATGGTGGCCTGGGAGGGCTTGGCCGCGCCGAGGCCCGCGAAGCCGCCAGCACGGACCGTGAGCTCGAGGCGGTTCAGGTTGAAGGCGCCCTGCTGGAAGTTGGAGCGGCCCGTGAGGGGCGCGCCGATGGCCATGAAGTCCTGGCCCCAGACGCTGCCAGTCGTGTGGCCGGGAACCTGGAGCGCGCCGTGCAGGGGCATGTCGATCGCGACCACCGCATAGCCCACGGCCGCCAGCGTCTGGGCGACGGTGAAGACGGATTCTTTCTGGCTGGTGATGCCGTGCTGGAAGATGACCAGGGGCCAGCCCGTGCCGGGGGCGGTGCCGGCGGGGGCCATGTAGACGAAGGGCACTGCGCGGGGCACGTGGTAATAGGAGGTCAGGAAGGCGCCGGTGCGGAAGGGCTGCACCACGGCGGCGATGGGGCTGGCGGCGCCGGTGACGCTGCTCATGTCCGCACTGGCGGCGTTGGTGCGGACCAGGGCGGGATCGACGCCGATGTCGGCGCTGTTGATGGTGCCCAGGATCACGGTGCTGATGCCGGGGGCGGAGGTGATGGCATTGCCGGAGACAGCGGCGAAGTAGGCCTCAGGCGGGGGATTGGTGCCGCTGCGGTCGAAGGTGTAGAAGGCCGTTGCGGTGTTGGCGGGAACCGTGATCGCATTTGACCAGGTCTTGCCAGGCAGGCCGCCCAGGCCGCTGCCGGCGGCGAAGGCCCGCAGGGCGCTCTCCACGGGAATGCGGGAAGCCGCCTGGGTGGTGGCATTGGTGGCATCCGTGGGGATGAAGCCGGCGCCGGTGGTGATGAAGCGGCCCATGAGGGCCAGGCTGGCACGGGAGGTCACGGTCGTGGTGGCCGAGGCGGCAATGAGGTCGTTGATGACTTTGGCGTAGCCCGACAGCAGGATCTGCCCGCTGCTGGTCACGTTGGCGCGCACTGCCTCCAGCGCCGCGAAAGAGCCGGTCAGAGGAATGGTGCCCTTCAGGGCCTCAAAGTAGGGCGAGTTCGTGATGGCCAGGCCGGCGGT
Source organism: uncultured Holophagaceae bacterium (assembly GCA_903863195.1). Taxonomy (GTDB): domain Bacteria; phylum Acidobacteriota; class Holophagae; order Holophagales; family Holophagaceae; genus Geothrix. Next base: position 11,934 of record CAIPAY010000171.1, read on the forward strand.
GTCCTTGACCCGGTTGGTCACCACGTAGATGTAGCGGGTGCCCGGGAACAGGGGGTAGTTCGGGAAGAGGAAGAGGTCCTTGGTCCCGGCGGTGTAGAGGTAGCGGAACATGCCAGAGACATCGGAGAAGCCCAGGGGGGCGTTCTCGGTGCCGGCGGCGTCGGTGGAGATCTGGAAGACCTTCACGTTGGCGGCGGTGACTGTCGTGGCATCCACGGGGGCGTTGAACTGGATGTAGATGGGCGCATTCAGGCCGGCGACGGCGTTGGTGCCGCCCACCTCGCGCAGGTTGATGTAGGCCAGGGCCTCAGGAGGCGTGATGGGCACGCCGGCCGGGCGGTTTCCCACCGTGACTGCGCCGGTGCTGGGGTTGGTCCAGGATCCAGTGATGGGATCCGCTGCCGTGGCTGTGGCGAGGATATTGGGCAGGGGCACATTGCCGGTGGTGGGATCGAAGACCGGCGCGACGGAGCTGACGATCTCCCCGGAACCTGTGAACGGGGTAGGCGCCTTGGAATCGCCGCCTCCGTTGCAGGCGAGGAGGGCCAGCAGGGAAGTACCGAGGAACACCTGGGACAAGCGTGAATGCATCGCATCACCTCATGGGTGGGGTTAGGGGAAAGCCTGGGAGGGTCTTCCGACGATAGGCCGGCTGGACGGGAAATTCCACAAAAAAGAGGGGCCCCGGACGGGGCCCCTCTCCGGTCTGAAGACCTCCTAGTCCGTCACAGCAAAGACGACCTTGTCGTTCTTAAAGCGGGTCACGGTGACCAGCTCCACCGTGGCCGTCTGCTTGTCTTCGCTGATGTTCAGCTTGTAGTGCTCGTCCTTGAGGTAAGAGCCGGGCACGACGTTCACCTTCCCGATCTTGGCCAAGCCCAGGTCGGAGGCCTTGATGGTGATGGTCTTGGCAGACCGAAGGTCGAGGCTCTGGGTGAAGACCTCGTCCCGCCAGTTCTTGCCGGCCCGGTCCTTGGCAAAGACGGGGATCTCGATGATGCCCTCGGCCTTCAGTTTGTCGCGGGTGCCCACGACGTAGTGCAGGGAGTTCAGCTTGGCCAGCTGGCCGGCATTGTCGGCCTGGAGCTTGGTGCGCTCCTCGATCAGGTTTGCGCGTTCGCCGCGGAGGCCGGCGATCTCCTCCTCGATCTTCTTCTTCTGGCCTTCGAGGTCCAGGACCTCTTCCTGTAGCTTCTCGTTCTGGGCCACGGCCACATCCCGCTCACCCTCGACCTTCTCCCGCTCCTGGCGCATCAGGTCGTTGGGGCTGATCTTGGCCTTGCCCTGGGAGACCCAGGTGCCGTAGGTGCCGTTGGCGTAGAAGTGATACACCTCGAAGCCAGGGGCGAGCTTCTCCAGGATCGCCACGCGGCTCACGAGCTTCTTGGCGTCGGCATCGGAGACCCCCTTCTTTTTCAGGAAGCGCATGGCCATGCCGTAGTGGCTGTCGTTGGGCTTAGCCAGATCGGGCCGGGGCAGGTCAGCCTTGAGCTTGGCCAGCTTGGCGTTGAGGTCCTTGATCTCCTTGTCCTTGTCCAGCACTTCCTGGAGCAGGGCCTGGTAGGAGCTGTTCTTCTCATTCTTGATGCGCTCCTCGAGGGCCTTCTTCTGCTCCTCGGTGAGCTGGAGGGTCTCGGCATTGGGCTTGACGTCATTGACGCCGGCCTGGGCGAGCTTCTTCTGCTGGTCGCTGCCGACCTGGTTGAGCTGCTGGCTGGTCTTGTCAGCTTCGGCGGCCTTCTGGGTCAGCTCACGGATCTGGGGGTCCTCACGCTTGCAGGCGACGGACACGCTCAGGAGGGACATGGCCATCAGGGCCAAGGCCAGAGTTGAGCGGCGGAAGGGGTTCATGGGTGCCTCCTTGGGTTGCGGGAAAGTCAGCGCGACAGGGGCGGGGAACTCCCCACCTTAGTCCTCAAGGCTACGGCATGACAAGGGTTCCCGCGTCATCCGAAAGATGTACCGCGATATACTCCCTGTTCCTTCAGGCGGTCTCTGGAGGCGATATGAGGAGTCCCGCATGGCTACCCAGGGGCAGCACCTGTTTACGTCCGAGAGCGTCACCGAAGGCCATCCTGACAAGATGGCGGATCAGATTTCAGATGCGGTGCTGGACGCGGCCCTGAGGGATGATCCCCGCAGCCGTGTGGCCTGCGAGACGCTGCTGACCACGGGTCTGGTGCTGGTGGCTGGCGAGATCACCACCCAGACCTACATCCCCGTCGCCCAGCTGGTGCGGGAGGTGGTCAAGGAGATCGGCTACGACCACCACATCAAGGGCTTCGACTACAACACCTGCGCGGTCATGGTCACCATTGACCAGCAGAGCCCCGATATCGCCATGGGCGTGGACACCGGCGGCGCCGGCGACCAGGGCCTGATGTTCGGCTACGCCTGCGATGACACCCCGGAGCTGATGCCCGCTCCCATTCACTTCAGCCATCTGCTGACCCGGCGGCTGGCAGAGGTCCGCAAGAACGGCCAGCTGCCCTGGCTGCGGCCCGACGGCAAGAGCCAGGTCACCGTCGAGTTCGACGGCGACAAGGTACGACGCATCCACACCGTGGTCATCTCCACCCAGCACGACGAGCATGTCCTGCAGAACGCCATCCGCGACAGCATCCTCCAGGATGTGATCCACGCGGTCCTGCCCGCCGACCTGCTGGACGCGGACACGGTCTACCACGTGAACCCCACCGGACGCTTCGTGGTGGGCGGACCCATGGGTGACACCGGCCTCACCGGCCGCAAGATCATCGTGGACACCTACGGCGGCACGGGCCACCACGGAGGCGGCGCCTTCTCCGGCAAGGATCCCAGCAAGGTGGATCGTAGCGCCGCCTACATGGGCCGCTACATCGCCAAGAACATCGTGGCCGCCGGCTTGGCCCGTCGCTGTGAGATCCAGCTCGCCTACGCCATCGGCGTGGCAGAGCCCGTGTCCATCGCCGTGGACACCTTCGGTACCGGCCAGGTCTCCGACGAGGCCATCGTCAAGGCTGTGCGCGAGGTCTTCAGCTGCACCCCCAAGGCCATGATCGAGACTCTGGACCTGCGCCGCCCGATCTACCGCGCCACGGCCGCCTATGGCCACTTCGGGCGGCCCGAGTTCAGCTGGGAGAAGACGGACAAGATCGAGGCTCTGCGGAAGGCCGCCCGGTAGTCTCGGTCAGCCCACCACTTCCACCCGGTTGCGCCCGCCCTGCTTGGCCCGGTAGAGGGCTTCGTCGGCGTGCTTGAGGAGCTCCTCGGCGTTGGGGACATCGGTCTGGCCGTCCCGGGTGGCCACGCCCATGCTGGCGGTCTTCCTCAGGCTGACGCCGTCCAGGTGATGCTCCAGCTCGGCGAACTTCTGCCGCAGCCCCTCGGCCACCAGGAGCGCCCCCGGGGCATCCGTGTGGGGGAGGACCAGGGTCAGTTCCTCGCCGCCGTAGCGCGCCGCCAGGTCCGTGGCCCGCACGCCAGCCTTGAGCAGGCTGCCGATGTTGCGCAGCACCTCGTCGCCCATGGCGTGCCCGTGGGTGTCGTTCACCTGCTTGAAGTGGTCGATGTCGATCATCACCACGGAGAGCGGAGTCCGGAAGCGACGCGCCCGCTGGACTTCCTCCTCCAGCCGGGTCATCAGTCGGCGCCGGTTGGCCAGACCCGTGAGCGCATCCGTCACGGAGAGGTCCTCCAGCTGCGCGTTCTTCTCCCGCAGCTCGTCCTGGAGCAGCTTCAGCTTGGTGTGGATGCGCACCCGGGCCAGCAGCTCCTTCTCGTGAAAGGGCTTGGTCACATAGTCCGAGGCCCCGCGCTCGAGGATCTCGGCCTTGCGGTCGAGGTCGTCCTCGGCGGTGAGGATGATCACGGGGATCTGCTCCAGCTCCTTGCGGCTGGCCTTCAGGCCCAGGAACTTCAGGCCGTCGAAGCCGGGCATGACCAGGTCACAGAGCACCAGGTCCGGGGGGTTGTCCATGATGGTCTTGAAGGCGGTCAGGCCGTCAGCGGCCTCCAGGAAGTGCGTGAAGGCGCCGTCCTTCATGAGGACCGCCTTGATCTCGCTTCGGATCATGGCGTTGTCGTCCACGATGAGGATGCGGCCACCCATCAGGACTCCGCCGCGACGGGGTCAGGGTTCCTGGAAGCGGCCAGGAGGCGGTGGCGGGGATGGAGCACGCCTTCACCTCACCCGCAGGAGGAGTTCCAGGTGCCGGGTCAGCAGCCGGAAGCCAGGATCCAGGTCGTTGAAGGAGGAACGCTCCTCGTAGCCCAGGTAGAGCCAGCCGGCGTTGCCCAGGGGCAGCAGGTGCTCCTCGGGATAGCCGAGCCCTGGTGCCGAGAGGGGCCCAGGCTGGGGTCGCTCCAACTGGGCGGGGAGGGGGCGCTTCCCCCGGGCGGCGAGCAGGTGCAGACACCCATCCCCATCGTGGCGATAGCAGGCCAGGCCGTTCGGTGTCCAGCGGGCGGCCACGCGGTCCAGCAGGACATCGAGGGCTTCAGCCAGGGTGGGACGATCCAGGGCCAGCAGGGTGAGGTCGCAGAGCTCCAGGGCGGCCTTCTGGGCCTCCTGCACATCCCGGCCCCGGCTCAGGACACGGTCCTCCAGTTCCCCCTGGTAGGCCCGCAGCTTCTGCTGCAGACAGGCGTGGTCCAGGGCCCGGTTGAGGACCACCTCCATCTCGGCGAGGCGGAAGGGCTTCTGGACGAGGTCGTAGACACCCCGCTTCAGGGCAGCGACGCTGGTCTCCAGGGAGGCGAAGGCGGTCATCAGCACGCAGAGCGTTTCGGGATGCTTGTGCCGGATGGTGCCGACGAGCTCGAGCCCTGACTGTCCACCAGGCATGTGGAGGTCCGTGAGCACCACGGGAAACGTCCGCTCGGCCATGCGGGCCAGGGCCGCCTCGCCGCTGGCCACCGCCTCGACGGAGTAGCCCCGGTAGGCCAGGGCTTCTAGCAGGGTCATGCGGACTTCGGCATCGTCATCCACGATGAGGATGGGCTCCTGGATCATCGGTGGCTCCGGCTCTGGCCCGTGGTGCGGTCGAAGATGCGCGCCTCCATGAAGATGCGGAGCACCTCGGTGTCCAGCAGGTTCACCTTGGCCTCCTGCTCCAGGATCTCCAGGCTGCGCTCAACGCTCACGGCGGCCTTGTAGGGCCGGTCTGCGGCAGTCAGGGCGTCATAGACGTCCGAGACGGCCATGAGCTTGCTCTGCACAGGGATGTCCGGCTCCTTGAGCTGCCGGGGGTAGCCCTTCCCGTTGAGCCGCTCATGGTGGGCCCAGGCGATGTCGGGAACGCCCGCTAGCTCTGAGGTCCAGGGGATCTGGCTCAGGAACTTGTAGGTGTAGGTCACGTGGTTCTGGATCTCGTCGCGCTCGTCCTCCGAGAGGCTCCCCTTGGAGATCCTCAGAAGGCTGATGTCGTGGGGATCGATGAGCGTCCGGTGGTCCCCAGACCAGTGCTGGTAGGTGAGATCCTCCAGCAGGTTCAGCTCCAGGGCCACCTCCTGGGGCAGCACCGTCGGCTCGTTGCTGCGCCTCACCAGCTCCATGAGCCGCCGGGCCTCCTCATCCTGTCCCCGGAGGAGGGCGCCCACGGTGTCGTGGTCGAAGGCGCCGCCCTTGCTCCAGGCCTCCAGCAGGCCGTCCCGCATGGCCTCGAGGGTCCGCTGGTGCAGCCGCTGGTAGATGCTCTCAAGGCGCTCGCCCTCGATCTTCTTGGCCTTCACCAGCACCTGCTCCCGGACCCCCACCTTGCCGAAGTCGTGGAGCAGGCTGGCGTAGCGGATCTCGCGGATCTGGACGGGGTTGAAGTGGAGGGCGCCATAGGGTCCGTTGGGTGTGCTGTTCACGGCCTCGGCCAGGCCCACGGTGAGGTCCGCCACGCGGCTGGAGTGGCCGGAGGTGCTGGGATCCCGGGCCTCGATGGCCGTCACGGAGGCGTTCACGAAGCCCTCAAAGAGCCGCTCGATGTCGTTCTTCAGCCCCAGGATCTCCTGGGTGCGGGCCTCCACCATGCGCTCCAGGTTCTGCTGGTATTCCTCGTTCTCCCGGACCAGCCGGTAGTGCTCCAGCGCCCGCTCGAGGCCGGCTTCGATCTCGGCCAGCTTGAAGGGCTTCTGGATGAAGTCGTAGGCTCCGCGCTTCAGGGCCTGGATGGCGGATTCCGTGGTGGCGTAGCCCGTCATCAGGATGCCCATGCTGCGCGGGTCCAGCTCGTGGACCGCCCGCAGCAGCTCCAGGCCGGACAGGCCGCCGGGCATGTTCAGGTCCGTGAAGATCACGGGGAAGTGCTGCTTGTGCACCAGGGCCAGGGCCTGGGCTCCACCCTCTGCGCCCACGGCGGCGTAGCCCTGGTCCTGGAGGGCCTCCACCAGGAGGTCCCGCAGGTCGGCTTCGTCATCCACGATCAGGATGGGGATGGGGGGGGGAAGGGGCACGCCGACTCCAGTTACCCCGCTCTCATCGGATGGCCGGGGGAGGTGTGAAAGTTTCGGCGGGACCGGGGTTGCTTACTGGACGGCCTCGGTCTCGACGAAGAGCTGGCCATCGCGGACCTCGAGCCGGGCGATGCCGCCGGGCTGAACCAGGCCCTGGAGGACCATCCGGGACAGGGGGTTCACCACCACCTGCTGGATGAGCCGCTTGAGGGGGCGGGCGCCGAAGTGGGGGTCAAAGCCCTCCTCGGCCAGCCAGTCCAGGGCCGTCTCGGGCACCTCGAGGCCGAGGCGCTGGGCCTGGAGGAGGCCCTCCACCCGGCGGAGCTGGATCCGGGCCACGACCTTCATGTCCTCCTTGGACAGGGCGCGGAACAGCACCACCTCGTCCAGGCGGTTCAGGAACTCGGGGCGGAAGTGCCCATGGAGGGCGGCCTGGATCGCCTCCTCGGCCTGGGAGGGATCGCCGCCGGCGTCGAAGATGGCCTGACTGCCGAGGTTGGTGGTCATGAGCACCACGCTGTTGCGGAAGTTCACCGTGCGGCCCTGGCCGTCCGTGAGGCGGCCGTCCTCCAGCACCTGCAGGAAGAGGTCGAAGATTCGGGGGTGGGCCTTCTCCATCTCGTCCAGGAGGATGACCGCGTAGGGGCGGCGGCGGATGGCCTCCGTGAGGCGGCCGCCCTCCTCGTAGCCAATGTAGCCGGGCGCGGCGCCGATGAGACGGGTGGCGTCGGCCTCGTGGGTGAACTCGCTCATGTCGATGCGGACCAGGGCGTTCTCGTCGTCGAAGAGGAACTCCGCCAGGGCCCGGGCCACCTCGGTCTTGCCCACGCCCGTGGGGCCCAGGAAGAGGAAGCTGCCGATGGGGCGCTTGGGATCGCTCAGGCCCGCCCGGTTGCGGCGGAGGGCGTCGGAGATGGCCGTCAGGGCCGGATCCTGGCCCACCACCCGCTCCCGGAGCCGGCTCTCCATGCGCAGCAGCTTCTCCACCTCGCCTTCGAGGATCCGGCTCACGGGGACGCCGGTCCAGCGGCTGACGATGGCGGCGATGTCGGCCTCGCCCACCTCCAGGCGGAGCATGGCGCTCTCTCGCGGGGAGGCCGCAGCCAGCTGCTTCTCCAGGGTGGGGATCTCGCCGTATTCCAGCCGCGAGGCACGCTCGTAGTCGCCCTTCGACTTGGCCTGCTCGTGCTCGATGCGCAGGTCGTCCAGCTTCTTCTGGAGGCTTCGGGCGCCTTCGATGTCCTTCTTCTCGTTCTCCCACTGCGCCCGCAGGCCGCCCAGCTCCTCGTTCAGCTCCGCCAGCTCCTTGTCGAGCTCGGCGAGGCGGGCGCGGCTGGCCGCATCCTTCTCCTTGGTGAGGGAGTGCCGCTCCATCTGCAGCTGCATCTCCCGTCGCTCCCGCACGTCGATGGATTCCGGGCGGCTGTCCAGCTGGATGCGCACGGCGCTGGCGGCCTCGTCCATGAGGTCCACGGCCTTGTCCGGCAGGAAGCGGTCCGGGATGTAGCGGTGGCTCAGCTGGGCGGCGGCGACCAGGGCCGAGTCCTGGATCCGCACGCCGTGGTGCAGCTCGTAGCGCTCCTTGAGGCCGCGCAGGATGGAGATGGCGTCCTCCACGTCCGGTTCTTCCACGAACACGGGCTGGAAGCGGCGCTCCAGGGCCGCGTCCTTCTCGATGTATTTCCGATACTCGTCCAGGGTGGTGGCGCCGATGCAGCGCAGCTCGCCCCGGGCCAGGGCGGGCTTGAGCAGGTTGGCTGCGTCCATGCCGCCCTGGACGGCGCCGGCGCCCACCAGCAGGTGCAGCTCGTCGATGAACAGCACGATCTGGCCCGCGGCCTTTTCGATCTCCTGGATGACGCCCTTCAGGCGCTCCTCGAACTGGCCGCGATACTGGGTGCCGGCCACCAGGGCGCCCATGTCCAAGCCCATGACCCGCAGGCCCTTGAGGCTCTCAGGTACATCGTTTTTAGAGATGCGCTGGGCCAGGCCCTCCACGATGGCGGTCTTGCCGACGCCGGGCTCGCCGATGAGCACGGGGTTGTTCTTGGTGCGCCGGGAGAGCACCTGCAGGATGCGGCGGACCTCGTCCTCCCGTCCGATCACGGGGTCGAGCTTGCCCGCTGCGGCCAGGGCCGAGTAGTCCTTGGCGTACTTCTCCAGGGCGGCGAACTTCTCCTCGGCCTTCTCATCTTCCACCCGCGAGCCCTTGCGGACCTCGCGGATGGCGGCCTCCAGCGTCTTCCGGTCCAGGCCGAAGCGCTCCAGGGCCTGCTTGGCGTCCGTGTGGGCGTTGGCCAGGGCCAGCAGGAGGGCGTCTGTGGCCAGGAAGCGGTCGCCCAGCCCCCGACCGGTGTCGCTCGCCACCTCCAGGAAGTGGCGAAAGGCGGGACCCACCTGGGGTTCGGAACCCCCGACGGCCCGGGGCAGCCGGGCGACCAGCTCTTCGGCCACATCCGCCAGGCCCTGGAGTGACTCGGGGCTGAGTCCAGCCCGCTCCAGCAGCGGGCGCAGGCCCGCCTCCGGGGTGAGCAGGGCGTTGAACAGGTGCTGGGGAACGAGCTCCGGGTGCTGATCCTGGACGGCCCGCTGCCGCGCCGCCACCAGCGCATCGTTGGCTTTCTGGGTGAAGGGAAGGAGGGACATGGGACACCTCGGTCATCAGGATGGGTCAAATATGACTTAAATGCACTAATATTTTCTTCGAAAATGCAATCTAGCAAGCCTCAAAAGTCGACAATTCATAGATTCTTGAAAACATCCGACAAGCGCTTTTTTCAGATAATTACTGGACATCCATTGACATTGATAAGGCATGGGCTAGCTTGATGCCATTCGATCCAGCCCCTCCCCGATCGAACCCCCGGAGGCAACCATGCCCGACTCATCCAACCCCCATCGCATCGGGCTGATCCCCGAACATCCCTCCAAGCACGGGGGTAGGCTAGGGCGGCACCTGCACTTTGACGAGCGCAGCCGTGCCTTTCCCGTGCCCCTGGCCAAGGGGGCGAAGATCGTGACCCGGACCTGGGAGCGCACCCTGGCGGCCTTCGATCAGGGCGAGCTCGGCTCCTGCACCGGCAACGGCGCCGTGGGTGTGATCTGCACCGCCCCCTACAAGCAGAAGGGAGCCCGCTATACCGAAGCCTTGGCGCGGAAGGTCTACAGCCAGGCCACTCGCGATGACGTCATCACGGGGGCTTGGCCGCCCAAGGACACGGGCTCCACGGTGCTAGGCGCCATGAAGGCGCTCAAGGACCTCGGCTATGCCACGGGCTACCACTGGTGCTTCGGGCTGGACGATGTCCTGAAGACCCTGTCCACCCTGGGTCCCGTGGAAGTGGGGGTCAACTGGTATGAGGGCTTCGACAAGCCGGATGCCAAGGGCTTCGTCAAGCTGGCCGGTCAGGCCCGCGGCGGCCACGCCTTCGAGCTGCTGGGGGTGGATGCCGAGCTGAAGCGCGTCTGGGCCATCAACTCCTGGGGGTCGGACTGGGGCCTGAAAGGCCGCTTCTCCCTCAGCTGGAAGGACCTCGACCGCCTCCTCCACGAGGATGGCGAGGCGTCGACGATCACCCGGTAACCACTAAAAAAAGGATTGCTAACCACAAAGAACACAAAGGGCACAAAGGTAGAACCTGGTGCCCTTTTTGTGTTCTTTGTGCCCTTTGTGGTCAATTTCTTTTTCGAGGTAATCGGGGCCTAACAATTCGGGCACGGGCCTAGATCCGGCAGACTTTATGGATTGGCTTCAGAGTGCGGTGCGGGGATGGACGGCGACCTGGGCCAGCAGCAGTCCCATGAGCAGGGCGATGGCTACGAAGAGGGCCTGGAAGGCCGTGTCGAGTCCCAGCACCAGCTGTTTCTGGATGATGAACTCGAGACCCTTGAATCCGAGGCCACCAGGCACCAGCACCACCAGCCCCGGCAGCAGGGTCACCGCCGACGGGTGGCGCCGGATGCGGGTGAAGAGGTTGCTGGCCAGGCCCAGGGCGAAGGCGCCCAGCCCCACGCCGAACTGGGGTCCCAGCAGGGTGGCGCCCAGGCGGGAGCCGTAGAAGGCCAGGGCGCAGGCACCGAAGATCCAGGGCAGGTCCGCGGGCCGGGCTTTGAAGATCACCATGAAGGCCGCGGCCGCGAGCAGCAGGGTCGGCAGCAGGACCCAGCCGGGCAGGGGCAGGGGGGCGCCCAGCAGGGCCCGGTCCAGCAGGGGCGCGGCGAGGCGCTGACCCAGGGCCACACCAAAGCCCAGCGAGAGGAAGGTCATGGCGGCATCCACCAGGCGGGCCGTGCCCGCCACCAGGTTGCCCGTGGCCAGCTCGTTCATGGACACCACCAGGCGCAGGCCCGGGATCAGGACGATGAGGCCGCCCAGGGTGAGCACCTGCGGAGAGACATGGGGGAACCGGTAGGCCGCGGCGAGCGCCAGGAAACCCACCAGGGCGCCCGCCAGGGGATAGAGCAGCTGCGTCGGCCCGGAGCGCCGTCCCAGCAGGACCGCAAGCGTGCCCACCAGGCTGCCGAGCACGGCGGTCAGGAGCAGCTCCCGCCACCCGCCCCCGAAGAACACCGCGGCGGGTGCCGAGCCCAGGCCAAAGCAGAGCACTGTCAGGAGGGCTCCCCAGCGATCCGGGCCGGCGAGGATCTCCCGCACGCGGTCGCGGGCCTCCCCGGTGGACAGGCTGCCGGCGATGAGGGCGTCGGTGGTCTCCTGCAGGTCCGAGAGCTTGGCCAGGTTGACGTCCCCCGAGGGGCTGCGCTGGATGAAGGTCCAGTTCTGGCCGCCCCTCCCGAGCGAGGCGAAGAAGGCGGTGGGCAGCGCGAAGAACTGGCCCTCCAGGCCCAGGCGCTTCGCGATGCGGCCCAGGGCGTCCTCGAAGCGGTGGGCGGGAATGCCGTAGGCCTGATAGGCCCGGCCCAGCTCCAGGCAGAGGGCGATCTCCGGAGGTTCGGTGGACTGGGCGGGGACAGGCGGGGTTGCATCCATGCCCCAGGGTAGCCCGATCAGCCTGCGACCTCCTCCGCGAGGGCGAGGCAGGCCGTGAGGCCCGGGCTCTCGATGCCGAAGAGGTTCACCAGCCCGGACAGGCCGTGGGCGTCCTCCCGCTGGATGACGAAGTCCGGGGCGGGCTTGCCGGGACCGTGAAGCTTGGGCCGGATCCCGGCGTAGGCGGGCTGCAGCGCCCCGTCCGGCAGCCCAGGCCAGTAGCGGCGGATCTCGACATAGAAGCCTTCGGCCCGGCGCGGGTCCACGTCGTAGTCCTCCCGGTCGAGCCACTCCACATCGGGGCCGAACCGGGCCTGGCCGCCCAGGTCCAGGGTGAGGTGCACCCCCAGGCCGCCTTGGGAGGGGATGGGATAGACCAGCCGGGAGAAGGGCGCCGCCCCCGCCAGGCTGTAGTAGTTGCCCTTGGCCAGGTGCAGGGCCGGGACGCTGCCGGGGCGGAGGCCCTCAAAGCCCTGCGCCACGGCTTGAGCACCGAGGCCCGCGGCGTTGAAGACCTGGTCCGCCCGAAGGGTCATGGGCTCGTCCCCGCCGACGCGGACCTCCAGCCCCTCGGCCGTCGGCCGTCCGCCCAGAACCGGGCTCTTCAGGACCACCGCGGCGCCGTGGGCCTCGGCATCGAGCCGCAGGGCGCGCATGAGGCCGTGGCTGTCGATGATGCCCGTGCCCTCGGAGTGCAGGGCCCCCTGGCAGCGCAGGCGGGGCTCGAGGGCCAGGGCCTCGGCCGCGCTCAGCCACCGGAGGTCCGGCACGCCGTTGGCTTCGGCCTGGGCGCGGATGCGCTCCAGGGCCGGCAGGTCGCTCTCGGCCGCGGCCACGATCAGCTTGCCGCAGCGCCGGTGGGCCACTCCGTGGGCGGCGCAGAAGGCGTAGAGGGCCCGGTTGCCCGCCACGCAGAGGCGGGCCCTGAGCGAGCCCGTCGGGTAGTAGATGCCGGCGTGGATGACCTCGCTGTTGCGCGAGCTGATCCCCGTGCCGACGCGGTCCTCCGCCTCGAGCACCACCACCTCGCGCCCCCGCAGCGCCAGCTCCCGCGCCAGGGCCAGCCCCACCACGCCGGCACCGATGACCACACACTCCACGTGTTCCATGTCTTCCATCCTACGCTGGGCCGCTGGGACTGCTGAGATCCACAGATTTCACAGATTCCACAGATTGAAAAAACATAAGCGTTTGGTCGGCCCTAGGGCTGGTCCCCCGGCGCTGCCGCATGGGGACTTGGTGGGCGCCTCCGCCTTGGCCCTCGGCCAATCTGCGCAATCTGCGTAATCTGTGGTTCCAGCTTTTCACCTGGAGTCGTCCTGGCAGGCTCCCTCGAATCATGTGGTTTCCATGTCCACCCCGATGATGCAGCAGATCGCGGGCCTCAAGCGCGAGGCGGGCGACGCCATCCTGCTGACGCGCATGGGGGACTTCTACGAGCTCATCGGGGAGGACGCGGTGCGTGCGGCACCGGTCATGGAGATCGCCCTCACGCAGCGCGGCAAGGGCACCGAGGCCGAGACGGCCATGTGCGGCGTGCCCCACTTCGCCCTGGAGTCCTACCTGCCCAAGCTGCTGGCCGCGGGCTTCTCCGCCGCCATCGCCGAGCCCACGGCCAAGGCCGAGGACGTGAAGGGCCTGCTGCCCCGCGCCATCAAGCGCATCATCACCCCCGGCACCTGGCTGGACGACGACGCCCGTTGGCTCTGTGCCCTGCATCGCGTGGGTCCGGCCTGGGGGCTGGCCCTCCTGCAGCTGGCCTCGGGGGCCCTGCGGGTGATCCCCGGTGAGGGCGACGAGGCCCTCCACGCCACCCTGGAGCGGCTCGCCCCCCAGGAGCTGATCCTGGCCGAGGGCGCCCCGGAGCTGCCGGAGCTCGAGGCGGCCCGCACCCGGCTGCCCGCCTGGCGCTTCGAGGCCTCCCGGGCGAAGCAGCAGGTGCTGGCCTTCTTCGGCTGGCAGCACCTGGAAGGCGTGGGCCTGGATCCCTATCCCGCGGCCCTGGGCGCCCTGGCGGCGCTGCTGGACCACGTCGAGGCCACCCAGAAGGGGCGACCCGCGCACCTGCAGGGCGTAAGTCTGGAGCTGGGCGCTGCGGGCCCCCTGCTGGACGCCACCAGCGCCCGACATCTGGAGGTGCTGGCCAACGGCATGGACGGCGGCCGCGCCGGATCCCTGCTGGCCCTACTGGACCAGTGCCGCACGCGCATGGGTTCGCGCCTCCTGAAGGGCTGGCTCGAGCAGCCCCTGCGGGATCGCGGAACGCTGGAGCGGCGCTGGTCCCAGGTGGCCTGGCTCACGGAGGACCGCCGCCGGGGCCCCATCCAGATGCTGCTGGCCCAGGTGCCGGACCTGGACCGCCTGCTGGGCCGCGTGGCCCTGGGCCTCGCCTCACCGCCGGAGCTGGGCCAGCTGCGCGACGGCCTCGGAGTGCTTCAGAAGCTGCCCACCCGCCTGCAGGACGAGGGCTGGGCCTCGGAGGTGGCAGAGCTCGGCCTCTGGCCCGGGGAGACGCCGCTCTGCGGGGCATTGCTCCTGGACCTGCAGCACAGCCTGGCCGAGGCGCCCCCCCTGGACCTAGAGAAGGGCGGCGTCATCCGTGAGGGGGTCGACCCCGAGCTGGACGCAGTGCGCCGCCTCGCCCGGGACGCACGCCAGGTGATGCTCGAGCTGGAAGAGGAAGAGCGCCGCCTGAGCGGCATCCAGAGCCTGAAGATCAAGTACAACCGGGTCTTCGGCTACTACTTCGAGGTCACGAAGTCGAACCTGGGCGCGGTGCCCGCGCACTTCCTCCGGAAGCAGACCCTGGCCAACGCCGAGCGGTTCACCACCGAGAAGCTGGTGGCCTTCGAGCAGCGGCTGCTGAGTGCCGAGAGTGACCAGGTCCGCCTGGAGGCCGTCCAGTTCCAGCGCCTGCTGGCCCTGGTGCTGGAGCACCGCGCGGACCTGACCGGACTGGCCCGCGCCGTGGCCACCCTGGACGTGCTGGCGGCCCTGGCGGAGCGGGCGCGCCTCTCGGGCTGGACCCGGCCTGAGCTGGGGGACGAACGGGAGCTGACCCTGGCCGCGGCCCGGCATCCCATGCTGGAAGCCCGGATGGGGCGCGAGTGCATCCCCAACGACCTGCAGTTCAGCGCCGCCCAGCCCATGGCCGTGGTGACCGGCCCCAACATGGGCGGCAAGTCCACCTTCCTGCGGACCTCGGCCCTGCTGGTGGTGCTGGCCCAGAGCGGCTCCTTCGTGCCCGCGGAGCTCATGCGCTTCGGCCTGGTGGACCGCATCTTCACCCGCATCGGCGCCTCGGACCAGCTGGCCAAGGGGCAGTCCACCTTCATGGTCGAGATGACCGAGACGGCCCGGATTCTTAACCAGGCCACGGCTGCCAGCCTGGTGATCCTCGATGAGATCGGCCGCGGCACCAGCACCCGGGATGGCCTGGCCCTGGCCGAGGCCATCGCGCTGTTCCTGCGGGACCTGAAGGGCGGCGCGCCGCGCACCCTGTTCGCCACGCACTACTTCGAGATGACGAAGCTCGCGGAGGACTCGCGGATCCAGAACCTCCACGTGGAGGTCCAGGAGTGGGAGGAGCAGCTGCACTTCCTCCACCGCGTGGCGCCGGGGCCCGCGGACCGCAGCTACGGCATCCAGGTGGCGCGGCTCGCGGGGCTGCCGAGGTCCGTCATCCAGAAGGCCCAGCGCCTGCTGGCCCAGACGCCCGAGGCGCCGCCCCGGCCCCCCATGCCTTCGCAGCCGGCCCTGCCGATGTTCGAGGTGGAGCCCGATCCCCTCCGGTCCGAGCTGGAGGCCCTGGACCTGAACCGGATGACACCCCTGGAGGCGCTCAACTGGATCGCCGGGAAGCGGTCGTGAGCGCGCCCAACCTGCCCATGCGCCGTCGGGAGCGGGAGCTGACATCGGCGGAGGCCTGGGCCCTCTTCGCCCAGGCGGAGTTTGGCGTGCTCGCCACGGTGGGCTACGACGGCTGGCCCTACGCGGTGCCTGTGAACCATGTCCTGGTGGACGGGGCGCTGCTCATCCACTCGGCCACCGAAGGTCACAAGCTTGACAACCTCGCGGGCGACGCCCGGGTCTCCTACTGCGTGGTCACCCAGGCGGAGGTGCTGCCGGAGGAACTCTCCACCCGCTACCAGAGCGCCATCGTCTTTGGCCGGGCCGTCCAGGTCCACGATCAGGCGGCTCGGGTCGCCGCCCTCCAGGCCATCGGCCAGCGTTTCGCGGCGCAGCACCCAGAGAAGGTGCGCGAGGAGATCGCGAAGAACCTGGCCCGCGTCACGGTCTTCCGCATCGAGATCGAGCGCATCACCGGCAAGGCGCGGCGCTAGGCCAGCAGCCCAAGGGCACCCAACAGGGCCGCCCCGGCCAGCCACCAGAGGGGATTCCGGCCGGAGCGGAAGGAAAGCCCGGCGCTGGCGGCGGCGACGAGGCCAAGCTGCCAGTGGGTGCTGGTGGCCTTGGCCAGCAGGCAGCCGCTGCCAAGCACCAGGCCGATGGTGAGGGGGGCCAGGCCGCGCTCGATGGCCCGGCGCCAGGGCGAGTGCTGGAAGCGGTCCCAGACTCGGCCCACGGCGAAGGCGAGGACGGCGGCGGGGAGGCACATGCCGAGGGTGCACACGAGGGCGCCCGGGATGCCGGCCAGCTTCCACCCGATGAGGCTCACGAAGATCACGTTGGGGCCGGGGGCCGCCTGGGCAATGGCGAAGAGGGCCGTGAAGTCCGCGGTGCTCATCCAGCCGTGGAGGTCCACGACCTGCCGGTGCATCTCGGGGATGAGGGCCGTGGCGCCGCCCACGGCCATGAGCGAGAACAGGCAGAAACGCAGGAAGAGCGCGGTCAGGGATGGCGCGGTCACCGGCGCCCTCCGTCCTGCCCGGCCAGGCGCTCGCGCCGGAGGCTCTGCCAGCTGAGGCCGATGCTGAGGGGGCCCAGGACCGCCAACATGCCCAGAAGGGGCAGGCGCAGCCAGAAGACCGCGAGGAAGGCGGCCACGGCCATCAGGAGGGATCCTGCATCGCGATCCAGCTTCGTGGCCAGGCGGCTGCCCGTAGCGAGGACCAGGCCGGCCGCCGCCGCGGCGACCCCGGCCAACACCTGGGCGAGTCGGGCCGAGTGGCCGAAGCGGCCGTAGAGGTTGGCCAGGGTCAGCACGATGACCAGCGGTGCGGCCATGAGCCCGAGGCCCGCCGCCACGGAACCCCGCCAGCCGTGGCAGCGGGCGCCGATGACCACGGCCATGTTGAGGACGTTGGGGCCGGGCAGCGTCTGGCCGAGCCCCAGCAGCTCCGTGAACTGGCGATCCGTGAGCCAGCGGCGGTCGTCCACCAGCAGGCGCCGGGCGTGGGGCAGCACGCCGCCAAAGCCCGAGAGGCCGATCTTGAAGAAGCCCAGGAAGAGCTCGGCGCGGGTGGGCTGCTCCCCGTCCAGCGGACCCACCGGAGGGGGCGGGGGCGCCGGACTCAGAAGGCCACCTTCAGTTGGCGCAGCTGGGCCATGAGGGCCACGGGCGTGGTGTAGGTGAGGCCGATCACCCCCAGCTTCGTGGCCGCCTCGGCGAAGGGCGGCAGGTCGTCGATGTAGACGCAGGCGGCCGGTGGCAGGTCGAGCTTGGCCAGGGCGTCCTGGTAGATGCGCGGATCCGGCTTGCTGGCCCCCACCTCGTAGGAGAGGGTGACAGTGTCGTAGAGCGGGAAGACCGGGCAGGTCCGGATGGCATGCTCGAAGTGCCAGGGGCTGGTGTTCGACAGCAGGCCGATGCGGTAGGTGGGCTTCAGCTTCCGGATCAGCTCCAGAGTGGTGCCGATGGGCGCAAAGAGGTCCGTGAAGACGGGGAGGAACTCGGCCTCGGTCAGCTCCCGGCCGCAACGGGCGGACACGCCGGCGAGGAAGGTCGGAGAGTCGATGCGCCCCGCCTCGTAGTCCAAGCTCAAGGAAGAGTCGTCGTAGATCGCCCGCTTCAGCTCCTCGGCGGAGCGACCGCAGAGCCGGGACAGGCCCGCCAGGAAGCGGCCATTGTCGAAGCGGTATTGCACGTTGCCGAAGTCGAAGATGAGGGCGCGGACAGGGCTCTCAGGCGGGTGGCGCTGGAGGATGGGCGCATAGTCCTGGTCGGCCTTGGTGATGTGCTCCAGGTACCAGTGCTTGAGGAAGTCCGAGGTTTCGCTGAGGAGGTGGGGGTCGGCGGGGTCGAAGCTGCGGTTCAGTTCCAATAGCTTGTCGATGAAGCGGGCATGGAGGTCCCGGTGGTCGGCCAGCCGCGCATAGCCGCAGGCCTCCAGCAGCCTCTCCTCGGTGGTGAAGTGGACCCGGACGTAGTCGCAGAGGCGGCTGAAGACGGCTCCGACCACCGCGGGATCCTGGCGCTCGCCAACCAGGCCGCTCAGCTCGTTGACGAGGTCCAGCAGACTGCGGTGCTGGGCGTCGATTTCGCCGTAGCCGATGTTGTAGCGGTCTTTCCATTGGAGCTGGACCATGGCGTTCCTGTGCCTGAAGTGTCCACTGGCCGCCTTAGACTGGCGAGCAAATCCTGTAGACTGCCGTCATGTCGAAGCCCAAACCACCCCTCACTGTCTGGCGCATCCGCCTGGCTTGGGCTGTGGCCCTTACGGTCGACGCCATTCAGATTCCCGCCGAGGCCGCCGGTCCCGTGGGCTGGTTCGTGGGGGCTGGGCTGGACTGCCTTGCCATGGGCAGCCTCTGGGCGCTGGTGGGCTTCCACTGGGCCTTCCTGCCCTCGTTCCTGACCGAGTGGATCCCGTACCTCAACATGGCCCCCCTCTGGACCCTGGCCGTGGCCCTGGCCACCAAGGGTCGTGGCGAGCCGGACCCAGTCCTGCCGCCAGGGCCGACGGCCTGATCGCAGACTAGAGGCGCACTGGCTTCAGTCCACGGCCGCGCCGCGGAACTCGGCCTGGTTGTGCCGGCTCTGCTCTTCCATGAGCAGCTGGCTCAGGTCCTTCTTCAGGGCGTTGAAGGCGGGGCTGGCCACGTCCCGGGGGCGGGGGAGTTCCACGGGGATGTCGCACTTGACGGTGCCCGGGCGGTAGGTCATCACCACGGTGCGGTCCGCCAGGTAGAGCGCCTCCTCGATGCTGTGCGTGACGAAGAGGATGGTCTTCTGCAGCTCGGTCCAGATCCGCAGCAGCTCGTCCTGCAGGTTGCGGCGGGTGAGGGCGTCCAGGGCCCCGAAGGGCTCGTCCATCAGCATGATCGGCGAGTCCAGGGCCAGCACCCGGGCGATGGCCACGCGCTGCCGCATGCCGCCGCTCAGGTCCTTGGGGAAGCGCTTCCGGAAGTCCGTGAGGTTGAGCATGGCCAGCAGCTCGGCCACCTTGGCCTCGATCGCGGCCTTCTCCACACCCTTGATCTGCAGCCCGAAGGCCACGTTCTGCTCCACGGTCATCCAGGGGAACAGCGCGTACTCCTGGAACACCATGCCGCGATCAGGGCCGGGCTCGGTGATGACGGCGCCCTCGACAGTGATGACGCCGGTGGTGGGCAGGCTGAAGCCGGCCACAGCGTTCAGTAGCGTGGACTTGCCGCAGCCCGAGGGGCCCAGCAGGCAGACGAACTGCCCCTGAGGGATCTCCAGGTTGATGGCCTTCAGGGCGTGGACTTCCTGGCCCCCGCTCTCGAAGATCTTGTGGACGTTTCGGATGGAGATGTGGGAGGTCTGGCTCATCCCTGCTCCAGGCCGCGGTGCCACTTCAGCAGGTGCGAGCTGAGGCGGCTCATGAGGGTGTCGATGCCCAGGCCCAGCAGGCCGATGGTGAACATGCCGGCGATGATCTTGTCGGACCAGAGATACTCGCGGGCCTCCAGGATGCGGTAGCCCAGGCCGTTGTTCACGGCGATCATCTCGGACACGATGACCACGATGAAGGCCGTACCCATGCCGATGCGCGCGCCGGTGAAGATGTAGGGTGTGGCGGCGGGCAGGATGATGCGGGTGAACTGGGTGAGCCGGCTGGCGCCCAGGTTGCGGCCCACGCGGAGGTAGATGCTGTCCACGTTCTGGACGCCCGTGACCGTGTTCATGAGCACCGGGAAGAAGGCGCCGATGCTGATGAGGAACACCGCGGGTGGGTTGCCCAGGCCGAACCATAGGATCGACAGCGGGATGTAGGCGATGGGCGGGATGGGGCGGAGCACCTGGACCAGGGGGTTGAACAGCGCGTAGGCCACCTTGCTGTAGCCCATGGTCAGGCCCAGGGGCAGGGCCAGCCCGGCGCCGATGACGAAGCCCACCAGCACGCGGTAGAGGCTCCCCATGGCGTCGTGGATGAGCTCGCCCGAGAAGCACCACTGGAGGTAGGAGCCCTGGGCCGGGTCGAAGACCTCCAGGGGCCGCAGGTAGGCCCACCACTTCACCAGCACGGCCATGGGCGAAGGCAGGATGGTGGCATTCACCCAGCCCATGCTGGACAGCAGCTGCCAGAAGCCGATGGCCGCCAGGGGGACGAGGACGCCGGAGGCTGCGTGGCGGTAGCGCTTCATCCCTTCTTCGCCTTCGCGGGCTTGGTCGGCTTGGCGGGAGCGGCCTTGGGGACCTCGATCTTCAGCTGCTTCTTGGCCTCGGCAAGGAGGTCCAGCTTCACCCAGTCACCGGCCTTGGGCGGGTTGGCCATCTTGCCCACGCCGTACTGGACCATGAGGTCCGTGGTCACCTGCACGTGCTCCAGGGAGATGTCGTAGCAGAAGGGGGAGTTGCCGATGGCGTCCTGGTAGTCCTCGGTGCTGATCTGGTTCTTGAACATGGACTCCCGCACGAACTTCTCGGCGGTCTTGGGGTCGTCGAGGAACTTCTTGGTGGCCTCCACGAAGCAGAGCAGGAAGCGCTGGGCCACATCCCGGCGCTCCTTGTAGAGCTTCTCGGTGATGACCAGGGCGCGGATGGGCTCGCCCAGGGGCGTGTCGTAGGGCTTCATCAGCTCCACGCCGAACTTCTTGTTGATGGCTTGGGAGCTGTAGGGCTCGCTCTGGCACATGGCGTCGATGTTCTTCGCCATCAGGGTCTGGTTGAGGTCCGCGAAGGGGAGGTAGAGCACCAGCACGTCCTTGCCGGGCTTGTCCGCCCAGGTCAGTCCGGCCTTGCCCAGCTCGGCCAGCAGCAGCAGCTCCTGGGCGCCACCCCGGGCCACGCCCACCTTTTTGCCCTTCAGGTCCTTGAGGGACTTGATGCCGGAGTTCACGCCCACCACGATGCGGGCGCCACCTTTGGCGAAGCCCGCCACCACGTAGATCGGCACGCCCGCCGCCCGGCCCGCGATGGCGGCGTCCAGGGCCGCGGCGCTGGCATCGATCTCGCCCGCCACGATGGCCGGGTTGATGTCGATGCCCTTCGGGAAGACCCGCTCATCGATCTTCAGCTTGTACTTGGGGGCGAGCTCCTTCATGTAGGACACGGCGCCGTAGTGGGCAAACTTCAGGTTGCCCAGGCGGACGAGGTCCTGGGCCGACAGGCTGAGGGTCGTCAGCAGGAGCGCGGAGAGCAGGGCCTTCAGACGCATGGGGGACTCCAGGATGGGGACGGTTGCATCCATTCTAGGCCACGCATAAGGCCTGCGTGCCCGGAAAGGTCAGCTGCACCGGACTGGCCACCGCCTCAGTGGCGGCGCGCCACCAGCAGGTACTCGCGGCCAGCCCGGCGGGGGTGGCTCTGCTGGGCCTCTGCCAGGTGCAGCACCTCGAAGCGGGCTTCCGCCAGGCGGCGCATTTCCAGCATGGGGATCTCGTGGGGCGGCGCCGGGCGGCCCTGGACATCATGGAATGCCGCCACCAGCCAGAGCCCTCCGGGGCGGAGATGCTCGGCACAAACCTCTACATAAGCCGAGCGCCGGGCCGGGTCCATGGCCACGAAGCAGGTGTGGTCGAAGACCCCGTCCCAGGGGCCCAGGTGGGTATTGAACCAGTCCGCCTGGGACCACCTGACGCGGTCGCCATAGCGGTGCATGGCGCCCTGGATGGCGAGAGGGGCGAAGTCCAGGCCCGTGACCGAGAAGCCCCGGCTCTCCAACTCGACGGCGTCATGGCCGTAGCCGCAGCCGGGCACCACTAGCTCGCTGCCGGGGCGCAGGCCCAGGGGCAGGGCGAGGTCTAGGACCTCGGCCACCAGCGGTGTGGCCCGGTCCATGTCCCAGCCGGGCCGGGTCTCGTCCTCGTAGAAGCGGTTCCAGTAGTCCGGATGGCTGGTCATGGCTCCAGGATAAGGCCCTGGGGCAGCCGTGGTCAGCTGATCGAATTACTTTGCAGGAAGCGTCTGAATGAAACAAAATTGCGCAGATCCACATTCCCCGCAGGAGGTCACCATGCCCGGGACGCCCCGAGTTCATCGAGTCCTGGCCATGGCAGCGTTGCTGTGCGGGCTGCCCGCGGTCGCTCAGGTCAAGCCGGAGTCCGCGAAGGACGATCCCCGCTCGGTCTACCGACACCTCGTCCAGCCCCCGGAGAATCCCGAGCGCATCGACTGGGCGGGCCGCATCGGCGAGCTGCTCAAGGAGGAGCCGGGCGATCTCGTCATCACCGCGGTCGGCGACATGATCTTCAACGAGAAGATCAGCCACCTGGAAGCTCCCGAACGGGCGGGCCTGCTGCGTCTCATGCAGGAAGCCGACATCGCATACGGCAACATGGAGTTCTCGCTCAACGACCGGCCGGACCTCCAGCGGCCCTTCTACAACTTCCGGGCTCCCCGGGACTTCCGCTGGGAGCTGGCGCGGACCGGCATCAACTTGGTCAGTCTGGCCAACAACCACGCCCTGGACTTCGGGCCCGAGGGCCTCAAGGAGTGCCTGAAGGCCCTGGATCACTCGAACATCACCTACGCCGGCGCCGGCGCCACTCTGGCCGAGGCCCGGTCCCCGGGCACCCTGGAGCTGGCCGGCTTCAAGACCCGGGTCGCGCTGCTCTCCTACATGCGCTACTGGACCGCCAAGTACCGCAGCAAGGACGCCTCCGCACCGTCCCTGGCAACCATCGATCCCGCCGTCATCCTCGCCGTGCGGGACGGCAAGGTGGAGAAGGTGGAAGGTCCCCTGGAGTCCGACGTGAAGGCCATGGAGGACGACATCGTCCTGGCCCGACGCCGCAATGACCTCCTGCTGGTCTCGCTCCACAACCACGACGTGACCCACCACCGCGCCTACGGCATCCAGGACACCACGCCACCCAACGAGCAGATCATGTTCCGCCGGGCCATCGAGGCCGGGGCAGATATGGTCATCGGCACCGGCCCCCACGTCCTGCGCGGCATCGAGCTTCACCAGGGGCGGCCCATCTTCTACAGCCTCGGCGACTTCATCTACCAGTACCGCACCCCCGAGCGGATCCCCGCCGACGTCATCCACCAGCGCGACATCGAGATGCCGCGTCCCGCCAACGTCTCCGTCTTCGACCGCCGCGAGTCCCGCGAGGTGCTGGAGTCCGTGATGGTCCGCATGACGATGAACCAGGGCAAGCTGAAGCGGATCCAGCTGCTGCCTGTGACCATCGACGACGAAGGCCCCCTCTACGGCGTGCCCCGCCTGGCCAGCACCAAGCGGGGCGGCGAGATCATCGCCCTCATGCAGAAGCTGTCCGCCCCCTACGGCACCAAGATCCTCAGCAAGGGGTGGTACGCGGAAGTGCAGCTCCCCTGAGGTTCCTGCGATCCTGAAGGCCATCCCTGAGGTCTCCATGGGCCATCGCCTGCTCCTGATCTGTCTCGCCGCCCTCTGCCTCCAGGCGGCCCCGCCGCCCTTCACCAAGGCCGGCAAGGGGCCGGGTGTCCTGCTGATCCACGGGTTCGGAGGCAACAAGGAGGTCTGGACGGAGGTGGCCGCGGACCTGGCCCGGGACCACACGGTTCTGAGCGTCGACCTGCCTGGCAGCGGCGGGAGCCCGGGGCCGGCGGAGGTGGCCGGACGGGCTGACCTCGCCACCGTGGCCAAGGGCCTCGCCGGGCTGGTCCGTCAGGAAGGGCTGGTCCCCTGTCTGGTGGTCGGCCACTCGATGGGCGGCCCCATCGGCGCCCGGGCCATCCTGGAAGACGCCACCGCCTTCCGGGGGCTGCTTCTGGTGGACAGCTTCCTGAGCGCCCTGCCGACGGCCTACATGGAGCCCACCGCCGCAACCATGGGCCAGGATCCGGGCATGGCCCTGGGGATCTTCCTGGGCCTCATGACCAGCTCCCAGGAACAGACGAAGCGGGTGGTGGCTGAGGCCCTGCGGATACCGCCGACGGCGCTGCAGGCCTACCTCCGGGGCCTCTGCCTGGATCCCCTGGGCGGCCGCCATGCCCAGCTGCGGCTGCCGGTGCTGGACCTGTCCTCGGCGCCGGAGGACCCCGATCCGGCCCAGAAGGCCGCCTTCCTGGCCCAGCACGGGTTCAAGGAACTGCCCAAGTTCCAGGTCATCCACGTCCCCGGCACCCGGCACTGGGTGATGTGGGATGCGCCGAAAGCGTTCCTCAGCGCACTGCGGACCTTCGAGGCAGGCCTGGGGCGCTGAGGTTCACCGATCGGCCAGGAGCCAGGCGGTGGCGAGGACGAGGCGGGCCATGCGGCGCACCTGCTCAGGATCCAGCTGATCGAGGGTGTCGCCGGGCTTGTGGTAGTCCGGGAAGTAGTCGCCGAAGAAGCGCACGAAGGGCACCTCCCGCCGGGCGAAGTCCCGGTAGTCGCTGCCGCCGCTCTTGCCATCGGTCCAGTCCAGGTGCAGGGACATGCCGGTGCCTCGGCCGGCTCGGGCGAGGATCGGGCCGAGCTCCCGGTGGCTGGTGCTGATGCCTGGCTCAGCGAAGTGGGTGGGCGCGAGGCCGTCGAGGAAGGCCTGGGGCTGCGTGAGGCCCGCCTCCGCCGCCAGGGTCCGCAGCGCTTCCGGGGGCCAGGGATGGCCGATCATGTCGAGGTTGAGGTAGACCTGTGTGGCGGCCAGGGGCCAGCGAGGGTGGCGGGTGTAGTGGCCCGAGCCGAACTTGCCCTCTTCCTCCCCGGTCCAGAAGGCGAAGAGCAGCGTGCGCTTGGGCCGGACCGGGCTGGCTGCAAGGCCCCGCAGGATCTCCAGCAGCGCCGCCACGCCCGAGGCGTTGTCATCGGCACCCGGATGCAGCACACCCGCCGGCATGCCCAGGTGGTCCATGTGGGCGCCGAGCAGGATGGCCTCCCGGCGCAGGGCGGGGTCCGAGCCCTCCAGGCGGGCGAGCACGTTCTGGCCCTGGAGCGCCCGCACCCGGCCCCGGATCTCGAGGCTGGCCTTGCCTTCGGGAGCCGTCAGCAGCAGGGCCCGCAGCTCCGGAGTCAGGGACAGCCGCGCCAGGGGCGGCTCGCCGGAGGTGGGGACGCCGGGCGCCGCCAGGAAGTAGGGCAGGGCTGGCTCCTTGCCTGCCCGGATGCGCTGGTCGAGGCCCTCCTCCAGGGCAATGGCCGCCCGGGCGCCCAGCTTCTCCAGCAGGGCCAGGCGGGCGTCGTAGCGGTCCGCGGGACGGCCGGAGTGGTATTTCTCGAGCAGCTCCGGCTTCTGCCAGGCGGCGCCGGAGGGGATCCCATCACGGAAGATCACCACCTTCCCGCGCACGTCCAGGCCCCGGAAGTCGTCGTGGCCCAGGGCGGGTTCCTGGATGCCGAAGTCCACGTAGACACAGCGGCCCTCGAGCTTGCCAGGGGCCACCGCGGGGAGGACGGCGTCCCGGCCCGCGCGGAAGGCGAGGCTGGCCTTGCCCAGCGTCAGCCGGACACTGCCCTGGCCGGGACGCACCTCGCGCAGCGGCACCGGCTGGAGATGGTTGGATCCAAGCGGCGGCAGACCCGCGGCCTGCACCTGCTCCTGCAGGTAATGCACCGTGGCCTCGAGGCCCCGGCTGCCCAGGCCCCGGCCCTCCCGCCGGGGATCGCTGAGGAAGGCGATATGAGCCTTAAGGCGTGAGGCCTTCAGACCGTCCACCAGGGCCGCCAGGGGCGCGGGCAGAGGCTCGATCCCGCTGACTCGGATGAAGTCCGCCGCCGGGTCGGGGGCGCTCCCCTGGGCCAGCGCCCCGCCGGCCAGGAGGGCCAGGAGGCCGAAGGCGCGCAGGCTCACGCCGGACCCCAGTGGAAGAAGAGCACCGGCGGGATCAGCAGCAGGAAGCTCAGCAGGATCAGGATGACCAACAGGGGCAGGAACCAGCGAGCCCACTTGTCCCAGGGGATCTTCGCGGCGCCCAGCACGCCCATGGTGACGGCTGAGGTGGGCAGGATGGGGTTCACGAACTCGCAGAGCTGGAAGGCATAGACGGCAGTCTGGCGGGTGACGCCCACGAGGTCCGCCAGGGGGGCCATGATCGGCATGGTCAGGGCGGCCTGGGCGGTGCCCGAGTGGATGAGGAAGTTGATGCCCGACTGGATTAGGAACATCACCTGGGCCACCACCACGCGAGGCAGCACGGCCATGGCCTTGGAGGCGGCAAAGAGCATGGTGTCCATGATGCGGGCGTCCTGGGCGATGATCAGCAGGGCTCGGGCGCAGGCCACGATGAACACCACGCCCACCATGTCCTTGGCGCCGGTCACAAACACTGAGGCGATGCGGCTGGGGCCGAGGCGGCCCACCACACCGAGGGCGATGCCCATGCCGAAGAACAGCACGGCGATCTCCTCCATGTACCACTTCCAGCGCAGCACCCCCACCACAAGCAGGACCATGCAGAAGGCGAAGAGCACGAGGGCGGCGACCTTGCGGGCATCCCAGGAGGCACTCGCGCTCGTCTCGTCCAGGCTGCCCCGGGCGAGGTCCAGCTCCCGCACGGGACTGAGGGAGGGATCTCGCTTGATGCGGCGGGCGTAGATCATCACGTAGGTGATCACCACGGTGGTGCCGAGCACCCACGTGACCAGCCGGTAGCCCAGGCCGGAGTAGAGCGGGAGGCCGGCGATGCTCTGGGCGATGCCGACCGTGAAGGGGTTGAAGAAGGCCGCCGCGAAGCCCGCGGCCGCCCCCAGGAACGGGATGGAGATGCCGACGATGGAGTCGTAGCCCAGGCGCCGGGCCAGGGGGATGAAGATGATCACGAAGGGGATGATCTCCTCGGCCATGCCGAAGATGCCCCCGGCCAGCGAGAACACCGTCATCAGGACCGGGATCACCAGCCCTTCCAGGGCGGGTCGCCGGGCTAGGACGTCTGTCAGCCCGCAGATGCCGGACTCCACGGCGCCGGTCTCCTGGAAGACGGCGAAGGTTCCGCCGATCACCAGCAGGAAGCAGATGAGCAGGGAGCCATCTAGGAAGCCCTTGATGGGGGCCAGCAGCAGGGCCTGGAGGCCCAGGAGGACCTTGGGCACCTGGTGGTAGGTGCCGGGGATGGTGACCTTCCGGATGCCCTCGCTGGTCTCCACTGCGGTGCGCTGGTACTCGCCCGAGGGGATGAGCCAGGACAGCACCAGGACCAGGATGATCAGGGCCCCGACGATCACTAGGGTGTGGGGCATCTGCCGGGCGGGGGGCGCCGCCGGAGTGGGGGCTGCCGCAGTGCTCACTCAAACCTCCCCTTGGTCAGGGGGCGGCCGGCCTTCATCAGCAGGCGGCCCTTGGCCACGACGCTGCGGACTTCCAGGTCCTTGGCGCTGAGCAGCACGATATCGGCATCCATGCCCGGCGCCAGCTGGCCCTTGCTGCGAAGCTTCAGGATGCGGGCGGGGTTGGCGGTGATCACGCGCAGAGCGGTCTCCAGAGGCAGTCCCTCATCTTGCACCGCCTCGCGCACCGCCGGGAACAGCGAGGTCACGCGGCCCACGGAGATGTCCTGCAGGCGGCCATTCCGATCCCAGTCCGGCAGGCTGCCCTGGCCGTCGGAGGTGAAGGTGATGTGGCCCGGGTCCACCCCGGCTTCGAGCATGCGGCGCAGGGCCTTGGAACAGGGGATCTCGCCGTCCCTGAGATACGAGGCCAGGGTCGAGGTGGTGAAGTCCACGAACCCGCCGCCTTTAGCGTAGGCGATCCCCTCCTCGAAGA
>CAIPAY010000172.1 GCA_903863195.1 uncultured Holophagaceae bacterium
CGCAGGAAGCGGGGGCGACCCCGCTTCCTGCGTTTCTGCGTTTACCTCGGTGGAGTGGCTTACTTCACCACCAGGGTTCGCATCATGTCGTGCTCCTCGTGCTCGAGGATGTGGCAGTGCCAGACATACTCGTGGCCGCCGGTGCGGGGGCTGACGGGGATCGTGAAGGGCACCTTGGGCAGGTTGAACTGCATGATCACGGTCGTGACCTCACCGGGATGCATCTTGATGGTCTCCTTCCAGCCAAGCTCGGTCGCCTCGGGACCCCGGGCCGGAATGGTCGGGTAATAGGTCGGGACCGCGGGCGTGCCGGCTGCCGTGTTCTGGTAGGCGAGGGTATCAAACACCCGCCGGGACAGGATCTGGGCATTGGCGAGATGGACATGGATCGGGTGCGTGTCACCCGTCAGGTTGGCAATCTCCCAGACTTCGGTGGCGCCCGCCGCGGGGGTCTCGGTGGCCTCGGAGAGCGGATCGGCCGGATCGAAGTAGGGTCTGGAGAAGTCTCCCGCCTTCGGCGCCACATTGGTCCCGAGCATCTGGATCAGGCGGCCGCTGGCGTCGTAGCCCTCGTTGAGCGTCAGGTGGCGCACGGTGACCCCCTTGCGGGTCGGAATGGGCAGGGGCGCGGTGGTGGCCGTCAGCCAGCTCAGGAGCGGCGTGGGCATGGCGGGCAGCCGACCGGCCAGGGGTGGATCGATCTTGGCGTCAGGGATGCCGGCCATGGGCATGAAGGGCGTGAGCAGCCAGGGGGCGTCTTTTAGAATGGTCCTGCTGTCCGCCTTGACCTCGAAGCGCATGAGGACCGACGTGTCCCCGATTCCGGCGGCATTCGGATAGTCGTTGGTGAAGGCGCCATTGGGGTAAGGGGCTGGGGCATCGTTGTAGAGGATGTACTTCTTGCCGCCCTTGCCGTTGAAGTCCACCACCAGGTCGAAGCGCTCGCCGGTCGCCACGATCAGGCTCCCGCCCGGGGCGGCCGGATCGACATATCGACCCGCCAAGGGATCCACAAAGGTTGTCAGAGGCGCCGAGGGCACGTTCACGGGTCTGGCCAGGAAGCCACCCTCGGTGCCGATCACCGTCCAGTGCGGCCCGGGCTTCTTGAAGTTCGGCTGACCATGGCCGTTGTCCTCATAGAGCTGCAGGTTGAGCACCCGAGCCTGGCAGGCGTTGAGGACCCGGAAGCGGTAGCGCCGGGGATCCACGGTGGCCTTAGGGAAGGCGGCACCGTTGACCAGCATGGTGTCGCCGAAGGCCTCGGCCACGACGGAGGTGGGAGGCAGGGGATTGGGCGCGCTGGGGTCGCGGTCCCATCGGGCCAGGTCGTACTCGTAGGGATACCAGAGGTTCCCCTTGCCCTGGGCGGACCCCGGGAAGGGGAGGGCCTTCGGGTCGCTGGGCCCGCTGCCGTTCTGGAAGATCTTGTCCTGGAAGACAAGGGGCAGCTCGCGGCCCCCGTTCTCCACGAAACCGGGGAGGCCGAAGTCCCGCACCAGGGTGGCTTCGAACTTGTCCCGGATGATGTAGGCGGAGGCGATGCCCGCATAGGCATTGAGGCGCGTGATGCCCATGGCATGGTCGTGGTACCACATGAGGCGGGCGCTGGCGTCGTTCGGGTAGTAGTACTCGGCTTCGTTACCGGCGGCGCCGGGATTCAGGACTGTGTTGTTGATGAGGTTGATGCCCTTGTTGCCGCTGGCATCCCAGAACCCGAACGGGCCGCCGTCACTGAACCAGGGCACCGCACCCCCGTGCAGGTGGGTGGCGGTGCGGTTCTCGGTCACGCTGGGGTCGGCCCCCTGGATGCTGCTGTCGACCGGGAGGATGTGCTTGCCTGGCAGGTTGTTGCGGAAGGTGATCTGGGTCGGCTTCCCCCGCTGGGCAATGATGATGCCGCCCAGATGCGCCTGCGGAAAGCCGCCAAGGGTCACGGTGGGGTGGTAGCCCCAGAGCGTGGTAGGCGGGAGAGCTGGGTGCAACTTGTCGGTGTACTCATTGATGTCAATGGTGTAGTGGTCAGCTATGACCGTGCCCCCTAGATAGCTCCGGGTGTCGTCCGGGAGGGCCACGGGAATCTGCCCCGGCGCCCGCAGCTCGGTCTTGAACTTGCTGAGCACGGGGCTGGACTGCCAGGTGGACGGGGGAGGGGGTACGTATACAGGTACAGTCCCCTGCGCGACGAGAGTCTGACCCGAGGCCAGCAGGAGCGCGGCCACGCCAAGGAAGGGGAGACCGGTCCGAAGGGTCCAGGAGGAGAGGCGCGGATGCTGCTGATGGAGGGTCATGGTTGGCTCCTGTTGGGGGGATTCAGGGGGCTGCCCTGAGGGGGCGGGAGAGCGCCGAACGTGGGACCGTGGTTCGGCCCGAAGGGCAGAAAATCGGCAGGAGGCTAGATCGAAAAGTCTAGGAATGGAGGCCGGTGGCGTGAATGGGGAGTTCTACTACTTCTTGCTCCCAGAAACCCCCCTCCGCACCTCGGAAACCATGAATTCAAAGAATATAAAAAGGAGTTCTTTGGCTGACTGGACCCTGGCGGGAACCCCCCATCCAAGCGGGAGCGGGCCCGTGCTGACGGGAGGCGCTCCGGGAGGCACAATGGAGGATCGGGCCGGAGCCCGGCCTTCCCCCTCCTCTCCTCGCCGGAGTCCCGATGCCCCCTGTCCTGTCTGTGTCCTTCGGTGGCCCTGCGGCCGAGGGCCGTGGGCTGGCCGGTGGGCGAGCCGGGGGCTGGCCCGCATGAGTGGTGCCCCCCAGCCAGTCCGCGTGCTCCGGGCCCACACCCGGGACGCCCAGATCCGCCTGTCGGCCCTGGACGCGAGTCCGCTGTGGGACGGCGTGCGGCGCAGCCACCCGCACCTGGACCCGGGCGCCTGCGCCTGCCTCACGGAGCTGCTCTGCGCCACGGCGCTGCTGCAGAGCCGGAGCCTCTTCGCCGAGCGGCTGCAGATGCTCCTCAAGGGGGCGGGCAGGGCCCGCGCGGTGGTGGCAGACAGCTGGCCCGATGGCACCATCCGGGGCGTGCTGGATCCCGGTGTGCTAGAGGCCGCGGACTGGATCGAGGCGCCGGGCGTGCTGCAGGTGATGCGCTCCAATGCCACGGGGCAGCCCTACATCGGCAACCTGCCCCTGGTGGGAGGCGGCATCCAGGTGCAGACGGAGCACTACCTCCAGAACTCCGAGCAGGTCCAGGCCAGTGTCACCCTCTGGTGTGATCCGGGCACGGGCGAGGCCGGCGGTCTGCTGGTGGAGCCCCTGCCCGACTGCCCCCCGGAGCGCCTGGCGCGGCTCATCCAGGCCATCGACGGGCTGGAGGTGGTGCCCTTCTGGGAGCGCACCCCGGAGTTCCTCGCCGACTGGATCGCCCAGGGCCAGGGCTCCGAGCAGGTGGTGGTGAGGGAGGTCTTCTATCGCTGCCGCTGCTCCCGGGCCACCCTGCTGGACACCCTGTGCGGCTTCTCGGAGGAGCAGAAGGCGGGGCTGTTCGTGGAGCCGGGTCCCGTGGAGGTCCGCTGCGACTACTGCGGGCAGCGCTATCCCATCGCGCTCGAGGACCTGCAGAGGGGGGACGCTTGATGGCCGGCGTGGACATCGCCGTTCGCGGCCGGCCCCTGGGCTCGCCGCTGTCCGTGTGGCTGAGCTACCGCCTGGTGCCCTTCCTCGTGGCGGGCCTGTCAAAGCTCTGGGCCTATACACTCCGGGTGCGCCGCGAGGGCTTCGAGGCGGTGGAGGCCCTGGCCGCCCGGGACGAGCGCTTCATCCTCACCTTCTGGCACCGGCGCCTGTTCATGATGCCCCTGGCCTACCCCTTCCGGCGCCGCGACGCCCAGGGTGAGGACCGGGGCGTCGCCATCCTCTCCAGCGACAGCAAGGACGGGGAGCGCAGCGCCGCCACCTGGCGCTGGTTCGGCATCCACGCCGTGCGCGGCACCGCCAGCGAGGACGGCGCCAAGGCGCTGGTGCGCATGATCCAGGCCGTGCGCAAGGGCTGGGACTTCGGCATCACGCCGGACGGCCCCCGGGGTCCGGTGATGGTCATGAAGCCGGGCACCGTGGCCCTGGCCCGCAAGACCGGCGCCTGGATCGTGCCCGTGAGCCTGGCCTTCGACCGCTGCTTCGAGCTGAGGACCTGGGACCGCATGGTGATCCCCGTCCCCTTCGCCACCTGCATCGTGCGCTTCGGCACCCCCTATCAGATCGGCCCCAGGGCCGACGACACCGCCGAGAACCTCCGCCTCCAGCAGGAGATGGATACCCTCGAAGCCTGGGCC
>CAIPAY010000173.1 GCA_903863195.1 uncultured Holophagaceae bacterium
CGCTGATTGGCGACCCCGCCCCTGAACTGATAGGTTGGAAGCAGGGGAGGGCTGCGTGGCCAACTGGCGGGACACGGGTATCGGTGCATTCTTGATGGCGGTCTTCGTGTTGGGCATGGTGCCCGTCACGGTGCTCACCGTCCTGCTGGCCGTGCCGTTCCTCGGGCGCCCCCGGGCCTTCTTCGCGATCGCCCCGATGTTCGCGAACTGTGTGGCCTGGTTCTGCGACATCCCCTTCAGCCTCGGGGGCTGGGAGCACATGCCGGAAGCCATCCGCGAGGGCCGCCAGCCCGTGATCTTCATGTCCAACCACGAGAGCCAGCTGGACCCCCCGTACCTGGTGGCCGCCCTGCCCCTGCCTGCGGTCTACATCGGCAAACAGGAGCTGAAGTACGTGCCCTTCATCGGCTGGGCCGGCTGGGCCGCGGGCGTGATCTTCATCAACCGGGGCGACCGGGAGAAGGCCATTCAGAGCATCAAGGATGCGGCCCGGCAGATCCGCGGCGGCAAGAACGTGGTGATCTTCCCCGAGGGCACCCGCAGCCGGACCGGGGAGCTGCTGCACTTCAAGAAGGGCGGCTTCGCCTTGGCCCTGGACGCGGGCGTGCCCATCGTCCCCATGGCCACCGTGGGCGGTTTCAATGCCCTGCCCTCCGGTGGCCTGCGCATCCGCCCCGGGCGCTTCACCATGCTCGTGGGAGACCCGGTGTATCCCGCCGATCACGCCGACCGCGATGCCCTGGCCACCGAAGTCCGGCTGCGCATCGAAGCCCTCGTGGCCCAGGCCCGCGCCGAACAGGCTGCTGCCGTCTAGCCAGGCTCAGCGGAAGGCAGGATCCTGCTGGGAGACCTTGAGCTTGCCGGCGTGCAGCCGGTCGGCGAGTTCCACCATGGCCAGGGCCGCGGCGCGGTCGCCAAGGCGGGCCACCATGCGGGCCATGAAATAGAGGTTCACCGACAGCACCCGCTTCTCGTTGTGCTTCTTGGTGGCCAGATCAGTGGCAGCGAGCTGCTGCCGGAAGGCTTCAAACCGTGCGCGCGCGCCAGCCCCGTCGCCGGCGACAGCCTGCTTCACCCCCGCCAGCAGGATGGTGTTCGAGTGGCCCGCAGGCCAGGCGCCTTCGAGCTCCTTGAGGTAGCCCTCGGCTGCGGTGCGGTCGTGGCGGTCCCAGGCAGTGTAGGCCAGCAGGCTGCGCAGCACGTTCGAGCTGGGCACTTCCCTCAGGCCCGCCTTCAGGCGCGCCTCGGCCTCGGTGCTGCGACCCATCCAAAGCAGGGCATCCGCCGCAGTGACATAGGCGAACTCCACGGTGGGGCGCAGCGCCAGGGCGCGGTCCGCGTGCTGCAGCGCCTCCGGCAGGTTGCCCTCGTTCTGGAGGAGCACGCCCAGCCGATGGTGGGCCTGCCAGCCCTCCGGGAACAGGCTCAGGGATTTCTCGAAATACCGGTGGGCGGCCTGGTGGTTGTCCTCGCCGTCCAGGCCCGCGAAGACATCGGCGAGCACGTCGTAGGCCTTGTGGTCTGCGGGATCCAGGCGCACCGCCTGCAGCGCCATCTGGCTGGCGCCCTCCAGGTCGCCCAGGCGCAGCTGGATGGAGGCCAGCGC
>CAIPAY010000174.1 GCA_903863195.1 uncultured Holophagaceae bacterium
CAGATTTCACAGATTAAAAAGCCTGATCAAGTGCGTGTTTAATTAGGGATGGATTTGCTTTCCTGCCTTTGAATCTGTGGAATCTGTGCAATCTGTGGATCCATCCTTTTTTCAGGAAACCCAACCCTTCTCCACAGCCTCGCGGGCGGCGTAGGTGACGATCATGTCGGCGCCGGCGCGGCGGATGGCCAGGAGGTGCTCGAACATCAGCTGGTCGCCGTTGACCCAGCCCAGGCGGTCCGCGGCCTTGACGCTGCTGAACTCGCTGGACACGTGGTAGGCGCAGAGGGGCGCCAGGGTGGCCTGCCGCAGGCGCCAGATGAGGTCCAGGTTCGGCAGGGCGGGCTTGACCATGAGCATGTCCGCGCCCTCCTCGATGTCGAGCAGCGCGTCCCGCAGGCCCTCCCGGGCGTTGCGGGGATCCATCTGGTAGGTCTTCCGGTCGCCGAACTTGGGGCTGCTGTGCGCGGCCTCGCGGAAGGGGCCGTAGTAGGCGCCGGAGTGCTTGATGGCGTAGCTGAGGATGCTGGTGGAGGTAAAGCCGTTCTGGTCCAGCAGCGCACGGATGGCGGCCACGCGGCCGTCCATCATGTCGCTGGGGGAGACGATGTCGGCGCCCGCCTCGGCGTGGCGCAGGGCCATCTCCGCCAGGACGGGGAGGGACGGATCATTGAGCACCTCACCCTCTTCGCTCACCAGGCCGCAGTGGCCGTGGCTGGTGGCGCCGCAGAGGCAGATGTCCGTGATGACGATGAGGTCCGACCCGAAGGCCTTCTTCAGGGCCCGCACGGTCTGGGGGATCACGCCCTCACGGTCCTTCACATAGGCGGCGTCGGGACTCTTGGCGCCATCCTCGGGCACCCCGAAGAGCAGCACGTTGGTGAGGCCGCGCTTCAGGTCCTTCTCGATCTGGCGCACCGTGTCCTCCACACCGGCGTTGCAGATGCCCGGCATGCTGGAGATCTCGATGCTGCCCGCCTGAGGCTGCACGAAGTGACCCTGGATCAGGTGGCGCGGGCGGAGGTCAGTCTCGGCCACGAGGTTGCGCATGGCGGCGCTGGTGCGGAGGCGGCGGGAGCGGTTCAGCAAGGGGACTCCTCCTTCTTGGGCAGGCTGGCAACAAGCAGGGCTTCGAGCAGTTCGGGCTTGGGCAGACAGG
Organism: uncultured Holophagaceae bacterium; assembly: GCA_903863195.1. Classification (GTDB taxonomy): domain Bacteria; phylum Acidobacteriota; class Holophagae; order Holophagales; family Holophagaceae; genus Geothrix. The sequence goes on from CAIPAY010000174.1 coordinate 1,160, forward strand.
TGGCGTGGGCCGGTGTCCCCACCCGGGCAAAGGCCTCGGCGGTGCCCTGACCCCAGGCGAAGCGCCGCGCGGCAACCGCCAGCGGACCGAGCAGCTCCGCCTGCAGGGGACTCAGGGCCAGCACGGCCGCCACCGCCGGCAGGGGCGGCAGCGGCTCGGCCGCGGCCTCGCGGTGCGTGATCCAGGGATGGAGGCGCCAGACGGTGTCCTGGGCCGCGGACTCGAGGAAGCCCCGGCTGCGCTCGCCCCGCACCAGCAGGAAGTCGCCGCCCTCCGGGAAGGTGGCCTGCAGCAGCGCCCAGAGGGCCTCGGCGCGGGCCACCGCGGGCAGCAGCACGGCCAGGTCGCGGCGGCCCAGGGTCTCC
>CAIPAY010000175.1 GCA_903863195.1 uncultured Holophagaceae bacterium
CTGAGCGTGGGCGCCAACCAGGCTGCCGGCCTCTACAGCGGCAGCTTCTCCGTGACCGTCGCCTACAACTAAACCAACAGCAACTACGCACTCCCGGGCTCGGCTCTGATTCCTCCGGGTGTCAGAGCCGAGCCTGCGTAGGGGCCCAGCGCGGACCAGCCCTCAGGCCCTCCCGCCAGCGCCCTGGCCACCCCTGTCAGCACCCCAACCCTCCCGTGAGGATCGGCCTCCTGGAGCATCCCATCCCCCTTTCGCACCTGACTGGTGCAACTTGATTCCGGAGTTCCCCATGCGCATTTCCCGCTCCCTCCTCCCCGCCCTGCTCGTCGTCGCCGGCCTCCCTGCCTTCTCGCAGGCCGTGGTGGGCGCGCCCACCGCCAGCGCCACCGCCAAGGCTTCCGCCAAGATCTACCAGCCCATCTCCATCGCGAAGGCTTCGGACCTGAACTTCGGCGCGATGATCGCCACCCCCACGGCCGGCACCGTCAGGCTCGATCCCGCCGGCGTGCGCACCGCTTCCGGTGGCGCGGTGCTCGCCAGCGCCGCGGGTGTCTCCGCCGCCTCCTTCGACGTGGCCGGTGAGCCGAACACCTCCTTCGCCGTGGGCCTGCCTGGCAGCATCCAGATCACCTCGGGTGCGAACAGCATGACCGTCGACAGCTTCACGACGGGTGCGAGCGCCTACCTGCTGGACGGCGCCGGCGCCTCCGGCCTGAGCGTCGGCGCCAACCTGAGCGTGGCTGCCAACCAGCCCGCCGGCCTCTACAGCGGCAGCTTCTCCGTGATCGTCGCCTACAACTAGATCAACCAACGCACACCCAGACTCGGCTCTGATTCCCTCGGGATCAGAGCCGAGCCTGCGTAGGGACCTGATGTTCTGGCTCTGCGCAGAGAACTTTCCCTAATTTGTTCTGTTCTGACAGGACGACTTTTCAGGGGCGACAGACCCAGCCCTCGAACATCCAGAATCCAGAAATTTTGATCCCATTTCCAGATTCTAGATATTATCCTTTCAATCTCGAAATTTTAAATGAATAAATAAATGATGTTATAGATTTTTCAACTCTGGCACGGGACTTGATATATCTATATCAGCACGACAACCTCTCCAGCGAGGATGGCCCTTCTGGAGCAGCCCCACCCCGCCCGATCACGCCTGTTCCGGATAGCTCCTGCGTGATAACGGCTCAAGCACCCTTCCCACCCCTCTTTCCTGCACGGCGATTCGGGCCACGGCCCCATGAAGCACCACCCTCAACGCGGAGCGGGCAACCGCTCCGCGCCTTTGCCTGAGCAACCACCCACACGACTGGATCCCACCCATGAACCCGACGCGCGGCACGCTGAACGCCCTCACCCGAACCCTGCTTCTGGCTCTTTCGCTGTGCCTGGGCACGGGCCTCCTGGCCCAGGCCCCCCCGCTGCCGAAGGCGGTGGGTGGAGACCTCCTGGTGGCCCCCACCCGGCTGGTCTTCGATGCCCGCCTCCGCTCCGCGCAGCTGACCCTCCTCAACACGGGCAGTGCCCCCGCCACCTACCGCCTCACCTACATCCGCATGGAGATGAACGGGAAGGGTGAGCTCAAGGAAGTGCAGTCCGAAGGTCCTTCCGTGGCCGAAGAGATCATCCGCTACGCACCTCAGCAGATCACCTTGGAACCCGGCGTGCAGCAGACGGTGCGCATCCTGGTGCGCCGCCCCGCCGACCTGGCCGAGGGCGAATACCGGGCCCACCTGCTGATCCGCGCGGTGCCCAAAGA
>CAIPAY010000176.1 GCA_903863195.1 uncultured Holophagaceae bacterium
ATCCACCTCAAGGTCTTCACCATGATCGAGATGGACTACTACGCCCGCATCTCGGGCCTGTCCACGGAGGCCTTCCTGGACCGCTGCATGGCCGCGGGCCTGGAGAGCTGCCCAGGGGGCGGCGCCGAGATCTTCGACGAAGCCCTGCGCGAGCAGATCTGCATCGGCAAGAAGGACGCCCAGGTCTGGCTGGACACGGCCGCCCTCTGCCATCGCAAGGGGCTGCCCACCAACTGCACCATGCTCTACGGCCACATCGAGGAGCCCCGCCACCGGGTGGACCACCTGCTGCGCCTGCGGGCTCTCCAGGACCAGTCCCAGGCCGCGGGCTACCAGGGCTTCCTGGCCTACATCCCCCTGGCCTACCAGAACGAAGAGAACGAGCTGAGTGCCACCCACGTGATCCACGAGACCACGGGCACCCAGGACCTCCGTGAGATCGCCGTGGCCCGCCTGCTGCTCGACAACATCCCGCACATCAAAGCCTACTGGGTGATGATCTCCCCGGGCCTGGCCCAGGCCGGTCTCAGCTACGGCGCGGACGACCTGGACGGCACCATCATCGCCGAGGAGATCGCCCACCTGGCTGGTGCCAAGACACCCCAGGGCCTGCCCCAGCCCGAGCTGATCCGCCTCATCGAAGAAGCCGGCTTCCAGGCCCTCGAGCGCGACAACCTCTACAACGTCTACGAGCCGGCGTGACTCAGTCGACCTTGCGCCTCTCATAGGTCTTGAGCGGCTCCAGGGGGAAGGCATAGCGGCTGCTCCACAGGCGGTCGTGGATGCGCGCGGCCTGGGCGGCCAGGGCCGCGTCCCGAAAGATCAGCTCCAGGTTCCGCGACTCGGTGAAGTAGCTCTCCTCCCAGTTGCTGGTGCCCAGGGCGAGCTGGGCTTCATCCACCACCAGGTACTTGCTGTGTACGGTCCGGGAGTAGGGGATGTGGCCCTCCTTCGCCTCGGGGATGGAAGCCACGCGCACCTCCAGGTTGGGGATCAGACTCAGAGCCTTCAGGTGGGGCAGCGCCCTGCCTCCCAGCACCCAGTCCGAGACCAGCAGCCGCACTTTGACGCCCCGCACAGCGGCGGCGCGCAGGGCGTCATCCAACACCGGCCAGTAGCGGTCCTGGCCCGCCAGGGGCGAGTAGGTCAGCAGCTGCACACGGACGCTGGCCTTGGCCTGGCCGATCAGCTCCACCAGGGCCTCGCTGGCGGGTCGCAGGGTCTTCGGCGTCAGGAAGGGCGGGCTGGCCACCAGCTCCACGGCGGGCCTCGCCGAGGGAGCGGCTTGGGCTGGGAAGACGGGCAGCTTCCCGTCCCCGGCGAAGCCCCAGTCCAGGGCGAAGACCTCCGCGAGGCCCGCCACGAGCCGGGGCTCCGAGGTATGCACGCCCAGCTCGTGGATCTGCTCCAGGGCCCGCCAGTCGAAGTTCTGGCTGCCCAGGAAGGCCTCGCGACCATCCACCAGAAAGTACTTGGCGTGGAGGATGCCCTTGGCGAGCCGGGCCAGATCGTAGCTGCGCACCTCAGCCCCGGGGATGCGCCGGAGCCGAGCCACGGAGGCCGGATCCTGGTCCAGCATCCTCGCGGACAGCAGGAAGCGCACCTTCACGCCCCGGGCGCCCGCCTGCTCCAGCTCCGCGAGCACCGGCTCCAGCGCGCTGCCGGGCCGGCTGGTGACGTAGAACTGGGCCGCATCGAAGCTCACCTTCGCGCCGCGCACCATGGCCACCCAGACGTCCTTCGCAAAGGGCAGCGCGGGATCCGCCAGGTTGGTCTCCACGGGGATGGACTGCACCAGGGAGGTGGGGGGCGTCTGGGCGCCGAGGGCCAGGGTGGCCGCGAGGACGAGCAGCAGGGTGCGGAGGGTCATGGCGGGGCTCCCTCTGCGAGGATACGACGCCAGCGGCTGCCTGACTCTAAACCAGCTTCAGGATGCTGGAGCCATCCGCGTAGTCCTCGGTGGGGGTCTCGCGCATCTTCTGGAGCACCTGCACCAGGGCCCGGATGCGCTCCACCATCTCGCCGATCTTCCCGAGCTTCACCTCGTCGGGGTACTTGCGCTGCAGCATCTCGACCTGCATGGAGATGATGGCCAGGGGGTTGTTGATCTCGTGCTTCAGCGTGCCCGCCATCTGCCGGAAGGACTCCAGGCGCTCGGCGGCCAGGGCCCGCTGCTGCAGCTCAGTGTGCCCGCGCAGCACCTGCAGCCGGTGGTGCAGCGCTTCCCAGCGGAAGCCCTCCGCCAGCCAGTCCGTGGCCCCGGCTTCGATGAGGCTGGGCGTGGCCTCCTCGGTGGAGCGCACCACCAGGATCGGCGTGGTGGCAAACGAGGGATGGCTGCGATAGGACCGGATGCAGGCTTCGAGGTCCGGAGTGCCCTTCGCGTCCACCACCAGGAAGCGGAACTTCGGCAGGGGGGGCGGCTGAGGGTGCGCCTCCAGGGGATGCAGGAGCAGATCCCCGGCCTCCGCCACGGTCTGGAACAGGCCCAACAGGTTCAGGTCGTCGCTGACCAGCCCCAGCAGGGGCCTGCTCGGCTCCTCGGGCATGGCGTCCGGGCCTTCGGGCAGGAGGAGGTCGAAGGACTGGTCGGCCCAGCGCCAGCGCACGCCGGACTCCTGGAGCACCCGCTGGGACCAGGGATCCGGCGTTGGACCGTGCAGGCCCGGCGGCAGGCTCAGCCGCAGGATCTGGAAGCCGCGCTCCTGGTCCCACCGGGTGGAGACCGTCGCCCCGGGACTGAGCTGCATCAGCACGGGTTCCACAAGGCCCGCCAGGGCGGCCAGCAGCGGGCCTCCCGTGAGCCAGATGGAGCCGCTCGGGGCTTCCGCCATGGCCAGCGTGGCCTTCCGCAGGCTGACCAGGGACTCCCAGCGCCGGGACAGGTCCTCCTGGAGGTTCTGTGCAGAGAGGGGATGCCCGGCATGCGGGGCCTCGTCCAGCAGCCCCTCGCGGCTGCCGTGGTCCAGCAGGCTCACCAGCTGGTCGATCTGGGTCCGGATGGCCTCGCCCCGGGGATCCGGAACCTCCGCCGCCCAGCTCTGGATCCGCCGCAGCGGCCCGGCCATGGCGGCCAGGAGGTGGCCGTGGCGCTCGTTCTCCCGGAGGCTCCCGCTGCGCAGGCGCAACAGCTCGCCCTGCTGCTCGGCCTGGCCCAGGGCCTGCCGGTTCAGCATGGCCTGCCGCAGCGCCATGGAGCCCTGCTTCACGAAGGTCTGGAAGATGGCCAGATCGAAGCGGCTGAAGGGCCGGTCCTCGGACTCCCGGTCCAGGTAGAGCACGCCCTGCAAGGTGCCCTCGTCCTCCATGGGCGCGCACATCAGGGAGCCGCGGTGCAGCTCCACCAGGCTCATGCCGCCGAAGCGCGGGTCCCCCAGGGGCCGGTTGGACAGCACCGCCGTGCGCTCCTGGGAGACGTAGTCCAGCACGGAGCGGGACAGCCCGATGCCCTCCTGCACATCCCCTACGCGGTGGGCAGTCCGCCAGCCCGTGCCCTGGCGCATGACCAGGAAGCCCCGATCCCCGCCCAGCAGGCGCAGGGACTCCTCCAGGAGACCCTTCACAACGGCCTCCGAGTCCGCCTGCCGCAGGAGCTTGTCCGTGGACCGGAACAGCAGCTCCATGCCCCGGATGAGCACCAGCGCCTGGGCCGGCTCCGGCCGCACTTCGTGGAAGAGGTCACCCACCCGCTCGATGAACTGGACCCCGTCCAGGCCCGGGAAGCCCTCCGTGAACGTCAGCTGCCAGCCCCCCAGCACCAGCTCATCGCCATCCCGGAGGGAGTTGCCCTGGGGATGGTTGAGGGTCAGGCCGTTCAGGGTCGTGCCCTCGGCGGAATCCATGTCCCGGATCCACCAGATGCCGCCGATGCGGTCGATGGACGCATGCCTCCGGGAGAGGGAGGCCTGACCTGGGTGGGAAACTGCGCAGGCGATGGGGTCACGCCCGATGAGACAGCCGTCCTGGACCGCGTGCCGCAGGAGCTGACTTCCTTCCCGCCAGGACAGGTATGGCATCGAACCTCCACCCGAACTCTTTCGGGCGGAACCGCGCCAGACCTGAATTCAGAGTGGAAATTAACCAGGCAGCGTGAATCGGGTGGGGCGGTTCCGGCTGGCCCGGAAGAAAAGCATGGTGTGGCCGATGGTCCAGACGTGCTGGAGGCCCGCCACCGCCGCGCAGAGGCCCTGGACGGCAGTCTCCTCATCCTCGAGGCTGTTGGGGTTGATCTTGACCTTCACGAGCTCGAGGCTCTCGACCATGATGTCCAGCTCCGCGGCCTGGGCCGGGGTGACGCCGCCCTTGCCCACGTGCATGACTGGCTTCAGCTTGTGGGCCTGGGCTTTGAGGAACTGCCGCTGTTTCGAGGTGAGCATCTGGTCTCCTGGAAACAGTCTATCTTGGATGCCGAGGTGTTCCATGCTCCGCGCCCTGCTGCTCTCCCTCGCCACCCTGGTCTGCCTGGCCGCCCCGCCCCGGACCCTGCGCGTGGACTACGGCCACACCGGGGATGCGGCCTCCGAGCGGTTCGGCGTGGACCGGGTGGTGCGGGAGCCCCTGCCCTGGCCCGGCGACCCGGCCCGGGGCGTGGACACCAGCAACCTGGGCAAGTACTGCTTCGAGGTGGCGGACAAGGGCACCGGCCGGCTGCTCTACTCCCGGGGCTTCGCCAGCATCTTCGGCGAGTGGGAGACCACGGACGAGGCCAAGGCCCTGAGCCGCACCTTCTCCGAGTCCCTGCGGTTCCCCCAGCCCGAGGCACCCGTGCGGATCACCGTGAAGAAGCGGGATGCGAAGAACGCCTTCCGGGTCCTCTGGAGCTTCGACCTGGATCCCAGGGACCCCCTCATCGAGCAGGCTCCGGGCCCCGACGCCGGTGCCCTCATAACCCTCCAGAAGGCTGGCGACTCTGCGGACAAGGTGGACCTCCTCCTCCTCGGCGACGGCTACACCGCCGCAGAGCGCGGCAAGTTCGAGCAGCAGGCCCGCAAGGTGATGGAGCTGCTCTTCCAGCAGTCCCCCTTCAAGGAGCACCGGGGCGACTTCAACCTCTGGGCCCTCTGCCCGCCCTCCCGCGAGAGCGGCATCTCCCGGCCCTCCACGGGCCTCCATCGGCGCACGCCCCTGGGCACCACCTATGACGCCTTCGGCAGTGAGCGCTACGTGCTCACCTTCGACAACCGCGCCTTCCGCGACATCGCCGCCCAGGCCCCCTACGAGTTCGTGGAGATCCTGGCGAACGCCGAGACCTACGGCGGCGGCGGCATCCACAACCTCTACAGCACCGCCTCCGCCGGCAACAGCACCATCGGCTACCTCTTCGTGCACGAGTTCGGTCACCACTTCGCAGGCCTGGCGGACGAGTACTACACCTCGGACGTGGCCGTCACCAACAGCCCCGACCGGCCCGAGCCCTGGGAGCCCAACGTCACCGCCCACCCCGCCCAGCCCAAGTGGGGCGCCCTGCTGAGCCCGGGCACGCCCCTGCCCACGCCCTGGAAGAAGGCCGAGTTCGAGGCCCACAGCCACGCCTACCAGAAGGAGCGCCGCGCCATCCGCGCCGCGAACCAGCCTGAGTCCGTCATGGACGCGCTGTTCGCAAAGGAGAAGGTCTACGAGACGCACCTGCTGGGCACCGACGCTCACAGCGGTAAGGTGGGCGCCTTCGAGGGCGCGAACTACGAGGCCAAGGGGTATTTCCGCAGCCAGGAGGACTGCCTCATGTTCACCCGGGACGACGTGGGCTTCTGCGCCGCCTGCCGCGCCGCCCTCGAGAAGGTCATCCGGCAGTACGCCAAGTAGGAGCTTCCGTGCCCAGTGTCTGCGTCTTCCTGGGCTCCAGCCCCGGCCACAATCCGGCCTTCGGGGTGGCCGCCGAGGCCCTGGGCCGCGAGCTGGCCCGGCGGGGGCTCACCTGTGTCTATGGCGGGTCCGATACGGGGCTCATGAAGCGGCTGGCGGATGGCGCCCTGGCCGCGGGGGGCCAGGTCCACGGCATCTCGGTGGGCGGCCTGCAGGCCCTGGAGATCCAGCACCAGGGCCTCACCACCCTGGAGGTGGTCCCCACCATGCATGCCCGCAAGGCCCGCATGGCCGAGCTGGCGGATGCGTTCATCGCCTTCCCCGGCGGCATCGGAACCTTCGAGGAGTTCTTCGAGGCCTTCACCTGGGCCCGCCTGGGCATCCACGCAAAGCCCTGCGGCGTCCTCAATGTCGAGGGCTACTACGATCCCCTGCTGGACCTGCTGGACCACGCCGAGCGCGAGGGCTTCATCCGCGCCTGCGACCAGGACCTCCTGGTGCGCGCCACCAGCCCCGAAGCCATGCTGGATGGCCTCGCGGCGCGCTGGGAAGGGCGGTAGGCGTAGATACCCGAAGCCTTCCGCTGACTTCGCAACCAGAACAGACGAAAAGCAGCTACAGCCTGGGCACCCTGCGCCAGGCATCGGACGTGCGGGGCATTGCCTCTAGGGCCGTGGACTTGGACCCTGGACCGAGGGAACGGCCTTAGCACCAGAATCCGCAGGCGTGCCTGATGGGGGGTTGATCGGGTCAGGTGCTGCGCCGTTAAGAATCTCGATCTTGTCTCCCTTGGTGGTGTAGGGCACTGGCGCCATCCGCCGTAGGAAGCGACGAAGCACAGAGTAGTGGTTCTCTTCAACGATCAAGTGCTCAAAGGAAGCTCGATCCACCAGGCTAAAGGCACCCGCTTGGGGATCGAACCGCAGAAAGTACACCTCGCTTTTCCAGCCGAACTCCCGACCTGGAACGGGCGGCCACTGGCCCTCCTTAATGCCCTTCTGCTTGTCCTCTTCCGGGAGTTCGGCCCAGAATTTAGGGATCTCTGCAGATTCAAAAGGGAGGTCGGCCTGGGCGGGGATGAGGATCATTCCGTTTGAATCGAGAAAGGCCTTTCCGAAGATGGGGGGATTGAGGCGTCCCTCGGTTTGCTTACGGAGAGAGATGTTGAGATCCTTCCAGTAGTTCTCAGTCAAAGCTGTGGCCTGCCAGGGTTCCTGGTTCGTGCGCACACGGATGGCAAATCCGCTTCCCAGAAACACATAGAAAGCTTCGGCGCTGAAGACGGTCGTGAACCGCCCAGCAAGGGCCGGGGCAATCTCTATCAAGGAATTAACCGCCCCAGTGATGGTGTCAACCTGGAGGAGCTTCTGGCGAGTCTGATCCGTCCCACCAGCCGCCGCGGGGGGTTTCTCTTTTGCAAACTCACGTTGATGTTGGATGACCAACAAGCTGTTCTGCCAGGCCCCCAGCAGCGTGAAATCGGTGTCCCTCTCTTTCCGGATGGGCAGCGGCTGGGGCTTGCTCCAGAACCAAACCGCTTCGCCTGTGCTGGCAGTCACGAGACTCCCCTGGGAGAGCGTGATGGCCCCACTCGTCCGGATGTCCACCTGATAGGCCGTATGGCCATCCCATCCGATTTGTTGCCGACCTTCGGCAGGGAACATGGGCGACAGCAGCGGCAACCCAGGGGCTGGCGCGTAGTCCCCCTGCGCAGCCAAGCGACGCAGCACCTGCTGCCCGAGAAGGAGTTCTTGTCGATCGCCCAAGTCCATTTGAATCTGGGCCGGGAGGATGCTGCAGCACAGGGCCAGCATGACCATGAGCTTTGACCTCATAGAACCTCCAAGGGGTGGGCGGCGAAATCAAAGACGTGCTCTGCCTTTACGGCATAGGGTGATGATCATTGGCGCACGTGCAATCCCTTCCCTTGTCCGAACACGCTTTCGGTTTCGCACAGCAGTGCGACGGCCCGTATGGGCCCTGGGGGTTTGGCACAGCACAGTTAACCGGACATAACAGCGTGCTGCAGGGACTGGAGTCCTTTGCGGCGGCGCTAGAAGCGGAATCCCCACATGCCCAAGTCATGTTGACCTCATCAAAGGAGGGGGAGTCGCATCCATCGTTAATTTTTGGTTCATCGCGCTTTACCGGGGAAGGCGGCCTTGATCTTGAGGAAGAAGTAGTCGTCATCGCGGAAGCCGTAGGCCATGCGCTTGAGGACCTTGACCTTGTTGTTCATGCCCTCCAGCACTGAGGTGTTGAGCTTC
>CAIPAY010000177.1 GCA_903863195.1 uncultured Holophagaceae bacterium
CAGCAGCTCATCGAGGCTGCGGTTGACCTCATCCAGATCCCCTGCCCGCTGCAGCCCGCCCTGCACTTCCAGGCGGGTGACGAGCTCAAACAGGTGCGCATGTTCAGCGTCGATCACGTGCACCGTGGAGTGGAAAGCTTTGCGCCAGTGCAGCATCGGCGCCTCCGATCCATAGGATTCTGGGTCTCAATATATTCTTGAACCGGACCAGAGCAAGAAAAATCCGTGAACCACCTCTCAATGAAACGAAAAAGGGCGCCGGATCCCTCCGGCGCCCTTTTCGATCCCCTGAGGGGAGAAAACTACTTCTTGGTGGTGGTCAGCTTGCCATCGGCCCAGCCATGGCAGTCCTTGCACTTGTCTTCCTTGAACTTGGGGAACATCTTGGCGGTGGCGGCGTTGAACTTCTTGTCCTTGGGGGCGCCGTCATGGCAGACGGTGCACTTGGCACCCTTGACGGTGGTGGGCTTGGCCATGGCAACAGGGGCCAGGAGAAGCATGAGGGCGGCGGTCAGGAGGGTGATGCGGCGCATGGTGTGTCCTTGTGGTTAGGGCTCCCAGGCAACGTCCTGGAAAGCAGAAAGGGGGTTGAAGGATGTTTGCCCCGGCTGAGCGGCATCGGCACCTGAGGAGTTCGTCTGGAGGACGAGGACAGGACCTGGAAAGTTTGTCATCGAATTGTCTCTTGGAGTTCCCCGAATTGTCGGTGATTCGAGTCACAGAGGTCCGGTATTCCCTTCGCACCGACCGGTCAGGAATCCCGTTGCATAATTCGGGCCGCCTGTCCCCAGAGGTTCCTGGGTGACCGGACGGCCCGGGGTCCTGCGGGTCTAGTGGCCGAGGCGGGAGGCCATGGCGTAGATGATGAGGACGAGGAGCACGAGTCCGACGCCGAAGAAGATGTAGCCGGCGGCGCGGGCGATGCCCTTCCAGGCTTCCCACTCGTCCTTCACGCGATACTCGTCCAGGCGGCCTTCGGCGACCAGGCGGTCATACCAGCGCTTGCGCTCGTGGAGCATCTCGGCCTTGGAGATGCGGCCCGAGAAGATCACGGTGTCCATGGGGAACTTCTCCAGCCGGAAGTGGGTGTTGAAGAAGTGCACCGTGAAGATGAAGCCCGAGGCGAGCAGGGCCTCGTCCGAGTGGATGATGAGGGACACGTTGATCATCCAGCCCGGCATGAACTTGCTGAAGAAGACCGGGAACCACATGATCAGGCCGGAGACGCCGATGGCGAAGACGCCCCAGAACACGGCCAGGTAGTCGAACTTCTCGAAGTAGGTCCAGCGGTCGAACTCAGGCCGGGGACCCTTGCCGAAGAACCAGCGGTTGTGGTCCACGAAGTCCTTCAGATCCTGCTTGGTGGGGATCATGGAGTCCGGGTGGGCCATGGCCTGGAAGATGCGCTTGGGCTCGAAGACGTTGGTCTCCGGGTTCCAGAGGAAGCGGCGGCGCTTCCAGAGGTGGCTGACGGTCGCGCTGACGTGCAGTACGAAGTAGACGAAGGTGATGACCGCCCCGAAGTGGTGGAGGGTCCGCGCCACTTCGGCGCCGCCGAAGATGCTGAAGATGGCCTTGGCCCAGTCGGCGTAGTAGAACTTCAGCGGCATGCCGGTGATGGTCAGCAGCAGGAAGCTCGTGACCACCAGGATGTGCAGGAACCGCTCGAAGGGCTGGAAGCGGGTGAACTGCTCGTCATCTTCCTGGATCTTGAGCTTCGCCTCCCGGAACTGCTTGGAGTCATGCCGGTAGAGCCAGATGGAGCGGAAGAGCCAGAAGAGGGTGTGGCCGCCGAACAGGGTGAAGGTGAACACCAGCAGCGTGGTCATGACGATGAAGACGTAGTGCAGCTGGGGGAAGTTCTTGCGGTCCATCGGGTTGGCATGGGGCGCGTAGCGGGCGAAGCTGGGGTTCGCCTTGGGGTGGCACTGCTTGCAGGTGTTGACGATGTTGCCGGGGGACAGGCGGGAGTTGGGATCCGAGGTGCGCAGCACATCGTGGTGGCCGTGGCAGTCATAGCAGGCGGCGACGTTGCTGGCGGTGTTGGCCTTGCCCAGGGCCATGGCCTTGCCGTGGTAGGTGTCGCGGTAGTGCTCCAGCCGGTCCGTGTGGCACTTGCCGCAGACCATGTCGCTGCCGGCCTTGAAGTGGCTGCCGGCGGGCGTCTCGATCTGGTGGGCCGAGTGGCACTGGATGCAGACGGGGCCGCGGGGATCGCCCTTGGCCAGCAGCTGCCCGTGGATGCTCTTGTTGTAGATCTCCTCCACGGTGACGTGGCACTTGCCGCAGGTCTTGGCCACGTTGGCGTGGTTGATGGGCGAGGTGCGGTCGACGCTGCGCTTGATGTCGTGCACGCCGTGGCAGTCGTTGCAGCTGGGGGCCACGATGAGGCCCTTCTGCAGCAGCGCCATGCCGTGGATGCTCTCCTGATACTGGGAGCCCACGGAGGGATACTGCATCTTGTATTCATCGGTGATGTTCTTGTTGGCGTGGCACTTGGCGCAGGTCTTGGGCAGGTTCATCTTGTAGACCGGCGACTTGATGTCCTTGGCCGGCAGGATGTAGTGGTTCCCGTGGCAGTCCACGCAGTTGGCGGCGCCCGAGGCGCCCAGGGACTTGCTCATGCCGTGGATGCTGGTCTGGTAGATCTTGTCTTCCCCGGCGTGGCAGCTGCCGCAGAACACGGGCTTGGGGGTCGCGCCGTCGTTGGGATGGTCCTTCAGGTCCGAGTGGCAGCTCCGGCAGCCCATGCCCTTGTGCATGGACCCTCCGAACTTCTCCTCGTCCACGAACAGCGACCGGGGCTTGCCCCCGGGCCCGTCCTTGGTCATGTCCTTGTCGCTGTGGCAGTCGAAGCAGTTTTCCTTGGCGGCCTTGGGACCTGCAGCCTGGGCCGGGGTGGCGCCCAGCAGCAGGCCCGCCAGGAGGGCCAGGGAGAGCAGCCAGCCGGCACCGGTCCGGCGGCGGCTGGAGTGCGGCGCTGCGTCGAGGGTTGGACGGGTATCCAGGATCATGGGAGGTCCTTTGGTGAAGAAGCAGGTAACAGGCAACCCAGGGGGCTGTCCCTATTATTCACTCAAAGGTTGTTTTATGGGCCCCGATCCAGATCACAAAATCCCGGTCAGTGGCTGCTCCCATCGCCAGGCGTCTGCTTGGCGTCCTTGGCCGCCTGCTGCTCCATGAGCTCCCGGTAGTACTCGGGGCGGGTCTCGCGGATGTGGTCCGCGGAGGCCTTGCCCGTGAGCCAGGCCAGGTCCATGGGATAGACGTCGGGGTCGAAGATCACCAGGTACCAGTGCCAGACCAGGATGGACAGGGTGGCCAGGATGGCCTCATACCAGTGGGCCGCGGTGGCCGCGTCCATCACCCATATCGGGAGGAAGCGGAGGCTGGTGTCCTTGGCCCAGAGCAGCACGCCCGTGACGGCCATGACGATGGTGCCCCACATGAAGGCCCAGTACTCCATCTTCTCGGCGTAGCCGAACATGCCGAAGGTGGGCCGCTTGGGCGTCAGGCCCAGGTTGTAGCGCAGCATGTTGGCGATGTCCTTGGCGTCCTGCCAGCTGGGCAGCAGCTCCCAGACCATGACCCGGTCCTTCTTGACCAGCACCAGGTGGAGGATGTGGAGGACGGTGGCCCCCATGATCACGGCGCCGGAGATGCGGTGGATGATGCCGCGCACCTGGCCGGCCCCTCCGAGACCGAAGGCCTGCAACCAGCCGGACTCGGGGAACTTGAGGGCAAAGCCCGTGATGACCAGGGAGATGAAGCTGACCATCACCAGGCCATGCGTGATCCGGAACTTCCTGTTCATGCGGGGCAGGACTTCACCGGTGCCGTGGTGGGGCTTGTGGCGCCGGAGCTTGGCCAGCCAGTCCAGGCCGTTGTGGAACAGCATGAAGCCGATGGTCATGGGGATCAGGGCGTAGTAGGCGAGGCGGATCCAGCGCACGCTGGGGTGCTCGACACCGCCGGCGGTCCGCACGTGCACCTGGCCCTTGGCGATCTTCTCGCCCACGCCGGGATGGCAGACGCCGCAGGTCTTCTGCAGGTTGGCGGGGTTGATGGTGGAGCGGATGTCGCCAGAGGGCAGGATGTTGTGGATGCCGTGGCAGGAGGCGCAGTTGGCGGCGCGCTTCTGGCCGCCCCGCACGGCCAGGCCGTGGAAGCTGTCCTGGTAGGCGGGCACCTTGTCCCCGAAGCTGTAGCGGGAGTCCAGCCGCTCGTCCCCGTGGCAGCGCCCGCAGGTGACCGTGGACACCCGGGAGGGATTCACGAGGGAGCCGGCTTCGGAGGGCGCCTGGATGTTGTGCTCCCCGTGGCAGCCGGTGCATGTGGGGGAATCCTTGGACCCCCGCTTCACCGCCAGGCCGTGGACGCTGTCCGAGTAGATGGCCTGCACGTCCGGGTGGCAGACGCCGCAGGTCTCGGCCACGCGGGCCCGGTTCACCTTGGCGGCAGGATCCTTGGAGGCCAGGATGTCATGGCTGCCGTGGCAGTCCGAGCAGGAGGCCGCGCTGTCGTTGCCCTTGGCCACTTCCCGGCCATGCAGGCTCAGCTTGTAGGCCTCCACCGGCTTGGCGAAGGGGATGTTGTGGTGCCGGGAGAGGAACTCGGGGTTCGAGTGGCAGGAGCCGCAGGTGTCGGCGAGGTTCTTCTTGGCCACCTTGGAGCCCGGGCCGCCCATGATCGCGTGGGGCGTGCCGTGGCAGGAGGAGCAGGTGGCGGCGTCCGTCATGCCGCTCTTCATGGCCAGGCCGTGGACGCTCTTCTGGTAGGCCTTCATCTGGTCGTCGTGGCAGGTGTCGCACTTCACCTTGGCCGGCTTCTCGGCGTGGGGCAGCCGCGTGATGCTGGTGTGGCACCCCGTGCAGCCCATGCTGGCGTGCTTCGACGCCTCGAACTGGGTGATGTTCACCTCGTGGCAGCCAACGCAATCCTTGGCGCTGGGCGGCGCCGCGGCAAGCACGACGGAGAGCAATCCAGCAAAAAGCAGACGCATAGCTACCTCACAAGTCCTCTATACCCTACCCGCTTTCGGACAAACCTGTGACAGGCCAGTGATCTGGATCACCGCCCTCAGCCAGGTACAGAAAGGCGCTGGGGGAGTGACCCGCCCGGCGCCTGCTCAGAAACCCGGTCAGGGGTTCACTTGGCCTTGTAATCCTTCAGCCAGTTCACGTCGACCTCGGCGGCCTTCTTCTCGGCCTTGGTGGCCTTGAGGAACTTGCCGCGCTCAGTCATCTCGCCGTCCTTCTTGACGGGGAGGGCGGCGTGGCAGGCCTTGCAGTCCTTGACTTCCGCGAAGCCGGCTTCCTGGGCCTTCTTCACGAAGGGCATCTTCGCCTGGGCGGGGATGGCGAGGATCAGCGCGGCGGCGGTGATGAGGGTGGCAATGCGCATGGTGTCTCCTGGAACAGTTCCCGCCGTGCGGGAGGGGTTGGGAATGGGGTTGCAACAATGATACCGGATCACGCAGGGTTTCGCACCCGCCGATCCTGATTGGAGCGCTGCCAGGCAGGGAGGTGTCAGCTAGAGCACCAAGGTTTCCTGGTATTCCCCGAAGACCCCGCGCAGGGCGTCGCAGGTCTCGCCCACGGTGGCCTCGGCCTTGACCGCCGCCAGGATGAAGGGCATCAGGTTGTCGGTGCCGGCCGCGGCCGTGCGCAGGGCGGCCAGCTTGGCATCCACAACGGACTGGTCCCGACCCGCCCGGACCGCAGCCACTTCCCTGCGGCGCACGGCGCCGAGGGCCTCGTCCACCCGGAGCAGGTCCGGCTTGACCTCGCCCGAGATCTCGAAGCGGTTCACGCCCACCACGACCTGCTCGCCCCGCTCGACGCCCTTCTGGAAGGCGTAGGCCGCGTTCTGGATCTCACGCTGGGGGAAGCCCTTCTCGATGGCGCTCACCATCCCGCCCAGCTCGTCGACCTTGGTCAGCAGGGCCAGGGCCCGGGCCTCCAGCTCGTCCGTGAGGGACTCGATGAGGTAGCTGCCGGCGAAGGGATCCACCACATCCGCCACCCGGGACTCGAAGGCCAGGATCTGCTGGGTCCGCAGGGCGATGCGGGCGCTCACCTCGGTGGGCAGGGCCAGGGCCTCGTCCCGGCTGTTGGTGTGCAGGCTCTGGGTGCCACCGCAGACCGCGGCCATGGCCTGCACGGTGGTTCGCACGATGTTGTTGTCAGGTTGCTGGGCCGTGAGGGTGCTGCCCGCCGTCTGGGTGTGAAAACGCAACATCTGGCTTTTTGCATCATCGGTCTTGAAGTGATCCCGCATGATCCGCGCCCAGATGCGCCGGGCGGCCCGGAACTTCGCCACTTCCTCGAAGAACTGGTTGTGGGCGTTGAAGAAGAAGCTGAGCCGGGGCGCGAAGGCCTCCAGCTTCAGCCCGGCATCCAGGGCCGCCTGCACGTAGGCGATGCCGTCACCCAGGGTGAACGCGATCTCCTGGGCCGCGGTGCAGCCCGCCTCGCGGATGTGGTAGCCCGAGATGGAGATGGTATTCCAGCCGGGGACCTGGTCCGCGCAGAAGGCGAAGATGTCCGTGATGAGGCGCAGGCTCTGGCGGGGCGGGAAGATGTAGGTGCCCCGGGCCATGTACTCCTTGAGGATATCGTTCTGGATGGTGCCACCCACCTGGGCCCAGCTGACACCCTGCTCTTCGGCCACGGCCAGGTAGAGGGCCAGGAGCACCGCGGCGGGAGCGTTGATGGTCATGCTGGTGGTGACCTTGTCCAGGGGGATGTCCCGGAACAGCGTCCGCATGTCGTGGATGGAGCTGATGGACACGCCCACCTTGCCCACTTCGCCCAGGGCCATCTCGTGGTCCGGGTCCATGCCGATCTGCGTGGGCAGGTCGAAGGCCACGGACAGGCCCGTGGTGCCCTGCGCCAGCAGGTAGCGGTAGCGCGCGTTGCTCTCCTCCGCCGTGGCAAAACCCGCGTACTGGCGCATGGTCCAGAGGCGGCCCCGGTAGCCCGTGGGCTGCACGTGGCGCGTGAAAGGGAACTTGCCGGGGGCCCCCAGGTCGCGCAGGGGATCGTGGTCGGCGATGTCCGCTGGCGTGTAGCTGTTCTTGAGCGGGATGCCCGAGCTGGTCTCGAAGCTCCGCTGGCGCAGCTTGGCGGGATCTTCCTTCACTGTGAGCTGCGTCCGCACCTGCTCGAGGAAATCCTTCTCGTACATGGAACCTCCCAATCTTTCCACCTTATCGCCCCGGGCGGTCCCAACGCTACACTGGCCGCTTCCCCGGAGCTCGCCATGCCCCTGCCGCCCGCGCCTCCCCCCCAGGTCCAGCTGCTCTCGGGGGCCGACCTCTGGCTGGGCCAGAGCCTCCTGAAGGGCCAGGGCGTGGTGATCCAGAAGGGCCGCATCCTGGCGGTGGGCGCCATCGAAGCCCTCGCGAAGAAGCACCCCACGGCAAGGCGCGTGGAATTTCCCGGCGGCACCCTGCTGCCGGGACTCATCGAGGGCCATGCCCACGTGGGCGGCCTGGGTGCCCTGAGCCGCCAGGTGGACCTCACGGGGCTGACCAGCTTGCCAGAGACCCTCCGCCGCATCCAGGACTGGTCCGCGGCCCACCCCCAGGGCTGGCTCCAGGGCCGAGGCTGGGACCAGAATCGCTGGCCAGCCGGAGCCTACCCCCGGGCCCAGGACCTGGATGCCCTCACCGGCGCGCGGCCGACCCTTCTGGAGCGGGTGGACGGCCATGCCGCCTGGGTGAACACCGCGGCCCTGGCCGTGGCGGGCATCGGCCCCGGCACCCCGGATCCCGAGGGCGGCCGCATCCTCAAGGACGCCTCTGGCCGCCCCAGCGGCATCCTCCTGGACGCCGCCGTGGAGCTGGTGCGGAAGCACCTCCCCGCGCTCACGGGAGCGGAGCGCGAGGCCCAGCTGAAGGCGGGCCTGACCGCCCTGCGGTCCGAGGGCTTCACCGCCGTGGCGGACATGGGCGTGGACGGCCCCGAGCTGGCCGCCTACCGGCGCCTGGCTGCTGCTGGCAGCCTGCCCATCCGCGTCTTCGCCTACCTGAGCCACGACCATGACCTCATGCTCCGTGAGCTCAAGCCCGGCCGCCCTAAGCAGGTGTCCTTCTTCCAGGTGCAGGGCGTGAAGTTCTACCTGGACGGCGCCCTGGGCAGCCGCGGCGCCCGCCTGCTGGCGCCCTACGCCGACGAGCCCGGCACCCGGGGCCTGTGGGTCACGGAACCCCGCAAGGTCGCCGCGGATGTGGCCATCACCCTCCGCGCGGGCTACCAGCCCGCCATCCACGCCATCGGCGACGCCGCCAACCGGGCAGCCCTGGACCTGCTCGCCAAGGCCACGAAGCGGGCCAAGGGCACCCCGCCCCCGCGGATCGAGCACGCCCAGATCGTCACCGCCGAGGACGCGGCCCGCTTCGGCAAGCTGGGTGTGGTGGCCAGCGTCCAGCCCGTCCACTGCACCTCGGACCACAGCTGGACCCCTGCCCGCCTGGGCCCCGAGCGCATCGGCGAAGCCTTCCCCTGGCGCAGCTTCGCCGCAGGCGGCGCCCTGCTCGCTTTCGGCAGCGACGCCCCCGTGGAAGATCCCAACCCCTTCGTGAGCCTCGCCGCCGCCGAGACGCGGCAGGATCCTGAAGGCAATCCCCCCGGCGGCTTCCTGCCGGACCAGCGCCTGTCCCGCGTCGAGGCGATCCGGGCCTACACCGCCGGCAACGCCGCAGCCCTGGGCAGAGCCAAGGACCTGGGCACCCTCCAGAAGGGCGCCGTGGCCGACCTGCTCTGGTTACAGGCCCCCCTCGCCGACCTCAGCCCCGAAGCCCTCCGCAAGCTGCGCCCCGGCCGGCTGTGGGTGAACGGCGTCGAGGTGCCCTTGGCGAAGTAGCCCCCGAGAATGTGGACCGAATCACCGCCTGAGATCCGTTCTATCTCGGTATCGGCACAGCCGATACCGAGAGGAAGTCAAGCTTTGGGTGCGGCTGTACGCCCACCTCTGGGATACTGATGGCATGAGCCTCCGCCCCAGCGTCCCCCTCCTGGCCCCGTCCCTGCTGTCGGCGGACTTCACGCGGCTGGGGGAGGAGCTGCGCTTCATCGAGGCCGCGGGTGCCCAGGTGGTGCATGTGGACGTCATGGACGGCCGCTTCGTGCCCAACATCACCATCGGCCTGCCCGTGGTTGAGAGCCTCCGCAAGGCCACCACCCTGCCCCTGGACTGCCACCTGATGATCGTGGAGCCCCTGCGCTACGCCGCGGACTTCGTGAAGGCCGGCGCCGACTGGGTGAGCATCCACCAGGAGGCAGACCCGCACCTGCACCGCACCCTGGCCTCCATCCGCCAGGCGGGCGGCAAGGCCGGCGTGGTGCTGAATCCAGGCACCCCCGTGGAGGCCCTCGTGGACCTCGTCGGCGACTTCGACTTCGTGCTGCTCATGAGCGTGAACCCGGGCTTCGGCGGCCAGAGTTTCATCCCCCGGGTGCTCGACAAGGTCCGCCGCCTGGACGCCCTGCGCAGCGAGCGCGGCGCGCCCTTCTTCATCCAGGTGGACGGCGGCGTCAGCCTGAAGAACGCCGGCGAGCTGGTCCGCGCGGGCGCCGACTGCCTGGTGGCAGGCAACGCGGTGTTCAAGGCCGAGCAGCCCAAGCAGGCCGCCGCAGACCTGCTCAGCGCGATGGCGGCAGGCCGCACAGCCTGAGCTTGTCCGCCCGGCGCAGGCGCTTGATCTGTCGCTCGCGACGGAGGGCCTCGCCCTTGCTGGCACAGGCCTCCTGGAAGACCAGCGCCAGCGGCGTC
The DNA here is from genome assembly GCA_903863195.1 of uncultured Holophagaceae bacterium. Taxonomy (GTDB): domain Bacteria; phylum Acidobacteriota; class Holophagae; order Holophagales; family Holophagaceae; genus Geothrix. The sequence continues at coordinate 9,778 of CAIPAY010000177.1, forward strand.
CGGCCCCGGGTGTACTTCGCGCCCTTCCCCGCCTGGTGCTGCGCCAGCCGGGCGTCCACATCCAGGGCGATACCGCAGTAGAGGGTGCCGTCGCCGCATCGGAGCAGATACACCGCCCAGGCTCCGCGCGAGGTCAACGCCTCAGCCCCAGGATCTCCCGCATGCGGGCCAGGGCCTCGGGCCTGCCCTTGCCCCGGGGGATGTGGAGCACCACCAGGGTGGAGCCCCGCCCGCCAGCCACCCAGGCGCTGGTGGCCCCGGGTGCCCCAGGCACGCTGGCGGTGGCGGTCTTGAACCACCAGTTCTCCTTGCCGAACAGCGCGCTCACTTCGGCCCAATAGCCCGCCAGCATGCGCCGCCCGAAGGCCGCCACCTCGGCGTTCTCCGGCTGCAGCAGCCAGCGCAGGAAGCCCTCGGGGCTGGTGCGCAGCAGGTCGCCGTCACCCACCCAGGGGGTGGAGAACACCGGCAGGCTGGCGTTGGCAGGGAGACGTCGCCCCAGGAAAGGCTCGAAGACCTCCACCACGCGATACCAGGCCACCTCGGGGCCATAGTCCTTCAGCCAGCGGGCCCGGACCTCCGCGATCCAGGCCAGGAAGGCCAGGTCGCAGTCCTCCTCGAGGGCCTTCGCCAGGCTCACCGTGCCATGGCCTGAGGGGGTCCCGCAGGTCAGGGAGCCGGCAGCGCCCTGGCAGCGGAACTTCGCGCTCCCCGTGGACCAGCCGGAGCCCTCGACGCGCAGCCACACCAGCTTGGCCAGGCCGCCCATGGGCGACACCGCGCGAGCCTCGCCGAAGGTCAGGATGTCTCCGCCTTCCAGGGACATGGCCAGGCCCTCCCCCGGTTTCAGCACTGGCGCGGGCTTCACCCCCTCAGGCTGGGCCGGGGCGGGCTGGGCGGCCAGCGGCCGCGCGGCGCAGCAGGCGCAGAGCAGGGCTTTCCGAAAGAACCTCGGACCCCAGCCGCTCATGCCACCCACCGTGCCCCCATGGGACCTCCGCGCTGGGCCGATGCTACCAAGAATCCCCGGCGGCCATGGCCCTCCCTGGCAGACTGGTGCCATGTCGGATCGCCGTGTGCTCGTGAACCTCCGGGGCCTGTGGACCCCCGATCCCGCCCGGGCCTGGGCGGTGGACCGCGTTCCGGACGCGGCCCTGGCGCTGGCGGACGGTCGCGTCGCCTGGGTGGGCCGCGCCGCCGACCTGCCCGCCGCCTGGGCGGACGCGCCCCGGGTGGATGGTGGCGGCGCCTGGGCCACGCCGGGCTTCGTGGATCCCCACACCCACCTGCTCTTCGGCGGCAACCGCACCGGCGAGTTCAACCGGCGCCTGCAGGGCGTCAGCTACCAGCAGCTTGCCGCCGAGGGCGGCGGCATCCGCGAGACCGTGCGCGCCACCCGCGCGGCCTCCCTGGCCGAGCTGGTGACAGCGGGAGAAGCCCGACTGCGCGCCTTCCGGGAGCGCGGCGTGGTGCACCTGGAGGCCAAGACCGGCTACGGCCTCGAGCTGGCCACGGAGGGGCGGCTGCTGGCGGCCTATGCCGAGCTGCGGCGCCGCGGCTGGAGCCTCGATGTCACCCTGCTGCCGGCCCATGACCTGGCCCCGGAGTTCGCGGGGGACACCGAAGCCAACGCCCGCGCCGTGGCCGAGGACTGGCTGCCGGCGCTGGTCGCAGGGAACCCCGGCGTGGCGCGGTTCTGTGACGTCTTCGTGGAGACCGGCGTGTTCAGCGCCGCTCAGGGCCGGCGCATCTTCGTAGCGGGCCAAGCGCTCGGCCTCGTCCCCCGGGTCCACGCCGATGAGCTGTCCTGGACCGGCGGCGCGGAACTGGCCGCGGAGCTGGGCGCCGCCAGCGCGGACCACCTGATGTTCTGCAGCGAGGCGGGCATGGCGGCCATGGCCGCGGCCGACGTCACTCCGGTGCTGCTGCCGGGCACCACGCTGTTCCTGGGCATGCGCGACTGGGCTCCGGCCCGCCGCATGATCGAGGCCGGCTGCCGGGTGGCCCTGGCCACGGACTTCAACCCCGGCTCCTGCCCCTGCACCGATCCCCTCACGATCCTGCGGCTGGGCTGCCTGCAGCTGCGCCTGACCTTCGAGGAGGCTCTCACGGCCATGACCCTTCACGCCGCCCGCAGCCTGCGCCGCCCCGACCTCGGCCACCTCCACCCCGGCGCCCGCACCGAGGTGCTGCTCTGGGACGTGGACGACCTGCTCGAGCTCGTCTACTGGGTCGGCGAGCCGTTCAGGCCGAGGTATCTCCCAGGCTGAAGCCCCCTAAATTCACCGCAGAGAGCGCGGTGAATTTAGGTATTTTTTTTGGTTCATCGCGCTTTACCGGGGAAGGCGGCCTTGATCTTGAGGAAGAAGTAGTCGTCATCGCGGAAGCCGTAGGCCATGCGCTTGAGGACCTTGACCTTGTTGTTCATGCCCTCCAGCACTGAGGTGTTGAGCTTC
>CAIPAY010000178.1 GCA_903863195.1 uncultured Holophagaceae bacterium
AGGCCGGCGGCGAGCTGCTCGAGCAGGCCCGCGGCGCCCCGCAGCTCGCGGCAGCGGCCCCGGGCCAGCTCCACCACGTCCGGGTTCTTCTTCTGGGGCATGATGCTCGAGCCCGTGGTGTAGGCGTCCGGCAGCTTGAGGAAGCCGAACTCCTCGGTGCTGTAGAGGGAGACATCCCACAGGAACTTCTCCAGGACACCGCCGGTGGAGGCGGCCCACTGGAGCAGGGCGACCTCGTGGCGACCCCGGCTGTTCTGCACGTCGATGGGGCTGCGCTGGACCTTCGAGAAACCGAGCAGCTTCGCCGTGAGGGCGCGGTCGATGGGCAGGGGTACGCCGAAGCCCGCCGCCGAGCCCAGCGGGCAGCGGTCCAGGCGGCCGTAGACGCCCTGCAGGGCTTCGAGTTCCTCCAGCAGGCCCTCGGCGAAGGCCGTGGCCCAGAGGCCGAAGGTGCTCGGCATGGCGCGCCGCAGGTGGGTGTAGCCGGGCAGGGGCGTGTCGCGGTGGGTGATGGCGAAGGCCAGGAAGGCCTCGGCCAGATCCGCGACCCGCAGACCCAGGCGCACCAGGGCGTCGCGCTGGTAGAGCCGCAGGGCGAGGATGACCTGGTCGTTGCGCGACCGCCCCAGGTGGATGCGGGCCCCCGCTGCGCCGAAGCGCTTCGTGAGGTCCGCCTCGATGGCGGTGTGGCAGTCCTCCATGGCCACCGGAATGGCGAAGCTCCCGGTCCGGGCGGCGGTGGCGATGTCCCGCAGGCCGCCCACCAGGGCTTCGGCATCCCCCGTGGGAATCAGGCCCGTGGCGGCCAGCATCCGCGCGTGGGCCGCGCTGCCCAGGGCGTCCCAGGCCACCAGGGCCAGGTCCGTGTCCGGGTCCTCGCCCACGGTGAAGCGGTGGATGGCCTCGTCCAGGGGCACGTCCTTGGCCCAGAGCCGGCCGGGTTCACTCATGGGGCACCTGCAGGGCGAAGAAGAGTGTCGCCAGCTGCTGGTAGAAGGCGGCGCCGGCCTCGATCTCGGCCAGGGTGATGTGCTCGTTGGGGCGGTGGCTGCGGAAGGTGTCGCCGGGGCCCACCTTGACCGTGGGGATGTCGCCCAGGAAGGCCCAGTCCGAGGTGGTGCCGGAGCCGACGGGACCGGCCTTGCCCGCGGCCTGGAGGGCGGCGCGGACGATGGCCTGCCGGGGGTCCGTGGACTTGGGCAGGTAGCGCTTGGAGTGGATGGCGACCTGGCTCTCCAGGCGCCCCTGGAAGTCTGCCGCCAGCTCATCGTGGTCCTGGTCTGGGCCCGTGCGCAGGTCGATGAAGAACTCGCAGGCGTCGGGCACCTGGTTGCGCCAGAGGCCGCCCTGGATCTGCGTGACCTGGGCCTTCTGGGAGCCCAGGAGCTGGTGGGGGGGGAACTCCATGGCGGCCACGCGGGTGATGTCCCGGGCCGCTTTGTGGATGGCGTTCTCCGCGCCCAGCATCTGGGCGTTGGCCACGTGGCCGCTCTGGCCCCGGGCCGTGCACTTCAGCACCAGGAGGCCTCGCTGGGCAGCGCAGACGCGCAGGCCCGTGGGCTCGCCCACCACGGCGCCGTCGAAGTGCCCCAGCTCGCCCAGGATGGTGGCGATGCCGTTGCCGCCCGTCTCTTCCTCGGCCGTGAGGGCCACGGTCACTTCGCCCTCCAGGGACTGCTCGGACAGCTCGAAGGCCGCGAGCAGGATGGAAGCCACCGAGGCCTTGGCATCGTTGGCGCCCAGGCCCTGGAGGCGGGTGCCGTTCCAGATCGGCGTGAAGGGATCCCCCTCCCAGCCCGCGCAGGGCGGGACCGTGTCCAGGTGGGAGTTGAGGAGCAGCCGCTTGCCGCCGGTGGCGCCGAAGCTGAACCACAGGTTGTGGTCCTGCCGGTGCACCTGGAAGCCGCGGGCGGTGAGCAGGTCCTGGAGCAGGTCCGCGATGGCGCCTTCGCCGCCGGACACGCTGGGGGTGCCGACCAGCAGGGTGATGAGCTCGGCGGGGTTCATCCGGCCACCGCCGCGACCGGGGTGGGGATGATCATGGTGCCGCTGCCCTCGTTGGTGAAGACCTCGGCCAGCAGGGCGTCCGGGAGGAGGCCGCTGACGATGTGGGCGCTGGCCACGCCGCTGGCGAGGGCGGCCCGCACGGCGGTTAGCTTGGGCCGCATGCCGCCGCTGATGGCGCCCTCCCTTTCCAGGACAGCCAACTCGTCCAGGGTGGCGTGGGGGATCAGGGACGAGCTCTTGTTCACGTCCTTGAGCAGGCCCGGGACCGAGAGCAGGAAGAAGATCTTCTCGGCGGCCAGGGCCGAGGCCAGGCTGGCGGCGATGGTGTCGGCATTGGTGTTGTAGATGGCGCCGTCGGTGCCGCCCGAGAGGGGCGCCACCACGGGCACGAAGCCGCCTTCCAGCAGGTGGGTGAGCACCCGGGGATCCACGGAGTCGATGTCGCCCACCAGGCCGAAGTCCACGAGCACGGGCTCCGTGGCGCCGTCGGGCACCACGGACACCGGGGGTCGCTTGCTGGCCTTGATCAGCCCCGCGTCCACGCCCGAGAGGCCCACGGCGGGCACGCCATTGGCCTGGAGCTCGGCGAGGAGGTCCATGTGCACCTGGCCCGCGAAGACCATCTTGGCGGCGTCCAGCACCTCAGGGGTGGTGACCCGGCGCCCCGCCACCTTCTGGATGGGGATGTCCATGGCCCGGCACACGGCGTCCAACTCGGGGCCGCCGCCGTGCACCAGCACCACGCGGATGGAGAAGCTCCAGAGCAGGGCGATCTGCTCGCAGAGGGCCTTCCGCATCTTGGGCTCGGCGATGACTTCGCCGCCCACCTTGATCAGGAAGGTCTTCCCGCGCCAGAGGCGGACGAACTGGGAGGCTTCCTTGAGGGCGGCGTAGGGATTCGGGGACAGCGGCATGGGATTCTCGCGGGCGAAGGGCGGGGCTTGGCTCAGGACTGGTTCAGCAGGCTGGCGATGGTGGCGCGCTGGACGTGGAAGCGGTTCTCGGCCTCGTCCACCACGCGGCTCCAGGGGCCGTCGAGGACGCTGTCGTGGACCTCCAGGTTGCGGCGCACGGGCAGGCAATGGGTGAAGATGGCCTCCTTCGCGGCCTTCTGCATGTGGGCGGCGGTGGGCATCCAGGCGGACAGGTCCGTCATGGGCGCGGCCTCCAGGCCCGAGCTGGTGGAGGGCCCCCAGGCCTTGGCGTAGACGGCGGCGCTGCCTTCGAGGGCGGCGTCCTGGTCGTGGGTGTAGGTGATCTTGCCGCCGGTGGCGGCGGCGTAGCGCTCGGCCTCGGCCCGGACTTCGGCGGACAGCTCGTAGCCCTTGGGGTGGGCCACGCGGATCTCGGCGCCGCAGGCCGCGGCGGTGAGCAGGAAGGAGTTGGGCACAGCCTTGGGCAGGGGCTTCATGTGGGGCGCCCAGGTGAGGGTCACGGGCACCTTGGTCGAGCCGTGGGCCTCCTGGATGGTGAGCATGTCCGCGAGACCCTGGTGGGGGTGCTCCCGGGCGCTCTCCATGCTGAGCACGGGCACCGTGGAGAAGCGCCGGAAGGCGCTGATGACGGGATCGATCTCGTCCGTGGCGTCGCCCTCGCCGCCGCTGAAGGTGCGCACCGCCAGCAGGTCGGCGTAGCGGCCCAGCACGGGCACACCCTCGCGGACGTGCTCGGCGCGGTCGGCGTTCATGATGGCGCCGTCGCGGTCCTCCAGCTTCCAGGTGCCGGCGCCCACCTCGAGCACGATGGCGTGGCCGCCGTGGCGCAGCATGGCGGCCTCGAAGCTGGCCCGGGTCCGCAGGCTGGGGTTGAAGAAGATCATGCCGAGGATGCGGTCGGCGAAGATGGCGCCGGGTCGGGTCTTCTTCCACTCGGCGGCCACGGCCAGGATCTGCTTGACCCCTTCGGGGCCCAGGTCGGAGATGCGGGTGAAGTGCTTCATGGTTGCTCCGGCACGAAGGCGTGGATGGCGGCGATGAGGGCGTCGAGGGCCTCGTCGCTGAGGTTGAGGGGCGGCATCAGGCGCAGCACCGTGGGGTCGCTGGATCCGCCCACGAGGATGTGGTTGGCCAACAGGTGCTTCTTCAGGGCGGCGGCGTGGGCGCAGCGCAGGCCCAGCAGCAGGCCCTCGCCGAGGACCTCGGTGACGACGGAGCCGGCCAGCTCCTGGCGCAGGCTCGCAGCGGCGGCCGCGGCGTTGGCCAGCATGCCTTCCGTCGTGATCGCCTCCACCGTGGCGATGAGGGCGGCGCAGGCCAGGGGCCCGCCGCCGAAGGTGCTGCCCAGGTCTCCGCCCTTGAGCTTCGCCGCCACCTCGGCGGTCATGAGCAGGGCGCTCATGGGCACGCCGGAGGCCAGGCCCTTGGCGCTGGTCATGAAGTCGGGCCGGACGCCGTAGAACTGGGCGGCAAAGGGGGTGCCCAGGCGCCCCATGCCGGTCTGGATCTCGTCGAAGATGAGCAGGGTGCCCGAGGCATCGCACTTGGCGCGCAGGGCCTGGAACCACTCACGGGAGGCGGTCTTGATGCCGGCCATGCTCTGGATGGGCTCGACGATGACGCCGGCCACGTCCGAGAAGTCGGCGGCGGCCAGGGCGACGAGGTCGCCAAAGGGGATGCGCAGGGTTGGCACCAGCTGGTCCGCATAGGGCTGGGTGATCTTGGGGTCGTCCGTGACGGACAGGGCCAGCAGCGTCCGGCCGTGCCAGCCGCCGTCGAAGGCCCCCAGGTGCTTGCGGCCCGTGAGCAGCAGCGCCAGCTTCAGGGCGTTCTCGTTGGCCTCGGCGCCGCTGTTGCAGAAGAACACCGAGTCCATGCCGGAGAAGGCGGTGATGCGCTCGGCGGCCTCGTCCCGCACGGGCAGGGCGGCGGCGGCGGAGTAGAACAGCAGGGTCGCCGCCTGGTCCGCCACGGCCTTCACCACGGCCGGGTGGCTGTGCCCCGTGGCGCAGACGCAGTGCCCGCCGTAGAAGTCCCACCAGGCCTGGCCCGCGTCATCGAAGACGCGGTCGCCCTCGCCCCGCACCAGGGGAAAGGGATAGGGGGCGTAGGTTGGGAGCAGGGCGGGAATCGGGGCGGTGGCGGCCATGCGGACATCCTGTGCAGAGGCGTGCATTATCACGCGACAGAACGCATATTATGCACTACCTGAGATAGAGCTCAAGCGAAAATTCTGTGACAGATCATGATTAATTTGAATTTCATTTGATGAATTATGCATTTTTATGCATAATTCATGCATGAACGTGGACGCCCTCATCCTCCAGCTGCTGGC
>CAIPAY010000179.1 GCA_903863195.1 uncultured Holophagaceae bacterium
CGAGACCACGAAGCCCTGGCGGAGCTCGGAGATGCGCTGGAACTGGGTGAAGGCGTTCGTGTGGAAGCCCGTGGTGACCTCGCCCGGGCCGGAGCGCACGCCGAAGAAGAAGTCCGAGTGCTCGAGCCCCAGCCGGTGGAGCGTCTCCTGCAGGGCCGCCCGGTGGTCCATGCCCTCCGGGATGCCCTGGATCACCTGGACCGTGTCGCCGGCGATGAGGGTGGGCGCGTAGGCCACGGTGCCCTGATCCTCCAGCACAGCAAGCGTGATCTGGGTGAACTCGTTCAGGTCCATCAGAGCCACCGTTCCAGGCGCGCCGCGACCTCGTCCCGGCCCACGAGCATGAGGGTGTCGTAGATCCCGGGGCTCACGGGCTTCCCACAGAGGGCCACGCGCAGGGCCTGGGCCAGGTCCTTGGTCTTCAGGCCGTACCGCTCCAGGATGGCCGTGAAGGCCTCTTCCAGGCCCTGGTGGCCATAGTCCGTGAGCTCGCGGACCTCCCGTAGGGCCGGCAGCACAGCCGGGGTCATGAACTTCTCCACGGCCTTCTCGTCAAAGGCGGCGGGCCGCTCGAAGGCGAAGCGCAGGGCCTCGGCCATGTCCGTGAGCGACTTGCCCTTCTGGGTGGCCTGGATGGCCTGGGCCTTCCAGGCGTCGGGCTTCTCGGCCCAGGCGGCGGGCAGGAAGGGCCGGAGGTGCGGCTCCAGCTCCTGCCAGGGGGACCGCTGGATGAGCTTCTGGTTGATCCACTGCAGCTTGTCCATGTCGAAGCGGGCGGCGCTCTTCTGGCAGTCGTCCAGGTCGAAGAGCTGGATCATCTGCGTGTCCGTGAGCAGCTCCTCCTCGGCGCTCTCCACGGCCTTGCCGTCGATCTTGGGGGTCCAGGACAGGCGCGCCAGGGCCAGCCGCACGGCGGAGGGCAGCAGGCCCATGGCCTGGTATTCCGTGATGCTGGTGGCCCCATGCCGCTTGCTGAGCTTGGCGCCGTCCGCGCCCAGGATCATGGGCACGTGGGCGAAGGCCGGCAGGTCGTAGCCGAAGGCCTCGAACAGCGGGATCTGCTTGGGCGTGTTGTTCAGGTGGTCGTCGCCGCGGATGACATGGGTCACTTCCATGTGGGTGTCGTCCACCACCACGCAGAAGTTGTAGGTAGGGACGCCGATGACGCCGGGTCCGTCGCCGGTGCGGGCGATGATCCAGTCATCCAGGCTGTCGGCAGGGAAGCGGGTGTCCCCCTTGATCAGGTCCGCCACGACGATGTCGCCGGTCTCGGGCATGCGGAAGCGGACGGCCGCGGGCTGGCTGGCGTCGTGGTGTGCCTCGGCGCAGCCCCGGCCGGCGTCCAGGCCCCGGTTGTACTGGAAGACCTTGCCGGCGGCCTCCACGGTCTTGCGGCGGGCGTCCAGGGTCTCCCGGTCGCAGCGGCAGCGGTAGGCCAGGCCCTGGTCCAGCAGCTCCTGGATCTTGGCGCGGTAGCGTTCCATGCGCTGCATCTGGCGGTAGGGGCCGTGGGCGCCGGTCCAGGCGCTGGGGTCTCCCACCACCGGGCCCTCGTCCCAGTCCAGGCCGCACCAGGCCATGCCTTCCTCGATGATGCGGATGTTGTCATCGGTGCTGCGGGAGAGGTCCGTGTCCTCGATGCGCAGGATGAAACGGCCCCCGTGCCTGCGGGCGTAGAGCCAGCAGAACAGCGCCGTCCGCACCCCGCCGATGTGCAGCATGCCGGTGGGGGATGGGGCGAAGCGGGTGACAACCTGGCGGGACATGGGGACTCCGGCATCCAGGGGACGGCTTTGGCCATCGGCTGGAGGAAAAACATCGGGCGCCCAGGGCGCCCGACAGACAGCTGAGAGCTGACGGCTGACAGCCTATCTAATATACAGCTTCAGCTTAATTTCGACGGGGTTCTCGCCGTTGAACAGGCTCTTGTCGAGAACCACGGGCACTTCGACCACGCTGCTGTGGGGCATGTGGGCCTGGGCGGGGACATGGGCAGCGGTCTCGGTCTCGGCCGGGATCTCCTCGATCTCCTCGAGCAGCTCCCCGGCGGAGAGTTCCTCGACCTCCAGGGGCCGGGTAGACTCGACCACCGGTGGCCGGGGCGGCGGGGGCGGGGCGTTGAGGGCGACCTGTGGCTCTTCCACGACGCCGCCGCCGTACTTCTCGGCGAGGCTCTTGAGGACCAGCTTGGCCACCCCCGTGAGGGTCTCCCGGACCCCCTCGCCCCGCATGGCGCAGGCGGGGAAGGTGGGCACGCCAAACATGTTGACCTCCCGCTCCAGGGTCTCGATGGGCAGGGCGTTGGGCGTATCCCGCTTGTTCCACTGGATCACGTGGGGGATCTTCGCCAGATCCGCCCCCTGGTCCTTGAGGTTGACGATGAGGTTCTGGAAGCTCTCCTTGTTACTCTCCAGCGCCGGGGCCTGGGAGTCCGCCACGAAGACCACGGCGTCCGCGCCGCGCAAGACCAGCTTCCGGGTGGCGTCGTAGAAGACCTGACCGGGCACGGTATAGAGCTGGATCCGGGTCTTCATGCCCCGGATGGTGCCGAGGTCGATGGGCAGGAAGTCGAAGAAGAGCGTGCGATCCGTCTGCGTGGCCAGGGAGAGCATCTTCCCCCGGCCGTCCCCGGGCAGGGTGTCATAGACATGCTGGAGATTGGTCGTCTTCCCGCACAAGCCGGGACCGTAGTAGACAATCTTGGCCGTCAATTCCTTGGTGGCCGCATTGAAAAGCACCATGCCTGCACCTTCAAGTATTTGGGAAGATTGGCGGGTCCGCTCCAAGCCGTCAAGGAAGAACCCGGCCGAATCCTCCCGAGGATGCGCTACACTTCCGCCCATCCCATCTACCGCGAGGATTTCCTATGGCAAAGCTGCTGGTACATGAAAGCGCCGGTGTCCGAGAGTTTGAGATCGTTGAACTCGAGGTCCACATGGGCCGGGAGCTGGACAACACCCTCCGCCTCCCCGATCCCAGCATCAGTCGCCACCACTGCGTCCTCCGCAAGGTGACCGAAGGCTATGAAATACAAGACTTACAGAGCAGCAACGGGGTACTGGTCAACGGCAACCGGGTGCAGTCCTCCCCCCTCCGGGACGGGGACCGGATCACCCTCGGTCAGGTCCAGATGACCTTCCAGGAGCCCCGCCCCGAGGTCAGCAGCGCCACCGCCCCCGTCGCCATCCCAGTCCCTCAGGGCACCGTGCGCATGTCCGCCGACGAGCTGGCGGCCATCCATGCCGGCAAGCCCCCCGTCGAGCCCGGGTCCCAGCCCCTGAGTCAGGACCAGATCGCCACGGGCCAGGTGGTGAGCCAGACGCCCCCGGCCCCCCCGGTGGCACCCCCCTTTCCGCCGGTGGCGCTCCCGAAGGCCCCCGAGCCCGGCCCCTTCCTGAGTGCGGGGGCCCAGGCGAACCCCCTGCCCGCCGTCCTCCAGTCCTATCTGCCCCCCGTGCCGGATGACGCCCAGCCCACGGGAGAGCGGGGGGATTTCGGAAGCCGCTTCCTGGCCTACCTCATCGACATGGTCCCCCTGGTCGCGCTCTGGTTTGCCATCTTCGTGCTCCAGTCGGCCCTGGGCCTGGTCCTCGGGCCCGGGGCCTGCCTGATTGCCGCCTTGATCGGCCTGCTGCACTTCATCGTAGGCGTGGGCTACGTTTGGGTCTTCCTCCCCTACTGCTGGATCACGTTCGGCGCCAGCGCAGGCAAGAAGATCATGAAGCTGCGCGTCGTGCCTGAGGACAACCCCAGGGGCAGGATTGAGGTCGGCACCGCCGCCCTGCGCATGGTGGGCCATTTCATCAACGGCCTCCTCCTGGGGCTCCCCTACCTCATGATCCTTGGGGGCGAGCGGAAGGGCATCCACGACCTGATCAGCAAGAGCATCGTGATCAAGGTCGATCGCTGACGTGCGTCTGACTACCGGTGCCCACCCGACGGCCGCCTCCCCCAGGGGACTCGCATGATCCTGACCGGCCGGCAGATCCAGGAGGCCCGGACCCAGGGTCAGCTGCGCATTGAGCCCTGGCGCGACGAGCAGCTGAACCCCAACAGCTACAACCTGCGCCTCGGCGAGGACCTGGCGGTCTATACCGACCACGAGCTGGACATGGCCCGGCCCAATGGCATCGAGTTCCTCAAGATCCCCCCCGAGGGCCTGCTGCTGCAGCCCGGGCGGCTCTACCTGGGCCGCACCCTGGAGTACACCGAGACCCAGGGCATGGTGCCCATGCTGGAGGGGCGCAGCAGTGTCGGGCGCCTGGGCCTCTTCGTGCACGTCACCGCCGGCTTTGGCGACATCGGCTTCTGCGGCTACTGGACCCTGGAGATCAGCTGCATCCAGCCCGTGCGCATCTATGCCGGCGTGGCCATCTGCCAGATCTTCTACCACACCGTCAGCGGCGCCTACGACAGCTACGACTCTGGCAAGTACCAGCGCAACTCGGGCATCCAACCGTCCATGCTGTGGAAGGACTTCATCAAGGACTAAGAGGTCGTAACAAAACCCGACGCGGCCGCGTGGGGTTTCGTTACCACCTCTAAGAGTGCCTAGTGGACCGCAGTGGGTCCATCGTGGGTCCAGAGCACCTCAAAGGGCCGCACTTCCTGCTCGATGCCCTTGAGGGAGAAGGCGCCCAGCTGACGCAGCCGGTCCTCTCCCACCAGCTCCGCGGTGCTGGGCCCCACCACGATCTGACCCGGCCGGGCCACGCCGCTCTCCAGGCGGGAGGCCAGGTTCACGGTGCTGCCCATGACGGTGTAGTCCATACGCTTCTCGCAGCCGATATCTCCCGCGAAGGCCACGCCGCTGTTGATGCCGATGCGCATCTTCAGCTCAGGGTAGCCCTCGGGCCGCATCGCGTTGAGGGCGTAGAGGGCCTCCTGCATGGCGACGGCGGCTTCCACGGCGTGCCGGGCGTGGTCGGCATCAGGATTCGGCGCGCCGAAGAAGGCCATGATGGCGTCGCCGATGTACTTGTCGAGGGTGCCGCCCCGGTTGAAGATCTGGTCGGTCATGGCCTCGAAGGTGCGGTTCAGGATGCCCGCCAGCACCAGGGGCTCCATGCCCTCGCTCATGCGGGTGAACCCCGAGATGTCGGCGAAGAGCACGCTGATCTGGCAGCGCTGCGCCTGCAGCATGGGGGCTTCCTTGTTCTGGCTGGACTTGAGGATCTGGTCCACCACCGCCGGGCTGTGATAGCGCTCCAGGCGCTGGCGGAAGCGGGCCTCCCGCTCGCGCTGGATGCCCACGGCGGCAAAGTTGGCCATGGCGCTCAGCAGGTGCTCGTCCTCCCGCTTGAAGCCGCCCTTGTTCAGGCTGGTCTCCAGGTAGATCACGCCGAGGGCCTGATCTTCCCCGATGAGGGGCGCGCAGAGGGCCGAGGTGATGCCGTGGAGCTTGATGCTCTCCCCGGCGCTGAACCTCGGGTCCAGCCGGGCGTCCGTGGTGAGGATGGCCACCCGGTCCTTCATGGCCGTGCGAGCGATGGTGCGGCTGATGGGGGCCAGGTGCTGGCCCGGGTGCTCCTCCCAGATCAGCTCCGGGATCAGCTCGCCACTGGCGTCCGCCAGCAGGATGAAGCCCCGCTGGCAGGGGATCTGGGCGGTCACCAGGCCCATGACCGAGTCCAGAAGCTCCGTCAGGCCCGCGGCGCGGAGCAAGGTGCCCGCCATGCTCGCCAGCCGCTGGAAGAGGGTGACCGCCTCCCCGGCGGGATGCTGGCCGCTGGCCTGGGCCAGCATGGCCTCCAGACTGGCGTGGGGCACGAGGATCGACCCGGAGGCGTCGAAAGCCCGGTCTTCCAGGGAGATGCGGGAGGCGACAGCCTTGGGGGCCAGGGTCAGGTTCAGGCCCGTGACCGGGAGCGGCACCCCGCCCTCGGGCACCCACACCACCATGGCCTCCCCCAGCAGGACCTTGTCCCCCAAATTCAAGGGCATCGGCCCGGTCAGGGTCGTCCCATTGAGGGAAGTCCCGTTCAGGGACTTCATGTCCATGACATAGGGCCGGCCGTCCTGGAGGTAGATCCGGGCGTGCACCCGGCTCACGGCGTTGGCCTGGATGCGGATGGTGGCCTGGTCACCCCGGCCGATGGTCACGCCCTCTTCGGTGAGGGTCAGAGGGTGCAGGGCACCATCAACCTGGAGGGTGAGCTTCATGGCGAGTCCGGGGAGCGAGGGGGGTGAGTTTAGCACGCACTGCTGACGTCATCGGCAGCGAGCGGTAAACTGTGAGGTTCACCGGAGGCCCGTTGACCAAAGTCGGATTCATGTCCCTGGGATGCCCCAAGAACCTCGTGGATAGCGAGGTGATGCTGGGGCACCTGCGGCTCAAGGGCTACGAGATCACCCCGGTGCTGGCGGAGGCCCAGGTCCTGGTGGTGAACACCTGCGGCTTCATCGACGCCGCCAAGCAGGAGAGCGTGGAGGCCATCCTCCAGGCCGCCGCCATGAAGAAGGACGGCGCCTGCGAGAAGCTCATCGTGGCGGGCTGCCTGGTGGAGCGCTACCGGGACGAGCTCCTGGCCGGGATGCCGGAGATTGACGCCTGCCTGGGCACCCGGGACATCGAGCAGATCGCCGAGGTCATCGGCGCGGGGGCCTCCTTCGAGCTGAACCCCAACCCCGACTACCTCTACAGCGAGGCCAGCCCCCGGCTGCTCACCACCCCCAAGGCCAGCGCCTACATGAAGATCAGCGAAGGCTGCGACCACGCCTGCGCCTTCTGCGTGATTCCCCTGCTCCGGGGCGCCCAGCGCAGCCGCCGCATCGAGAGCGTCGTGGCCGAGGCCGAGAACCTGGTGGCCCAGGGCGTGCTGGAGATCAGCCTGGTGGGCCAGGACACCACGGACTACGGCCGGGACTTCGGCGACCCCGACGCCCTGGAGAAGCTGGTGCGGGCCCTGGGCCAGGTGGCGGGCCTGCGCTGGTTCCGCATCCACTACGCCTATCCCAATCGCCTCACGGACGGGCTCCTGCGGGCCATGGCCGAGACGCCCAACTGCGCCCGCTACCTGGACATGCCCCTGCAGCACGCCGACGCCGCCATCCTCAAGGCCATGGCCCGGGGGGGCAGCCGCAAGCAGTTCCTGAAGCTGCTGGAGAAGGTGCGCCACCTGGTGCCGGGCATCGCCATCCGCTCGAACTTCATCGTCGGCTTCCCCGGCGAGGACGAGGCCGCCTTCGCGGAGCTGAAAGCCTTTGTGCAGGAGGCCCGCTTCGACCACGTGGGCGTGTTCACCTACAGCCCCGAGGAGGGCACCACGGCCCACGCCCTGGGCGACCCCATCCCCAAGCGCACCAAGGAGGCTCGCAAGCGGCGCCTGCTGGAGCTGCAGCAGAAGATCGCCCGGGAGAAGAACCAGGAGAAGGTGGGCCAGGTCATCGACGTTTTGGTGGAAGGCACCCACGAAGAGACCGACCTGATCATCAAGGGCCGCCACCAGGGCCAGGCCCCCGAGATCGACGGCGCCGTGCTGCTCGTGGACGGCACCCCCCAGCCCAACACCATCCAGCGCGTCCGCATCGTCAA
>CAIPAY010000180.1 GCA_903863195.1 uncultured Holophagaceae bacterium
CCGCCACGCGGCGATGAGGGCGGCTTCCTGCTCGGGGGTGGGGCCGGCGAGCTTGTTGCGGCCCTTCTCGAGCTTCTCCTGGGTCCGGTACCAGGCGAGGGTGTCCTTCACGGTCTGGTCGGCGGGGCGGAAGCGCAGGCCGGCCTTCACGGCGCGGTCGTTGCGCCAGGTGTGGAAGCCCTTCGTCTCGCCCGCGTAGGGGGCCCAGATGGGAAACTCGAGGTCCTTCTGGGCGACGATGAAGTCCGCTGGGAGCCACAGGGGCTTGCTTGTTGGGTTGCCCGCCTTCTGGCAGGCCTCCACCACGGTGCCCCAGGCCAGGCGCTGGGCGGGGCCGCAGGCGTTGAAGACGCCCAGGGTGCGCTGCTCCACCAGCAGGATCAGCCAGGTGGCGAGGTCGCGCACGTCGATGAGCTGCAGGGGATCGCCGGGAGCGCCGGGCACGGCGACTTCGCCGCCCCGGTCGAAGCGCGCAGGCCAGTAGGTGAAGCGGCCCGAGGGGTCATCGGGGCCCACGATGTAGCCGGGCCGGATCACTGTGGTGCGGCCGGGCATGGCCTTCTGGGCCGCCTGCTCGCAGAGGGCCTTGAGGGCGCCGTAGTGTTCGTAGCTCTTGCCCATGTCCTCCAGGGTGGGATCGGGCATGGTGGCCAGGGCCGCGTCCTCGGTGCCGGCCTCGGGGTTGGGCTCCTTGTAGGCGCTGATGCTGGAGATGATCAGGTATTGGCGGACGCGCGGCGCCAGCAGCCCCGCCGAGGCGGTGACCATGCGCGGGTAGTAGGCGCTGTTGTCGATGACTGCGTCCCAGGTGCCCTGCTCCAGGGCCTTGAGGCCGTCCCCCTTCTTCGGGTCGCGGTCGCCGTGCAGCTTCTCCACGCCGGGGAAGAGCTCCGGCCGGGTCTTGCCGCGGTTGAACATGGTCACCTGGTGGCCGCGGGCCTGGGCGGCCTCGATGGTGGCGGGGCCCAGGAAGCCCGTGCCGCCGAGGATCAGGAGCTTCAGCTTCCCGGCCTTGGCGGTGGCCTTGTCGGTGGTGGCGGCCAGGTCTAGGCCCGTGCCTGCCAGGGCGGCGGTGGCGGACCACTGAAGAAACTGGCGGCGGGAGGCGGTCATGGGGAACTCCGGGCGGGGCTGCTCAGCGCGGGAATCGGGTTGACTTTTTCAACGCATGCTTGAAAATAATGGACATGCACATGTCGGTGGAATTCTCCTCCTGCACGCCGCGGCTCACCGCTGGCGGCCGGGGACTGTCCACGCTGACCACCGCGACTAATATTACGCTCGCCATCCCGCGGGGCGCCTGACCTGATTCCACCTTTCAGACTCGGCCCCGCGGTTACCCCGCGGGGCTTTTTCGTATCGACTTCCCGGAGCCCCCCATGCAGCCCAGCGCCATCCGTGTCATGAAATTCGGCGGCACCAGCCTCGGCGGCGCCGTCCGCCTGCGGGCCGCCGTCGAGCTCGCCGCCGCCGCCCGGACCACTCACCGCGTCTGCGTCGTGGCCTCGGCCATGTCGGGCATCACCAACCTGCTGCTGCACGGCGGCCGGGTGCCCAACCGCGAGGAGGCGGACCGCCTGCTGGAGACCTACCGGGACCGGCACGCCGAGGTGGTGGAGGCCATGGCCGCCGACCTGGGCACCGAAGCGGCCGGGGTCCGCGAGGAGCTGGCGGCCCTGGAGACCCTTGGCCGCCGCCTGCTGCACGGCATGGCGCTCCTGGAGGAGGGGCCGCCCTCGGTGCTGGCCCAGGTGTCGAGCCTCGGCGAGCGCGCCTCCTGCGCCATCCTCATGGGCCTGCTGCGGGCCCGGGGCCTGGCGCCGAGCTACCTGGATCCCGTGGCCTACATCCGGGTGGAGGGCGACCCCCTCCAGGCCCGGCCGGTGATGGCGGCCATCGACGCGGCCTTCGCCCCGCTGAAGGCCGGCGCCGACGGCCTCTGGGTGCTGCCCGGCTTCTTCGGCGGTGACAACCAGGGCCGGATCCTCTCCCTGGGCCGGGGCGGCTCGGACCACAGCGCGGCCCTGGCCGCCGCCGCCTTCGGCGCGGACCTGCTGGAGATCTGGACCGACGTGGCCGGCCTCTACAGCGCCGATCCTGGCCTGGTGCCCGAGGCCTTCCCGCTGCCGGAGGCCAGCTTCGAGGAGGCCATGGAGCTCTCCTTCTTCGGGGCCAAGGTCCTGCATCCCAAGACCATCCCGCCGGTGCGGGAGCGGGGCATCCCGGTGCGGGTGTGCAGCAGCTTCGACCCCGCCCACCCGGGCACCCTCATCCGCGAAGACGTGCCGCCCCCGCCCAGCGGCGTGCGCGGGCTGTCCTTCCTGGGCGACCTCTCCGTGGTGAACCTCACGGGGCCCGGCATGCCCGGCACGCCCGGCATCGCAGGCCGCGTCTTCAGCGCCCTGGCCCGGAAGGGCATCTCGGCGGTGCTCATCACCCAGAGCTCGTCCGAGCTCTCCATCTGCTTCGCCGTCCGCCGGTCCGAGGGTCCGGGCGCCGTGGCGGCCATCCAGGAGGCCTTCCCCAGCGAGCTGGCCGCGGGCTTCCTGGATCCCGTGGACCTGCGCCGGGGCCTGGCGGTGCTGAGCATCGTAGGGGACGGCATGCGCACCCGGGCCGGAGTGGCTGGCACATTCTTCGACGCCCTGGCGGAAGTGGGCTGCAACGTGGTGGCCATCGCCCAGGGCGCCAGCGAGCGCATCATCTCCGCCGTGGTGGACGAGCGCGACGGCGCCCGGGCCATGGTCCACATCCACCGTCGCTTCTTCCAGGCCAAGGTGGTGGTGGACCTGCACCTGCTCGGCGCGGGCAACGTCGGCGGGAGCCTCCTGGGCCAGATCCAGCGGCAGCATGACCAGCTGGCGGCCCAGGGCCTCGACCTCCGCGTGGTGACCATCGCCACGAGCCGATTCATGCTCACGGACCCCAAGGGCCTCGATCTTGCCCGATGGCGTGAGGACCTGCCGAAGGCCGGTCCCATGGACCTGGACCAGCTGCTGGACACCGTGCGCAGCGGACCTCCGGCCCTGCCGGTGCTGGTGGACTGCACCACCAGCGGCGACCTCGCCGCCCGCTATGTCGAGCTGTTCGATGCCGGGTTTCACGTGGTCACGGCTAACAAGAAGGCCAACAGCGGCACCCAGGAGTCCTACCGCGAGCTGCGCAGGCGCTCCACCCGGCGGGGGCTGCGCTTCCTCTACGAAGCCAACGTCGGCGCGGGCCTGCCCATCATCGACACCGTGAAGAACCTGGTGCTGACCGGCGACCGCGTCCTGCGCGGCGAGGGCATCCTGTCCGGCTCCATGTCCTACATTCTGGGCCTGCTGGGCGATGGTGTGCCGCTGTCCGAGGCCGTGCGCAAAGCCAAGGACAGCGGCTTCACCGAGCCCGATCCTCGGGACGACCTCAGCGGCATGGACGTGGCCCGCAAGCTCATCATCCTGGCCCGGGAGTGCGGCATGGAGCTGGAGCTGGCGGACGTGGTGGTGGAGGGCCTCCTGCCCGCGGACTTTGACGCCACCGGCGACATCCCCTCGTTCATGGACCGTCTGCCCAGCCTGGACGAGGCCTTCCGGGCGCGCCTCGCGGCCCTCAAGGCCGAGGGCAAGACCCTGCGCTACGTGGGCAGCCTCTCGGACAGCGGGTGCCGCGTGGGCCTGCTGGCCGTGGACGCTGACCACCCCTTCACCGCCATCAAGGGCGGCGAGAACGCCCTGGCCCTGCTCACAGAGCGCTACCAGCCCCATCCCATGGTCATCCGCGGCTACGGGGCGGGGGCCGAGGTGACCGCCGCTGGCGTGCTGGCGGATGTGCTGCGGCTGGTGCCCCCCGGCGCCCGCCCTGCGAGGAGGCACTGATGCTGGCCTACGCCGACCTTCCGCCCGCGGGTGTGGTGGCCTACGCCCCCGCGAGCATCGGCAACGTCGCCGCGGGCTTCGACCTGCTGGGCGCGGCCCTTGCGCCCCTGGACGGCAGCCTCCTTGGGGACCTGGTCCACGCCGCCCCGGCCGCCCAGGACAGCTTCCGCCTGGTGGGCACCTACGCCGCGGCCCTGGCCGGGGACACCCGACCCAACCTCGCCCTGCGCGCCCGGGACCTCTTCCGAGAGGCCCTGGTGGCCCACGGCGGTGAGG
The DNA here is from genome assembly GCA_903863195.1 of uncultured Holophagaceae bacterium. Lineage (GTDB taxonomy): Bacteria > Acidobacteriota > Holophagae > Holophagales > Holophagaceae > Geothrix. The sequence goes on from CAIPAY010000180.1 coordinate 4,134, forward strand.
CGGGACCGCTGGCCATCACCCTGGAGAAGCGCCTCCCCGTGGCCAGCGGCCTGGGCTCCAGCGCCAGCTCCATCGTGGCTGCCATCGCCGCCCTCCAGGCCCTCTACGGCGACCCGCTGGAGATCGCCGAGCTGGTGGACCTGACGGGCCGCACCGAGGGCCTCACCAGCGGCGGGGTCCACCTCGACAACGTGGTGCCCTCCCTGCTGGGCGGCCTGCAGGTGGTGGTGCCGGGCCGCGGCGGCAAGCCCGCCACGCGCCGCCTCCCCTGGCCCGCGGACCTGCTGCTGGTGGTCGCCCACCCGGACGTGCAGCTCTCCACCGCCGACAGCCGCAAGGCGCTGCCCGAGCGGCCCGAGTGGCGCGCCACCCTCGACTTCGCGGGCAACCTGGCGGGGCTGGTGCACGCCCTCCACACCGGCGACCGCTCGCTGCTGGCGCGCTGCCTGCGCGATCCCCTTGTGGAGGTCCACCGCGCCCCCCTGGTGCCGGGCTTCCGCGCGGCCCAGGCCGCCGCCATGGCCGCCGGTGCCTTGGGCTGCAGCCTGTCCGGCTCGGGCCCGTCGGTGTTCGCCGTGGCGGAGCAGGAAGCCCAGGCCAGCCAGATCCTCCGCGGCTTCCGCGACGCCTTCAGCGCCGCTGGCCTCGCCAGCCAGGGCTGGCTCTGCGCCCTCGATCCCAACGGCGCCCGCATCCTGGCCGCCGACGCAAGCCCGCTGGCAAAGGAATGAAAAGGATCACCACCAAGGCACCAAGGCACCAGGAACTGCAGTAAGGAACTTCTTTGTTTTTCTTGGTGTCTTGGTGGTGAAAAGTTTTTTTTGCTTTTGTCGCACACGAAATTTCTGATTGAGGAATCACCATGCAGCTCGTCAGCACGCGCAATCCCTCACTGGAGAACAGCTTCCTGGGCGCGGTCCAGGCGGGCCTGGCGCCGGATGGCGGGCTCTACATCCCCACGGAGATCCCCCGCTTCACCGACATGGCGGAGCTGCTGGCCATGGACTTCCAGGCCCGCTCCGCGGAGATCCTGCACCGCTTCATCGGCAGCGAGATCCCCCGCGCCGAGCTGGACGCCCTGGTGCGGCGGACCTTCACGTTTCCCGCGCCGGTGGTGCCCGTGACGGACCGGCTCGCGGCCCTGGAGCTGTGGCACGGACCGACCCTGGCCTTCAAGGACTTCGGCGCGCGCTTCCTGGCCCAGGTCATGGCCTACGCCAGCACCGGCGCCCGCTGCACGGTGCTCACCGCCACCTCGGGCGACACCGGCGCCGCCGTGGCCCAGGCCTTCTGGGGCCTGCCCGGGGTGCAGGTGGTGGTGCTCTATCCCAAGGGCCGGGTCTCGCCCCTGCAGGAGCGCCAGTTCGCCACCTGCGGCGGCAACGTGCTGGCCCTGGCCGTGGAAGGCGCCTTCGACGACTGCCAGCGCCTGGTGAAGGCCGCCTTCGAGGACAAGGCCCTGGTCGAGCAGCTGGGCCTCACCTCCGCCAACAGCATCAACATCGCGCGGCTCCTGGCCCAGACGCTCTACTACTTCGAGGCCGCGGCCCAGATCAAGAGCCCCGCGCCCCTGGTGGTCTCCGTGCCCAGCGGCAACTTCGGTGACCTCTACGCGGGCCTGCTGGCCCAAGCCTGCGGCGCGCCCATCGCGCAGTTCGTGGTGGCCACCAACGCCAACCGCGTGGTGCCCGAGTACCTCGAGACCGGCACCTACACGCCGCGGCCCTCGGTGGCCACCGTGTCCAACGCCATGGACGTGGGCGCCCCCAGCAACTGGGAGCGCATCCACGCCCTCTTCGGCGGCGACCACGACGCCATGGCCGGCGCCCTGCGCTGGGGCAGCCGCACGGACGCGGAGACCTGCGTGACGCTGGCCGAGCTGTACGCCCAGGGCTACCTCGCGGATCCCCACGGCGCTGTGGCCTGCGGGGTCCTCCAGGCCTGCCTGCGGGACGGCGAGCAGGGCCTCTTCCTGGCCACGGCCCACCCGGCCAAGTTCGGCGAGGTGCTGGAGCGCGACCTGGGCATCCAGGTGCCGCTGCCTGAGGCACTCCTCGCGGTCCAGGACCGCCCCCTGGTCTCCGAGCCCCTGGCCGCCGACATGGCCGACCTCAAGGCCCGGCTGCTGGCCTGGGAGCCCGAGGCCTGATGGCCGTTCTCGATTAACAGAAATCTGGTGGTGATCCTTTTGTAAATACAGAGCCGAAACAGGCCGCGGTGGTTCGCTGCGGCTTGCCTACCAGACCAGGGTGCGCCGGACGATCCGCACGTCGGTGTAGGGGTCCACGGGGGCGGGCATCAGGTTGGCGGGGCGGGGCGGGGTCCCGGGTGGCAGGCCCGGCAGGATCAGCTCCACGGTGAGCCGGGTATCCGCCGGGGCCTCCAGCGCCAGCGTGCAGGTCGCGGGCGGGGCGAACCAGTGGAACCGAGTGGCAGTGGGCAGGGACCGGCCGTCGACGCGGAGCCCGGCCAGGGGCTTGTCTGCGGTCACCACCAGGGCCAGGGCGCGCGCCGGGAGGGTGATGATCAGCTCTGCCCCGCTCCGGGTCAGCACCGGCGCAGGCAGGTGCAGCGCGGGCGCCGGGGCGGCGAGGGCGGCGCGGCCCGCCAGCCGGGCAGGGCCTGGCGCCTCGCCTAGCAGTGCCTGGCTCCAGGCATCAGGTTTCTGGAAGCTCACCCACTGGGCGGTGCCCGCATCGGCGTCCTCCACGTAGGCCAGGGTGCTCAGCCGCGGGCCGGTCACCTGGGTGCCAGCACCGAAGCAGAGCAGGCCGACGCCAGCCAGCAGGAGCGGCGGCAGCCAGCCCCGGGAGGGCGCGGCCTGACGGAGCAGGGGCAGCAGCGGGAGCAGCCCGAAGGCCGCCAGGAGCCCCAGGAAGGGCGGCAGGCTGAAGCCCAGCAGCAGCGCCAGGTTGTGCCAGGCGGGCGGGAAGAGCAGCAGCAGCGGGAGGGCCGCCAGCCAGGGCCGCTCCCACCAGAGCCCCGCCAGGGCGAAGAACAGGGGCCAGAGCAGCAGGTAGGTGGCGCCCGGGAGATACGCCGTGGCCGCCACGAGGGCAAGCAGCCACCAGGCCAGCGCGCCCAGGGCCAGGCCCCGGCCCGGGAAGCGCCTGAGCGCCCAGCCCCAGAGCAGCAGAGCCGCCGCCAGCGTCATGAACAATAGCGCCGCCTCGAACCAGGGCAGCCCGTAGGGATCGTGGTTGGGGACGCCCTGGCGGAAGGGGTTCACCAGCAATCCGAGGAGCCAGCCGACCAGCGCGTCTGCGGCCAGGGCGCCCAATGACAGACCCAGGCCCACGAGGAAGCTCTTCCCGGCGTCCGGCTCCCGCCAGCTTCGGCTCAGCAGCAGGCCGAAGGCCACCAGCACGAGCAGCGTCAGGGGCCAGGCCAGGGCGGCGGGATAGACCAGCAGGAGCCGACCCAGGAGGTCGAAGTAGATGGCCTCGCCCTGGCCCGGCCGGGTGAGGGTGGCCAAGTCCGCGGCCAGGAAGTGGCGGCTGAGGGCGAGGGCCGTGGCGCCACTCTGCTGGAGGCTGCGCGGGTCGAGGTTCTCCGGCGTGTCGAGGGCCGTGTGGTAGTGGGGCCAGCGGTCGACGAAGGCGAAGTTCAGCCCCGCCAGACCCGCCTTCTTGAACACGCTGAGGTCCGTGTCGTTGGGCAGCAGCCGGTAGAGCGCATACATCAGCGAGGAGGCGTGGGGCGTGGGTGCCGCCGCCGCGAAGGCCCGGACCAGGGGCAGGTTGCCGTCGCTGGTTTCGAACATGAAGACGGGACCGCCGCCGCCCCGGGCCTCGAAGTTCAGCACCAGGGTGGGGGCCTTGTCGTGCGGGGCATCCACGTAGCCCTGGGCGCCGAGGAGGCCCACCTCCTCGCCGTCGGTGATGAGGATGCGGAGGTTATTCCGGCTGGGCCCCAGAGCCCGCGCGGCTTCCAGCAGGGCGGCCACGCCGGCGGCGTCGTCACCGGCCCCGGGTCCCGTGCCATGGGAGTCGTAGTGGGCTGTCAGGAGCAGGGTTCCAGTCGGCGCGCTCCCGGGTCGATCAGCGACGATGTTCTCCATGCTGCCGAGCACCAGCCGGCCCCGGCCGTGCTCCTGGTGGGCCACGCAGGACTGCACGCGGGTGGTGAAGCCCAGCTGGCGGAAGGCCGCCACCAGGTGGTCCCGCACCCGGTCGTGCTCGGGCGTACCGGGCGGGTGCGGCGCTCGGGCGAGCTCGCGCACCTGGGCCAGGGCGCGCTCGGCGGAAAAGCGGTCCGCCGGGGCCGTCGCCGGCACGGGAGCGGGCGGCGCCTGCAGCCAGACCACCCCGGCCGCTCCCAGGCTGAGGAGCAGCCAGATGACCAGGGCGCGGGGCAGGCGGACCATCCCGGCAGCGGGCTCAGAGCCCGTCGACGATGAGTACCGCGGGCACGAAGGGCAGGGCTGCGGCTTCGGCGGGGGTCTTCATGGCCCAGACGGCGAGGCGTTCGGCATAGGGGGCCCAGAGCTCCGGCTGGGCCAGGACGGCCTTGAGGGGCGGATGCAGCCAGAGGGCGGAGGGCAGGTCGGCCAGCTCCTCGGCGCTCAGCTCCAGGGCCTCGTCGGTGGTCCAGAGGAAGCCGCAGCGGGCGGTCTCGCAGGCGGCCCAGAGCTGCAGCACCTCGCTGGGTTCGAAGCTGCTGAACAGCACCCGGTCCAGGGCCTCGGCGGCCTCTACCGTGGCCAGGGCCTGCTGCCAGCCGGGCTCGCCCTTCAGCTCCACGTTGATGAGCCGGGCGGGCAGGTCCAGGACGTCCCCCAGCCGCGGCAGGGGCTCGCCGTTCTTGAGCGGGGGCAGCTCGGCCGCCTTCATCTGCCGCAGGATGCCCGCGCCGTTGGCGGTGCGGTGGAGGTCCTCGTCGTGGAGCACGGCGCAGACGCCGTCCCGGGTCGGCTGCACATCCAGCTCGAAGCCGTCCATGCCTGCGGCCAGGGCGGCGCGAAAGGCCTCCATGGAGTTCTCCAGGTGCTTTGAGGAGAGGCCGCGGTGACCGAGGATGAGGGGGCGGGTGGAGGGCATGGGGACTCCTGGACCTGAGGCTTGATTCTGCCTGGAAACGGCGCGGGCGAGGCGGAACTCGCCCAAAGGAGCCCCAAGGCCGATAAAGAGAGCTCGGGAAGCGGAGGAGGCTTCAGCGATGCGCATCCTGCTGGTGATTGGTGACGAGAGCCTGCTGCAGAGCACCCGGCGGGTGTTCTGGCAGAGTCACCGCACCTGGGAGGTGGTCCCGACTGCAAGCGGCGGACAGGCCCTGGAGGCGCTGCGGCGGGATCGGGTGGACATCGTCGTGTCGGACCTGCAGCTGCCGGACATGGAGGGCGCCGAGCTGCTGCACCGCGTGCGGGAGATCCAGCCCGGAGCGGTGCGGATCGGTCTGGCGGACCACCCCATGGCGGAGTGGCTGGAGAAGGAGGAAGGGGACCTGCACCGGCTCTTCCTCAAGCCCTTCGAGACGCAGTTCCTGATCGGCGCCATCGAGAGCCTCGACATCGAGGACGACGAGACCAACGTCCGCGCGGTCCGGGCCTTCGTGGGCGGCCTCGGGCACATTCCCAGCCTGCCCAGCCTGTATGCCGAACTGAGCAAGCTGCTGGAGCGGGAGGGCGCGGGCATGGGCGAGGTGGCCCGCCTCATCCGGAAGGACCTGGGCGTGGCGAGCCAGGTGCTGAAGCTGGCGAACTCGGTCCACTGCTCCACGGGACGCCCCGTGGCGGAGATCGGCCAGGCGGTCGCACTGCTGGGAATGGACTCGCTGAAGTCGCTGGTGTTATTCCGGGGGCTGCTCGGCGGCTTCGACTCGCCGCGGCCCCAGGGGCTCGACCTCGAGAAGCTGTGGTTCCACTCGTTCCAGGTGGCCACGGGAACGCGCAAGCTGGCGGTCCTCGAGGGCCAGACGCAGCTGGCCGACCTGGCCTTCTCTGTGGGGCTGCTGCACGACATCGGCCTGGTGGTGCTGGCCACGGATCCCGGGGGCCGCTACCGGTCCGTGCTGGAGCGGGCCCTGTCCACCCGGATCCCGCTGGCGGTGCTCGAGCACGAGGTCTACGGCGTGGACCACACCCAGGTCGGCGCCCACCTGCTGAGCCTCTGGGGGCTGCCTGCGATGTTCTGTCGGCCCATCCGGGAGCACCACGCGCCCCCGGCCCTGGCGGAAGGCTTCCCCCTGTCCCAGGCCCTGCACCTGGCGGACGCCCGGCACGGCGGCGGCGCCACCGCGGGCATCTTCGCCGACGGGCGCTGGGGCCTGCACCCGAACCTGCTGGTGGACCCCGACCGCTTCACCCGCTGGAAGGCCTGTCTGGCACTGGACACGCCGTAGTCAGATCACCTTGCCCGGGTTGAATATGTTGCAAGGGTCCAGGGCCTGCTTCAGGGCGCGCAGGGCGCGGAGCTGGGCGGGGTCGGTCAGGGCCAGGAAGGCCTCGCGCTTGGCGAGGCCAATGCCATGCTCGCCGCTGAGGGTGCCGCCCAGGCTCACGGCGAGGCGGAAGAGCGCCAGCACCTGGCCCTCAACCTCGGCGGGATCGGTCTCGCCCGCGGCCAGCAGGTTCACGTGGAGGTTGCCGTCGCCCAGGTGGCCGTAGGTCACGGCGGGCAGGCCCAGGCGCTCCAGCCCCTCGAAGAACTCAGCCAGGCGGCTGCGGGGCACCACGATGTCCTCGCTCACCTTGCGGGGGTGGCGCTCCTTGAGGAAGGCGCTGGTCAGGCGGCGGACGCCCCAGAGGGCCTGGCGCTGCCGCTCGTCCGCGGCCACCTCCAGTCCGTCAGCCAGGGGGCCCAGCAGGTCCAGGAGGGCCTCGAGGAACGCGTCCGAGGTGCAGCCCCGCTCGTCGAACTCGAGGATCGCCAGGGCCTCGCCTGGCAGGCGGCGGGCCTCCTCGGGGCCATGGGCGCGCAGCTCGGCCAGCACGGCGGGGTCGAAGAACTCGAAGGCGCTGGGCAGGAACCCCGCCGCGAAGAGCCGCCCGGGCAGGTCCAGCAGGTCGCTCCAGCGGCGCGCGGGCAGCAGCAGGGTGGTGAACTCCCGGGGCGCCGGCGTGAGCCGCAGGGTGGCCCCCACGATGAAGCCGAAGATGCCCTCGCTGCCCACCAGCAGCTGGGCCAGATTTGGTCCGGCGTTGGCCTTCACGCTGGGGATGCCGAAGGTGTGGACCTCGCCGTCCTCCAGGAGGGCGTCCACCGCCAGCACCCAGTGCCGGGTCATGCCGTACTTGCAGGCGTTGGGTCCGCCGGCGTTGGTGGCCAGGGTGCCGCCCAGGGCGCAGCTCTCCCAGGAGTTGGGGTCCGGCGGATAGAACAGGCCGTGGGCCGCGGCAGCGGCCTTCACATCCCGCAGCAGGGTGCTGGCGGGCGCGTGGAGGCAGAGGTCCTGGGGGGACACGCGCAGCTCGCCGGGCCAGGCGGAGAAGTCCACCACCACGCTGCGGGCCGTGGGCACGCAGCCGCCGGCCTTGCCGGTGCCCGCGCCCCGGGGCACCAGGCCGAAGCCCTCGGCCTTGGCCCGCCGCACCAGCTCGCGCAGCGCCGCGGGGCCGTGGGGCTTCACTGCGGCCAGGGGCAGCACGCCGCGGACGTGGGACTCATCCCGGAGGTAGGCCTCCAGGTCGCTCGGGTCCCGGATGACCGTGGCCTCGGGAAGGCCCTTCAGGGCGTCCATGATCTCAGTGTGACTTAGCCGACCCGAGTGCCGACGTGCTCGCCCTGGACCGCCGCGACGAGGTTGCCCGGCTTCTTCATGTCGAACACGATGATGGGCAGCTTGTTCTCCATGCAGAGGGCGATGGCGGCGGCGTCCATGACCCGTAGGCCCTTCTCCAGGACCTCCTGGAAGCTGATTCGGTCATAGCGCGTGGCGGTGGGGTCCAGCTTGGGATCGGCGGAATAGATGCCGTCCACGTTGGTGGCCTTCATGACCACCTCGGCGCAGACCTCGTTGGCGCGCAGGGCGGCGGCGGTGTCCGTGCTGAAGTAGGGGTTGCCCGTGCCAGCGCCGAAGATCACGACGCGGCCCTTCTCCAGGTGGCGGGTGGCGCGGCGGCGGATGTAGGTCTCGGAGACCTTGGGCATCTCCAGCCCCGACAGGGTGCGGGTGTGGACGCCCTTGTGCTCCAGCGCGTCCTGGAGGGCCAGGGCGTTGATCATGGTGGCCAGCATGCCCATGTGGTCGGCGGTGGTGCGGTCCATGCCCTTGGTGGCGCCCGCCACGCCGCGGAAGATGTTGCCGCCGCCGATGACGAGGCTCACCTCGATGCCCATCTCCCGAATGGTCTTGACCTGGTCCGCGATCATGGAGACCACGGCGGGATCGATGCCGTACTTCTGGTCGCCCATGAGGGCTTCGCCGGAGAGCTTGAGGAGGATGCGCCTGAACTTCATGGTGTCTCCCTGCTTTTGATCCATAGGATGCCGTTCCAGACTACAAAAAGGGCGGCCGAAACGGCCGCCCTTTTTGTAGCAGGTAGAGAAAGCTACTTGGCGGCGGCGACTTCCGCGGCGAAGTTCTCGCTGCGCTTCTCCAGACCCTCGCCCATGATGTACTTCGTGAAGCGGCGGATGCTGAGCTTCTCGCCGATCTCCGCGGTCTTAGAGGACAGGTACTGCTGGACCGTGAGGTCGGGGTTCATGATGAACGGCTGTTCGAGAAGGCAGACCTCCTTGAAGATGCTGTTCATCTTGCCCTCGACGATGCGCTCGATGATGTTGGCGGGCTTGCCGGTGGCAAGGGCCTGCTCAGTGGCGATGCGCTTCTCGGTCTCGAGGAACTCCGCCGTGACCTCTTCCTTGGTGACGAAGCGGGGGGCGGGATCGGCGGCGGCGATGTGCATCGCGATCTCGCGGACCATGCGCTGGAAGGCGGGGTTGCGGGCCACGAAGTCGGTCTCGGAGTTGACCTCGACCAGCACGCCCACGCGACCACCGGGGTGGATGTAGGCTTCGACGATGCCCTCGGCGGCGATGCGGTCGGCCTTCTTGGCGGAAGCCGCCAGGCCCTTCTTGCGCAGCCACTCGTTGGCCTGCTCCATGTCGCCGTTGTTCTCTTCCAGGGCCTTCTTGCAGTCCATCATGCCGAGGCCGGTCTTCTCGCGCAGTGCCTTCACGTCCAGAGCGGTGAATGCCATGTTGGTCTCCTAACCTTCAACTTCCATTTTCTCGGCCATCATCTTCTTCATGTCGTCGCTGTCGCCCTTGTCCCGGAAGGACTGGCGCCCCTCGAGGATGGAGTCGGCCACGCGCTCGGAGAAGAGCAGGATGGAGCGGATCGCGTCGTCATTGGCGGGGATGATGTAGTCCACCATGTCGGGGTCGCAGTTGGTGTCCACGATGCCGACGACCTTGATGCCCAGCTTCTTGGCCTCGGTGACGGCGATGTCCTCGCGGTGCGGATCGATGACGAAGATGACGTCAGGCAGCGAGCGCATGTCGCGGATGCCGAGGAAGGAGGCCTCCAGCTTCAGGCGGGTGCGGTTCAGGGTCAGCAGCTCTTTCTTGGAGAGCAGGGCCGTGCGCGCGGGATCCGCCAGGGTGGCTTCCACTTCGCGGAACTTCTCCAGGCTCTTCTTGATGGTGGAGAAGTTGGTGAGCATGCCGCCCAGCCAGCGGTTGTTGACGTAGAAGGCGCCGCAGCGGCCGGCCTGCTCGGCGATGAGGTCCTGGGCCTGGGGCTTGGTGGCCACGAAGAGGAAGTTCTTCCCCTCAGAGGCGCACTTGGTCAGGTAGTTCGCGGCGGTGTTCCAGAGGCGCAGGGTCTTCTGGAGGTCGATGATGTAGATGCTGTTGCGCGCCCCGAAGATGTACTGCTTCATCTTGGGATTCCAACGCTTGGTCTGGTGTCCGAAGTGGGCACCGGCCTCGAGAAGTTCCTTCATCTGGATGGCAGCCATGCTGGCCTCCCTGGTCAAGCGGCGAAGGCGCCGCGGGTGGGATGAAAGGCGTCGGGTTGATCCCCTCCGCCCGAATCGTCCGCGCCAGGTGATTCCGGGGCGGACCGGGAAAACAGAAGGGGGATCCGAGGATCCCCCTTCCTGAGAAACAGACTAGCGCTTGCTGAACTGGAAGCGGCGACGGGCGCCCTTGCGACCGGGCTTCTTGCGCTCCTTCATGCGGGGGTCGCGGGTCAGGAGACCGGCACCGCGCAGCATGGACTTGAGCTGGTCGTTGTAGCTGAGCAGGGCGCGGGAGATGCCCATGCGGATGGCCGAGGCCTGGCCGGCAGGGCCGCCGCCGGTGACGCTGATGAGCATGTCGAACTTGCCGTCGAGATCGGCCAGCACCAGGGGCTGGTGGACCATCATGCGGAGCACGGCGTTCGGGAAGTAGTTCTCGAGGCTGCGGCCGTTGACCGTGATCTTGCCGGTGCCGGGACGAAGAAAGGCGCGGGCGGCAGCGCTCTTGCGGCGACCGGTTCCGTAGTTCTGGGTGATGGCCATGGGTTCCTCGCCTCTTACTTCTGGATGGTCAGGATCTGGGGCTGCTGGGCGGCCTGGTCGTGATTGGGCCCGGCATAGACCTTGAGCTTGCGATACATCGCGCGGCCCAGAGGGCCCTTGGGCAGCATGCCCTTGACGGCGCTCTCGATGATGCGCTCAGGGAAGGTGAGCTTCAGCACCTCGGCGCGGACTTCCTTCATGGAGCCGGGCTGGGTGGTGGTGCGGCGGTACATCTTCTGCACGCCCTTCTTGCCGGTGAGGACGGCCTTCTCGGCGTTGATCACGATCACGTGGTCACCGGTGTCGAGGAAGGGGGTCCAGGTCGGCTTGTTCTTGCCGGACAGGACGTCGGCCACGGCGGTGCTGAGGCGGCCCACGGTCATGCCGGCGGCATCCACCAGGAACCACTGGCGCTTGAGTTCATTGGCTTTGGGGAAGTAAGTGCTCATGGCCTGCTCCGGAAATCGGGATCGCGCTGCGCAGACAACACCCCAGGGGTGGCGAATCCACAGAAGGGAAAGCTTATCGTTGACTGCCCGGGGGGTCAAGCCGGGATTTCAGGCTGGCACCTCGGCCAGGTGTTGGAGCTCCCGCGCGATGCGGGACGCCGCCATGCCGTCCACCAGCAGCATGCCATCGCGGACCTGCTCCTGCCGGTTGTCCTGCCCCTCGGGGCCCAGCCACTGGGCGAGGGCCTCTCGCACAATGCCCAGGTCGGCGCCGGGGCCCATGCCCAGGTCGAAGCAGCCGTTCGCCAGGGCCAGGTCCGCCAGGATGCCGTGCTGGCGCTCGTTCTGGCCCCAGACCGCGGTGGGGATGCCCAGGCAGAGCGACTCCGCCAGGGTCACCCCGGCAGAGCACCAGAGGGCGTCGAACTCGGGGAGGCGCCGGGTCAGGCCGGCCAGGCTGCGGACCACGGTGCAGCCTGGGAAGGGACTGCCCAGGATGCCGTTGGGCGCCAGGAGGGTGCAGGCCCCGCGCCAGCGGTCCTCCGCCGCGAGGCGGGAGAGGGTCTCGAAGGCCTTCTGCGAGAGGTTGGGCCCGTCGCTGCCCCCGAAGGTGACCAGCAGCTTGTGGACCGCCAGGGGCTGCTCGGGCATGCGCTTGGGGCGCAGCTCGAGGGCCGCCTTGTCCACGACGATGAAGCCCGAACCCCGCAGCACCCGGCAGGCGCCGGAGGTGGTCTCGCAGGGCCGCACCTTGCGGCCGTCCACCAGCTTCACGGGATGGTCCGGCCAGCGGACTCCCTCGAGGAAGGGCTGGAACAGGAGGTCCGCGGTCTCGTGGGCATCCGTGTCGTCCTCCATTACGGCCACTTTCAAGGGGCGGAGGGACTGCAGGAAGGCTGTACTGGTATCCCACTGGTCCACAAGTACCACCGAGGCCCGGGCCTTCAGGTCGTGCGGCAGGGGGGCGTGGAGCTCGGCGCCCAGGTAGACCGCCTCGCAGGGCAGGTCCTGGTCCAGGAAGGGGTGCCTGCCCCCGCCCACCCGCTGGGCGCGGTCATCTCCCGAGACCGCGATGCAGGCCTGGCCCCCGAGGGCGCGCCAGGACTCCTGGAGGGCAAGCGCCCGGGCCACATGGCCCAGCCCAAGGCGCAGATCAGCGTGGACGCGAAGAATGAGGAGGGGGGTCATGATCCGGAGAGTCTATCCGTCTCTGCAAGAGAAGGGGAGAGGGAACGCAGTGCCCTGATCGTTAGGTCTATGAAATTATCGGTTCAAGGATAGGGGTGCCCGGCGGCGAAGCCCGGCTGCGGGTGTGCGATGGCCGGGGCCTCGGCGGGGCTCCAGCCGTCCAGGAAGTAGGCCTCCTTGTAGCGGACGTAGCGGGTCCAGACACTGCCTACCAGCTGGCGCTGGCCCTCACTGAGGGGGCCCTTCACCACCGCGGGCCAGCCTGCCACCAGGCTGTGCGGCGGGGCCTGGAAGCCCTCGCGCACCAGGCTGCCGGCGGCCACCAGACAGCCCTCCCCGATCTCGGCGCCATCCATGATGGTGGTGCTCATGCCGATGAGGGCGCCCCGGCGGATGGTGCAGCCGTGCAGCATCACGTTGTGGGCGATGCTGACCTCCTCCTCAATGAGCAGGGGCCACTTCTGGTTGGTGACGTGCAGGCAGCAGCCGTCCTGGATATTGGTGCGGGCGCCGATGCGGATCCAGTTCACGTCGCCGCGGATGGCGCAGTTGAACCAGATGCTGGCGTCATCGCCGACGGTCACGTCGCCGAGGATCAGGGCGCTGTCCGGTGCGAACACCCGGCTGCCGATGCCGGGCACCATGCCTTGGAAGGGACGGATCATGGGAACACTCCAGCGGCCGAGTGTACCTCAGCGGCCTTCAGTCCCACTTCCGCAGGTCCTCGATCACCTTGCCGTCCGTCGGCAGGGACCCCGTGTCCGCCCACTCGACTTCCGCGCCGATGGAGAGCACCTCGCGGAGCCGCTCCCCGAGGCGGGTGCGGAGGCCCTCGTCCGGCCCGGCCGTCTCGACCTTGACCGTCAGGACGTCTCGGCTCTCGGCGCGGGTGACCACGGCGCGGAAGGCGGACACTTCCGGGAAGGCGCGCAGGGCGCCCTGCACCGTGCCCGGGTGGAGGAAGATGCCCTTCACCTTCACCAGCTGGTCACAGCGGCCCAGCCAGCCCCGCAGCTTCGGGGAGCAGCGGCCGCAGGCGCAGGCGCCGTGATCCACGGCGGAGAGATCGCCGGTGCCGAAGCGGATCAGGGGATAGGCCTTGTTGAAGAGGGTCACGACGACCTCGCCCACCTCGCCGGGCCCCAGGGGGCGGCCGGTCTCGGGGTCGGCGATCTCGACGATGGCGCGGCTGGCCAGATGCATGCCGCCCTTGGCGTGGCACTCGTAGGCCAGGCAGCCGCAGTCGGCGGTGCCGAAGCCCTGGCGCACCGTGGCCCCGAAGAGGCTCTCCACCGAGCTGCGAAGCGTGTCCGGGAGGGGCTCGGCGGTGGTGAAGGCGACCTTCAGGCCGAAGTCCTTGGCGGGGTCGAGGCCCTGTTCCTTGGCCCGCTCGCCGATCTGGAGGAGAAACGAGGCCATCCCCACGAAGCCCGCGATGCCCAGGGCTCGGAGGATCTCGATCTGGACTTCCCGGTCGCCGACGCCGGTGGGGACGAGGGGGCAGCCCAGCGCGCCCAGCGCGTCATCGAACATCATGCCCGCAGGGGTCATCTGGTAGCCGAAGGTGTTGATGCAGGCATCGCCCCGGCGGAAGCCGGCGGCGAAGAGCGCCTCCTCCCAGCCCCAGCCTTCATCGAAGCCCTGGGGGTCGTAGATGGGGCCCGG
>CAIPAY010000181.1 GCA_903863195.1 uncultured Holophagaceae bacterium
GCCTCGGTGACGGCCCCGTGGCGTCCTCCCTCAAGGCTCCCCTGCCCGACCTCACCACCTTGGCCAAGCGCAACCAGGGCAAGTATCCCGACGCACGCGTCGCCCAGAGCATCCAGGGCGAGAGCATGAGCCATGCCCACGGCACCGCGGACATGCCCGTCTGGGGGCCCGTGTTCCGCACTCTCGACAGCCGTAGCGAGGGCGCCACGAAGATCCGCGTCTACAACCTGGTCAAGCACGTCGAGGGCCTGCAGGCGAAATAGGCCCGGGGCCGCAAACCGATCCTCGGGCAAAACCCACCCCGAGGTAGCCATTCCCTGGCTATAGTGGTTCCCCGGGGGCCCGTCAGCCTGCCCCGGTGGAGGACCCATGCGCACCCGCCCCGCCTGCCGCACCTGGCTGGCAGCCTTTCTCGCTGCAGCACCCCTGGTGGCCCAGACAATTCCCATCGTCGAGAAGACCCTCTCGAACGGCATGCGGCTGGTGATGGTGGAACGCCACGACCAGCCCACCATCTCCCTGGGCTGGATGGCCCGCGTGGGCAGCGCCAACGAGGCCCCCGGCATGACCGGTATCGCGCACCTGTTCGAGCACATGATGTTCAAGGGCACGCGCACCATCGGCACCCGGGACGCGAAGCGGGACGGGGAGCTGAACGACCTGCAGGACCAGATCCAGGTCGGCATCCGGGAGGAGATGGCCGTCCTGCGCGAGCGGCAGCGCCGGGGCGAGATCACCAACATGATGGATCCCAAGGCCCGGACGCCCCGGCTCCAGGAGCTGATCAAGGCCTTTGACCGCCTGGTGGAGGAGCAGCGGGGCCTCGTCGTCAAGGACGAGATGGACAAGATCTACTCCCAGGCCGGCGGCACCGGCCTCAACGCCAGCACCAGCCAGGACCGCACCTTCTACATCACCAGCCTGCCCGCCAACAAGCTGGAGCTGTGGATGTGGCTGGAGTCCGACCGCCTGGCCAATCCCGTGTTCCGGGAGTTCTACAGCGAGCGGGACGTGATCCTCGAAGAGCGCCGCCAGACGCTGGAGAGTCGGCCCGGCGGCATCGTGGGCGAGGCCTTCAATGCCATGACCTGGGCCGCGAACTCCTACCACTGGGAGGTCATCGGCTGGCCCAGCGACATCGCCCAGGTCACCCGCGAGCAGGCCAACGCCTTCTTCGCGACCTATTACGCCCCCAACAACATCACGGCGGTGCTCGTGGGCGACTTCGACCCGGCCCAGGCCGCGGCCCAAGCCGAGCGCTACTTCGGCCGCATTCCCGCCAACCCCAAGGGCGTGCCGGAGCTCATCACGCTTGAGCCCGCCCAGCCCGCGGAGCAGCGCATGCTGGCCGAGGTGGAGACCACCCCCTCGATCCAGGTGGAGTTCAAGACGGTGTCCGCGGTGCACAAGGACGCGGCGGCCCTGCAGGCCCTGGCGGGCATCCTGGGCGGCGCGCCCGCCTTCCTGAGCCGGCCCGGCGCCGGCGGTCGCCCGCCCTCCGGCCGCCTGAACAAGGCCCTGGTGCTGGAGCAGAAGGTCGCCACCCAGGCGAGCGCCAGCTTCCGCGGCCAGAAGCTCGGCGGCACCTTCGCGCTGCGGGCCACCCCGGCACCGGGCAAGAGCCCCGCGGACCTGGAGCCCCTGCTCTACGCGGAGCTGACCCGCGTGACCAAGGACGGCGTGACCGAAGAAGAGCTGCAGCGGTACAAGAAGGCCACCCAGGTGGGCCTCGCCAGCCGCCTCGAGACCAACGCCGGCATCCGGGAGACCCTGGCCCAGTATCTGGCCGTGGGCACCGTGGCGGACTTCCAGGCCGCCCAGGACCGAACCCAGGCCGTCACCCGCGAGGAGGTGCAGCGGGTGGCCCGGACCTGCTTCCCCCGCGAGGGTCGCAACGTGCTGCTCACCACCCGCCGGGAAGCCAAGGCCCCCGCGGACGACCCGCTCAAGCGGGGCCCCGAACGCATGAAGAAGCTGGAGGGCA
>CAIPAY010000182.1 GCA_903863195.1 uncultured Holophagaceae bacterium
ATGGCCTTCAGGGCCTCGGTGCGCTGGCCGCCCCGCAGCCAGGCGACGGCGATGAGGCGGTGGACGTCGGCGTCCTTGGGGCTCTCGAGGCGGGCCGCCTGAAAGCACTCCTCAGCCTTGGCCCGCTCGCCCGCCACCAGGAAGGCCCGCCCATACTCGGCGAGCATCTTGGCGTCCTTGGGGCGCAGCAGGCGGGCGCGGTCCGCGCAGGCGGCGGCGAGCTGCTTGGGGTCGCCCCGGAAGGCGGCCTCATCCAAGGCCTGGGAGAGGAGGGGGAGGGCCAGCAGGCAGCAGGCAAGCAGTCGCATGGGAACTCCAGAAAGGGGTTCCCGCATCCTACCGCCTGTGCCACATGGCCTAAAGGGGGATATTCCCGTGCTTCTTGGGCGGCATGCTGTCGCGCTTGGTCTCCAGGAAGGCCAGGGCCTTCACCAGCTTCATGCGGGTCTCGCGGGGGAGGATGACCTCGTCCACGAAGCCGAACTCGGCGGCGATGTAAGGATTGGCGAACTTCTCGTTGTAGTCGGCCACCAGCTCCGCCTTCTTGACGGCGGGATCCGGCGCGCTGGCAATGGCCTTGCCGTGGAGGACGTTCATGGCGCCTTCGGCGCCCATGACGGCGATCTCGGCCGTGGGGTATGCGAAGTTGAAGTCCGTCCGGATGTGCTTGCTGGCCATGACGCAGTAGGCTCCGCCGTAGGCCTTGCGGGTGATGACGGTGATCTTGGGCACCGTGGCCTCGCAGAAGGCGAAGAGCAGCTTGGCCCCGTGGCGGATGATGCCGCCGTGCTCCTGGGTGACGCCCGGCAGGAAGCCCGGCACATCCTCGAAGGTGATGAGCGGGATGTTGAAGGCGTCGCAGAAGCGCACGAAGCGGGCGCCCTTCTCGCTGGAGGCGATGTCCAGCACGCCGGCGTAGAAGGCCGGCTGATTGGCGACGATGCCGATGCTGCGGCCCTCGATGCGGGCGAAGCCCACCACCAGGTTGGGCGCGAAGGCTTCGTGCACCTCGAAGAAGTGGGCGTCGTCCACCACGCCGCGGATGATGTCGCGGATGTCGTAGGGCTTGCTGGGATCGTCCGGCACGATCTTGTCGAGGTCGGGGTTCTCCAGGGGCATCTGGGCCTTGGAGGCCCGGCGGGGGGCCTCGCCCAGGTTGTTGCTGGGCAGGAAGGAGAGCAGCTCCCGGGTGTGGGCCAGGGCCGCCAGGTCGCTGGCGGTGACGAAGTGGGCTACGCCGCTCTTGGCGGAGTGCGTGTGGGCGCCGCCCAGCTCCTCCTTGGTGACCTCTTCATGGGTGACGGCCTTGATGACGTCCGGGCCGGTCACGAACATGTAGCTGGTGCCCTTCACCATGGTGATGAAGTCGGTGATGGCGGGGCTGTAGACCGCGCCGCCGGCGCAGGGGCCCATGATGAGGCTGATCTGGGGGATCACGCCGCTGGCCAGGGTGTTGCGCAGGAAGATGTCCGCGTAGCCGCCCAGGGAGACCACGCCCTCCTGGATGCGGGCGCCGCCGCTGTCGTTGAGGCCGACGACCGGGCAGCCCACCTTCATGGCCAGGTCCATGACCTTGCAGATCTTCTTGGCGTAGGCCTCACTGAGGGAGCCGCCGAACACGGTGAAGTCCTGGGCGAAGATGGCCACCGGGCGGCCGTCCACGCGGCCGAAGCCCGTGATCACGCCGTCGCCGGGGATCTTCTCCACGCCTTCGGTGCGGTGCACCATCAGGGCGTCCATCTCCTCGAAGGAGCCCTCGTCGAGGAAGGCCGCCACACGCTCGCGGGCCGTCAGCTTGCCACCCTCGTGCTGCTTCTTGGTCCGGACCTCGCCGCCCCCGGCCAGGGCCTGGGCGTGCTTGGCTTTCAGTGTCTCGATCTTTTTCTCGAGCGTCATGAGGGAGCTCCCGATGGTGAAAAAGGCTGTCGAATAAAGGGGTTCGCCAACCAGTTTAACCAGACCTCCGGCGGGCCGGGCAGCGGAGTGTGACGGGGCACCCTCCGGGGTCCGCCAACCTAGCGGATGGGCCGGGGCTGGGTCATGGCCTCCAGGCTGAAGGCCTCATCGAGTTCGGCGGGGGTCAGGTAGCCCTTGCGGAGGATCAGCTCCCGGACGGAGACGCCAGTCTCCAGGGCCTCCTTCGCCACTTCGGTGGCTTTCTTGTAGCCGATGGCGGGCATGACGGCCGTGACGATGCCGATGCTGTGCTCCACCAGCTCCAGGCAGCGCTCGCGGTTGGCGGTGATGCCCGCGATGCACTTGGTGTTGAGCACGTTCACGGCGGCGGTGAGGGTGCGCAGGCTGGTGGCCAGACTGTAGGCCAGGATGGGCTCCATGACGTTGAGCTGGAGCTGGCCGGCCTCGGCGGCGAGGGTGATGGTCAGGTCGTTGCCGATGACCTGGTAGGCCACCTGGTTCACCACCTCGGGGATCACGGGGTTCACCTTGCCGGGCATGATGCTGCTGCCGGGCTGCATGGGGGGCAGGTTGATCTCGCCGAAGCCGCAGCGGGGGCCGCTGCTGAGCAGGCGGAGGTCATTGCAGAGCTTGCTGAGCTTCACTGCGGCGCGCTTGACCACGCCGGAGAACATGACGAAGGCGCCGGTGTCTGGCGTGGCCTCGACCAGGTTCTCGGCCAGGACGATCTCCAGGCCCGTGACCCGGCGGAGCTCCTCCACCACCACTTGGGGATAGCGGGGATCGGCGCAGATGCCGGTGCCGATGGCCGTCCCGCCCATGTTCACTTCCAGGAAGAGCCGGGCGGTCTCGCGCAGGCGCTGGATGTCCTCGCCGGTGGTGACCGCGTAGGCCTCGAACTCCTGGCCCAGGGTCATGGGCACGGCGTCCTGGAGCTGGGTGCGGCCCATCTTGATGACATCCGAGAACTCGCGGCCCTTGGCGTGCAGGGCGCCCTTCAGGCGGTCCATGGCGTCCAGCAGGTTCTGCAGCATGAAGATGGCGCTGAGGCGCAGGACCGTGGGGTAGACGTCGTTGGTGCTCTGGCCCAGGTTCACGTGGTCATTGGGGTGGCAGTGCGCGTAGTCGCCGCGCTTGTGGCCCAGCAGCTCCAGGGCTCGGTTGGCGATCACCTCGTTGGCGTTCATGTTGGTGGAGGTGCCCGCGCCGCCCTGGACCATGTCCGTGGGGAAGTGGCCATGCCAGTGCCCGTCGATGATCTCCTGCGAGGCCTGGTCGATGGCGTCGGCGATGGCGGGCTCCAGCAGGCCGAGGCGCTTGTTGGCCCGGGCAGCGCCCTGCTTGACCATGGCCAGGGCCCGGATCATGGCTGGGAAGTGGCTGGTGGGCGTGCCGGTGATGGGGAAGTTGTGCACGGCCCGCAGGGTCTGCACGCCGAAGAGGGCGTCCTCGGGCACGTCCATGGGGCCGATGAGGTCCGTCTCGCGCCGGGTGCGGCCGCTGGCATAGGCCTGCTCGCGCCCGGTCCGGGGGGTGCCCGAGTAGAGCAGCCGCTGGTTGAGCACCGTGGCGACCTTGCTGAGCACGGCGATGGCGGCGGCGCCGTCCTTCGCCAGGCTGGCCAGGACGGCATCGCGGTCCAGGTCCAGCAGCACGGCGGGGGTGAGGGTGGCGCCCGTGGCGGTGTGGCTGCCCACGGCCAGGAAGGCCTGCTCGCCGGCCACGTCGCCGGGGCCCAGGATGACCACGGGCTCGGGGCCGTCCCCGTTGTCCCGGGTGATCTCCACCCGGCCCTCGGCAATGACGATGGCCCCCGTGCGCGCCTCACCCTGCCGGAAGAGGCCGCTGCCTGCGGCCACCTCGCGCCGGCGGGCGGCGCGGGCGATCAGGTTCAGATCTGTGTCGGACAGGCCCGAGAAGATCTCGCAGCGGCGTAGGACAGACGTGATCGCATCCATGGACAGCACCTCGGGGCCCGGCACCGGGCAGGGGCCATGGTACTGAGATCACCGGAGAACCTGGTCACGAATGAACCTGGGGGGCGGTTGTCTTTACGATTCGTATAGCCTGGCCCTAGCGCCCACTCTTCCGCCAATCGGCCAGGAAGCCCTCGACGCCCTTGTCGGTGAGGGGGTGTTTCAGCATCTGGTCGAAGACCTTGGTGGGGATGGTGGCCACGTGGGCCCCGGCCAGGGCGGACTCGGTGACGTGCCGCGGGCTGCGGATGCTGGCGGCCAGGCACTGGGTGTCGAAGCCGTAGTTCTCGAAGATGGCGCAGATCTCGCGGATCAGCTCCATGCCGTCGAGGTTGATGTCGTCCAGGCGACCCACGAAGGGCGAGACGTAGGTGGCGCCGGCCTTGGCGGCCATGAGGGCCTGGGTCGAGCTGAAGCAGAGGGTGACGTTGGTGTGGATGCCTTCAGCCGTGAGGGCCTTGCAGGCCTTGAGTCCCTCGGCGATGAGGGGCAGCTTCACCACGACGTTCTTGTGGATCTTGGCCAGGCGGCGGCCCTCCTCGATCATGCCGGGGGCCTCCAGGCCAATGACCTCGGCGCTGATGGGGCCGTCCACGATGGCGCAGATCTCGGCGATGATCTGCTCGAAGGGCTTGCCTGTCTCCTTGGCGATGAGGCTGGGGTTGGTGGTCACCCCATCCAGGACGCCGAGCGCGTTGATGCGCTTGATCTCGTCGATGTTGGCGGTATCGATAAAAAAGCGCATGGGGGCTCCAGTCGGAACCCAGGATACCAGGGGGCGCGGGAACCCTCGCCGCGATACGCTGGGAGCGGAGCCGACCCATGCCGAACCCCGAGATCAAGGTCCTGGACAAAGGCTTCGTGCGCCTCATCGACCACATGGGGTCCGACCTCAGCGTGGTCAACGCGGCCCGGGTCTCCTTCGGCAAGACCAAGGAGGCCTTCGAGGACTCGGACGCCAAGCTGGTGGACTACCTGGCGGAGCACGAGCACACCTCCCCCTTCCGGCACACGGCGCTGACCCTCCACGTGAAGGCGCCGATCTTCGTCTTCCGGCAGTGGATGAAGCACCGCATCGGCTCGGAATTCAACGAGATCTCCGGCCGGTACGTCGAGTTCCCCGAGGACGAATACTTCGTGCCCGCGGCCTTCCGGCGGCAGGCGAAGGTGAACAAGCAGGGCAGCGAGGGCAGCATCGACGAGGCGCACCGCGAGCGGGCCATGGCCAGCTACCTGGAGAGCTGCCGCGGCGCCGTGGCCCACTACAAGGAGCTGCTGGCCCTGGGGGTCTGCCGCGAGCAGGCCCGCTGCGTGCTGCCCCTGGGCCTCTACTCGGAGGTCTACTGGACCGTGAGCCTCCAGGCCGTGGCCCACTTCATCCGCCTGCGGGCCGACGGCCATGCCCAGTGGGAGATCCAGCAGTATGCCGCCGCGGTGCGCGAGCTGGTGGAGCCGCTCTATCCCGTGGGCCTCAAGGCCCTGCTGGCCTCCGGCAAGGGCTGAACTGGTCCCGGTTCAGCGGAACAGCCAGCTGACCTTGGCCTGGATCACGTCATCCGAGGGCAGGTGCCGGAGGAGGGTCAGGTCTGTATAGGCCGCGAGGCTGGCCCGGTCGTTGATGAGGTCGTTCGTGCTCGCGCCGTGGGTGAAGACGAGGAAGAAGGTCGAGCCGGGCTGGAACTCCCAGCGGGTGATGAGGTTCACGTTCCAGGTGCGGTAGCTGAAGGCCGTCTGCGGCGTCGTGCCGGCGGGCTGGTCTGGGGGCAGGCCCGCATCCAGCGTGAGGTCGTTGACGTAGTGCTTCAGGTCGCGATAGTTCCAGTTGGCCGCCAGCCACTGGCTCAGCAGCTGCAGGGACAGCTGCGGGGTGAAGGCGTAGGCCAGCCGTAGGGTCTGGTTCAGCTGGTTCAGCTGCCGGAGGCCGACGATGGGCGTGGCCACGGGGGTCTCCAGCCACTTCTGCTCGCCCGTCTCGCAGGTCACCACGGTGGACAGCTGGAGTTCCAGGGCGGACGTGGGCTTCAGCACCAGCAGCTGGGAGGTGTTGGTGGTCGGCCCGCCCTCGGCCCAGGAACGGCTGCTGGCCAGGCGGAGATACCAGGGCTGGTTGGCCGGGGTGTCGAAGCCCAGGCTGGCGTAGGGCACCGAGGGCCGGGCGAGGTATTTCTTCACGGGGTCGGCGTAGGTCCGCAGCTCCCGGTCATCCTCGACGGCCCGGTTCACACCGGTCCCGGCCCAGAGGGAGACGAAGTTGGTGAAGTCCGTCCGCGCGGAGCCGTTGAAGTTGCGCAGGAAGGTGCGCCCCGCCTGGTCCCGGGCCGCGGTGTGGCTGGCGCCCAGGCTCCAGTTCCGCAGCACCCCCCAGGTCTGGTCCCAGGTGCGGGAGAGCGCCGCATAGAGGCGCTGGTCATCGGAGCGGGCCAGGTAGCCCAGGTCGTTGGGGTTGTAGGTCCGGCCCGTGTTGATGGCCTGGGACTCGAAGCTCCAGCCCCCCCGCCACTCCTGGTGGTAGCGCAGGCGGGCCCGCCAGCCCTGCTCCTGGGCGTCCCGGGGGCCGGCCTGGCTGCGGCTGAGGGTGCCCTCCACCAGCCCGCTCTGGTCGGCGGTCTGGTAGGCGCCGTCCACGGCATGGACCTGGGCCAGGCGGCCATTGAGCCCGCCCTGGTGCATGCCCGAGGCGAAGCCGCCCACGTAGCTGCCCCGGTCGTCCAGCAGCTGCTGGACCCGCAGCACGCCGTAGTTGGTGAGGGGCGAGAGCTCGCGCCTGAAGCGAGTTCCCGCAGCATCCTGGAGCACGGCCTGGGCCGGCTCCACGCTGGCCCCGAGCAGGCCGACGTTGGTGCCGTTGCTGTATTTGGCGGTGTATTTCGCGGCGGCGGTGATGTCGGTGGCGTTGGGGCGGTCCACCAGGCTCTCCCCGGCGTTCAGGGTGGGGTCCGCCACCCCGCGGCCGATGCGCCGGCTGTAGAAGAGGTCCGGTCCCGCCACGCGGAAGAGGTCCATGCCCTCCAGGAAGAAGGGGCGCTTCTCCGGGAAGAAGGTCTCCACCGTGCCCAGGTTCAGCACCGCCTGGTCCACCTCCACCTGGCCGAAATCCGGCCGGACGGAGAGGTCCATCTGGGCGTGGGAGCTGAGTCCCCACCGGGCGTCCACGCCGGGGCGCAAGTCCCCGTGGCGGTCGTCGTAGCCGCGGGCGGTCTCGAACTTCCGCGCGGCGGAGAGGTAGGGGACGACCTCCTGGCGGGGCTGCGGCTCCAGGCCCTCGAGCCCCCGGAGCTCGGGGAAGTGGCTCACGAAGCCGCTCCCGCCGCGGGGCACCACCATCCAGCGGCTGGACTCGCGGGTGACCCCCTGGTCCACCCGGCCGAAGTTGATGCCCCAGGTCTGGGGGCCCTTGCCCGGCTTGAAGCGCAGGAGCGACAGGGGGATCTTCAGCTCCGCGGTCCAGCCGTCGGCGTCCACGCTGACCGCGCTCTCCCAGACGCCGTCCCAGCTGGCGTTGTAGGTGGCGTTGTTGTAGATGATCTGGTCCTTCTGCACCCCCGCGGCGTTCACCTCGAAGACCAGGGCGGTGCGGCGGTCGTGGTTGGAGTCGATGGCCACACTGAACCAGTCGCTCAGGCTCTCCTGGTCCCGTCGGTGGAGCCGCTGCACCACGGTGGCCTCGCCGTGGTCCAGGACCCGGTCGTGGTGCATCCGGGCGCCGACATAGAGGAACCGCGCATCGTAGAGGACCCGGACCTCGGTGCGCTGGAGGGCGGGCACGCCCCGCTGCGGCCACTCCTGGGTGAACTCCGTGGCGACGGGGGCCCTGGCCCAGGCCGCCTCCTCCAGCCGGCCGTCCAGGCGGATGACCATGGCGGCGGGCTGGGCCTGGAGACTGGACCCCGGCCCCGTCGCAGCCGGGGCTGGTCCTGAGCACAGGAGGTAGGGCAGCAGGAAGGCGGCGCGCATGGGACTCCTCGCCCATGGTGCCACACCACGCGAGGTATCATGGAGCCGTGGTCGCCGCCTTGTGCCCGTCGGCACAGCGCCGGTCATGGGTTTCCAGGAGTCCTCATGCGCATGCTGCTCGCCCTGCTCCTGTCCCTGCCGCTGCTGGCCGGGGGCGGGGGAACCGTCACCTTCAAGCAGACCTCTTTCCTGTCTGAGGTCGCGGCCACAGAGCCGGAAAAGGCGAAGGGCCTGATGTACCGGCAGAGCCTGGCGAAGGACCGCTGCATGTTCTTCGTCTACCCGGCGGACGGCGACCACGCCATCTGGATGAAGAACTGCCTCATCGCCCTCGACGTGGCCTGGGTCGACGCCGAGGGCCGGGTGGTGGAGACCGTCGAGCACATACCCCCCTGCAGCCCCATGCGCGGCGACGACTGCCCCACCTATGGCGGCTCCGTGCCGGCCCGGCACTTCATCGAGTTCGCGGCGGGGACCTTCAAGCGCCTGGGCCTGAAGAAGGGCGACCGCCTGGGCTGGGAGCTCACCCTGGACGACGGCCGCGTCGTGCGCGGCGGCGTGCCCGCGGCGAAGGCCCGGAAGAAGTAACCGGACCCCGGCCGCGAGCGTGAGACTCGTCAGTTGGTTTGACTGCGAGTCTTTTGCTCTCGTTTCTTAAGCTCCGCCCGGTAGCCCATCAGTCCCAAGAAGCCACCCATGAAGCCCGATAAAACGCCGCTCATGCCATTGCCCACGGCATTCTGCAGCACGGAGTGGGGCACGGGGAAGACAAAGTAATTCATCAAGAAACTCATCGCAAAGCCACCCAGCGCACCGATGATTCCCTGTTTGAGTGCATCCTTCAAGGTCACCCCCTCCTGTTGCTGCCACCGGGGTCCACCGCGATGGCTTGGCACATCCAGGAACTCCTGCCGTGCCGGTTGTAAAGCTAGAAAGTCCGGGCGAGCCCCCGGCTCTTGCGGATGCCCTCGCTGAGGATTGCTTCCGCATCCTGGCCGACGATGTCGAGCAGCTCCGCCGAGAGCGTCTGATAGTTGGTGATGCCGAGGAAACCGAAGATGGTCCGGAGATAGCGGTCCCCCATTTCCATGTCGGCAAAGGGGCCATCGGAATACCCACCGCCCCGGGAGGTGATGTTGATGGCCTGCTTGCCCAGGCAGAGCCCGACCGGTCCCTGTGCGGTGTATTTGAAGGTCACGTTGGCCACACAGATGTAGTCGATGTAGGCCTTCAGGATCGCCGGGATGCCGAGGTTCCACAGGGGCTCGGAGAGGACGTACTTGTCGGCCTCCAGGAACTGGTAGGCGTATTTCAGCACCGGATGCTCACGGCCCTCCCCCGGCTGGGGATGGTGCAGGTCGGCGCCCCCCGGCCTCAGGAAGTCGATCCCCTCCTGGTAGAGGTCCAGGGTGATGATCTCGTCCTCGGGGTTCTGCTCGCGGTAGGCCGCGATGAAGGCGTCTGAAAGCCGGGTTGTTCTCGATGCATCCGCAGGTTTGATGCTCGCCTTGATGTAGAGGACCTTGCTCATCGTGGGTGTTCCTTTCCAGGCTGCCGACGCTGCGGCGGTGGGGGCATCTCCCTTTGGCGGGAAGCAGCTTCAGGTTCTTGTCTGTCAGAGACGGCACTGCCCTGTTGTGACATCGCAGGCCAGCGGGGACGGGGCCCTTTTGAGGAAGGAGCCGTTGCCTGCGGGGACTTGCTGCAAACGACCCGACACCACAAGGGTCTGGACGATGACTTCCCTCTGGGTGGGGGTCAGGCCAAAGACCATCTCAATCTCGATCGGAGCGACCAGGCCATGCCGGGCGATGAACGCGAGGACCGCTTCCGGAGAGGAATCGACCTGGCGTCTCGGAAGGTTCCCTGCGCTGAGCGAATCGATGACGGCCTGGAAACTCTCGAAGCGCTGGTAGCCCTGGAGCAGCACTTCGTGTCCTCCGAAACGCAGGAGAAAGGTGGGGAAGCCGCGGGCTCCGCACTGGCGCGTGAAGGTCTGGTCCTCGCGGAAGGCCCGTTCCGCAGAGCCATCCTCCAGGCTCCGGAGAAAGGTCGAAAGCTCCAGGCCCACCTCGCTCGCCAGCTCGATCAACACCTCACGCCGTCCTGTCTCCCGGGCTTCCGCCGCGGAGGCCTCTCGCATCCTCCGCAGGAATTGGGGAGCCCGGTCCGGGTCCGTGAGCTCAGCGGCCTTGAAGGCGATGTTCTGGGGATAGGTCGAGACTGTCTCGGCGGAGAACAGCCGGAACCCCTCGGTGCGCACAGGCATGCCGTGCTGGGCCGAGGCCTCCAGCCAGTGCTGAGCGATCTGCTGGTTGGACCGGTCCGGATCGCCGCCGATGTCGTTGGCGCGGTCGTAAAACGCCCGGATGTCCTCCACGAGACCGCCCATCACGTAGCGGACCTTCAGGTGGTCACCGTAGACGGCTTCCAGCTTGCGCAGGATGGGTTCGCTTCCCCAGCACCAGGTGCAGACAGGGTCCGTGAAGGCGATGAATTCCAGGACATCGGTGGCTGGCATGAGATGACTCCATAGCTTTCTTTGAGGAAGTTGATTTCTCAACGAAATCAAGAATCTTTGAATGGCTTTCTCTTGTCAAGCCACTATCTATTAGAAAGCAAACCATTGATTTCCAAAAAATATTTGTAACATATTTAATTATAATGTTTAAATTTGTTGATAATTCTTGCTCCCCGTTTTCTCGGCCCCGACTGGGGGTTCTCTGCCCCCCGTCTTGGGTTCAAAGGAAGCAACTGTCGTGCGTTAAGCTTCTTTCTCTGGGCTAGTATCTGCTTGACCCACCCTGGCCGAGGCAGATCGATGAACAGCCCCCAATCAGATCCCTGCGAGTTCTTCCGGACGACCATCGCGCTGCTGGCGAAGCCCTGGACGGGACACATCCTCTGGACCCTCCAGGAAGGGCCGCTGCGCTTCAACGAGTTGGCGACGCGGGTGACGGGCATCGGCGAAAAAGTCCTGTCGGCCCGGCTCAAGGAACTGGAAGCCCTGAACCTCCTGGTGAGGACGGTGCACCCAACGACACCCGTCCGGGTGGAGTACGGGCTGACGCCCAAGGGACGGGGATTCCAGGAGGTCGTTGATGCCGTCAACCGCTGGGGGGCACTGATCTCCCAGCCCGAGACTCCAGGCCGCTAGTCTTCCGACCTGCTGCTGTCCTTGCCCTTCCGGGCGGGGCGGGTGAGGGTGCGGAGGTGCTCGGGGGTGGGCGGCAATTCCGCCAGATCCACCGTGCTGAGGCGGTCGGCGAGCAGCTTCCAGACCCGGGCCTGGCGGGGCAGGCGCTCGGGCTGGATCACCTCGAAGCCCTGGGCGTAGCTCACGAAGGGCGGCATCACCAGCGCGAAGCCGGTGTAGAGGAAGGCCGGCAGCCGCAGCCAGTCGGGCTCGCCCTGGGGGCCGGGGCTGGGCACGGCGAAGAGGGGATGTACGCCGCCATTGATCCAGAAGCCGTTGGACGGGTCGTGACGGGGATAGACGAAGATGCGGCGGCGGTGCATGAGGGTGAAGGGGCCCACGCGATGCTGCTCCACGGGCACGATGCCGGTGCCGTCCAGCGCGGGGCCGCTGCTGCGGTCCGGGTGGCCCACCACCTGGATGACCTTGCGGCCGCCCCCCTTGAGCTTGCGGAAGATGGTGCGCAGCTCGTCGGCCTCTTCGCCTTCAACGGTGCCCTGGCTGGGCTTCAGGTCCCCCAGGAGGGCCACCTGCTCGGGGGCGTACTCGTCCAGGAGGCTGAAGACCCGCTCCCAGATCTCCATCTGGGGTGTGGCGGGCATGGGGTCGGGGCGGCGGCGGCGGGCGGCGCCCAGGCCGAAGAAGAGGTCCGAGAGCACCAGGGTCTTGTGCCGGGGCAGCCACACGGCCCGACGGCTGTCGAGCACCACATCTTCGTTGAGCTGGACCTGCACAGGGGCCTCCGGACCTTCATTTGACCATGAGGAGCCGCCGGCGCGGTCCCTGGTCGCGCCCAGCGGGAATTCCGAAAGACACGCCAGCCCGCACTGCGCCAGAATCCGGTGAGGGAGACCGCATGGTCCTGGACGCGAACCACCTGCTGGCGGGCCTGGGCACGGGCCTGAGTGGCGGCCTGCTGGCCGGGCTGTTCGGCGTGGGCGGCGGCCTGGTGATGGTGCCCCTCCTGGGCACGATCCTGGGCCTCGACCAGCACCGGGCGCAGGGCGCCACCCTGGCGGCCATGCTGCTGCCCACGGGGCTGCCGGCGGTGCTGCAGTACCGCCGGCGCGGGGTGGCCTCCAGCCTGCCGCTGGTGGGCGTGCTGATCCTGGGCTTCCTCTTCGGCGTCACCGGGGGCTCCCTGGTAGCCAACGGCATCCCCTCCTGGCTGCTGCGCTATGGCTTCGCGGCCTTCCTGCTCTTCCTCGCGGTCCGGACCCATCTGCGCCGGGAGCTGCCGACGGTGGACCGCGCGGCCGAGCCTCTGGCGGTGCGCGAGGGGCTCTGGGCCCAGGGGCTCCCGATCGGCGCGCTCGCGGGCCTGGTCTCGGGCCTGACGGGCCTGGGCGGCGCGGTGGTGGTCATCCCCCTGCTGGCCGCGCGGTTCCGCATGACCCAGCACGAGGCGCAGCTGGCCAGCCTCATGATGCTGCTGCCGCCCATCGGCCTGCCCGCGGTCTTCATCTACAGCAAGGCGCAGGGCGGTCTGCCCTGGGTGATCATCGGCGGCGTGGCGCTGGGGTTCGCGGTCGGGGCGCTGGCGGGGGCCAAGGTGGCCACCCGCCTCCCGGGCGGCCGCCTGAAGCAGTTCTTCTCGGTGCTGCTGGTCGCCATGGCGCTGCTGGTGGCGCTGCGGGGCCGGTGAATCAGAGGAAGCCCAGCCGGGGGTAGGCGCTGCCGAGCAGGGTGTCCGTGGCCGTGGCCGCCTGGCCCAGCCAGCGCTCGAGCACCGTGGCGTAGAGACTCCGGAAGTCGGTGGTGTATTTCATGTTGCCGTTGGAGTCGAGGCTGGTGAGGTCGGGATAGCCGCCGTAGAGGCCGCCCTTGACGGACTTCCCCACACAGAACGCGAGGCCCGCGGTGCCGTGGTCCGTGCCGCCGTTGTTCTCCTGCACCCGCCGCCCGAACTCGCTGTAGGCCAGGATCATCACGCGGTCCTGGGCGAGGCCTGCGGTGGTGGTGATGGTGGCCAGGTCGTCGTAGAAGGCCTTGATGGAGCCGCCGAGGGCCCGCTGGAGGTTGGGGTGGTCCACAGCCTGGTTGCTGTGGGTGTCCCAGCCGCTGAGGCGGGAGAAGTAGACCTGGGCGGGCAGGCCCGCGGCGATCATCTGGGCGATGAGCTTGAGCTGGGAGCTGAGGCTGGTGCTGAGGGCCGCCCCGCTCAGCTTCAGCACGGGATAGGTGGCATCGCCCGGGTAGGGCACCGTGGGCGTGCGGGCCGTGAGGGTGCCGCCGGTCCCGAAGGCCGGGTTGTTCTGGGCGTCGAAGAAGAGCTTGCCGGCCTGGGCCGCCGCGAGGATCCCCGGGTCGGCGCTGCTGGCCGAGAGGGCGGTGCCCCAGCCGGTCTCCAGGGTGGCTGCGTCGGGTACGGTGCTGGTGCTGAGCAGGTAGGCGGGGTAGACGTAGCCGCCGGCGCTGGTGATCGAGACGAAGCTGCGGGTGGTGCCCTTCAGCATCACGGGCAGGTCCGGGGTCACCGTGAGACCCCGGAGGACATCTCCCGAGGGATTGAAGGCGGTGTCCGCGAAGCGGCCCAGCCAGCCGTTCCCGGCCGGGACGGCGGCGCCCTGCCCCCACAGGTCGATACAGGTGAAGTGGGAGAGGTTGGGATTGGGCATGCCGATGCCCGGGATCCAGGCCACGTGCCCCAGGGCGTGGAGCGTGTCCATGCCTGTGAAGTCCTTGTTCAGGGCCATCCCGCTGCCGAGATCGGTGAGCAGGGCCGGGTTCGTGATGCCGAGGGTGGCGCGCTTGGTCTGGTAGACGCCCAGGTTGGTGCCCGCATTGGGGGGCGTCACGTTCAGCCAGTCGTAGCCTCCATCGATGTTCACGATGACAAGGATGGGCGAGGCCGGTACCGGGGTAGGGGTCGGCGTGGTGCCGCCGCCCGAGCTGGAACCCTTCCCCCCGCCACCGCAGGCGTCGAGCCCGGCAAGCAGGGCTCCCGTGGAGCCCAGGGTCTGGATGAACTCGCGACGCGTGGTCATAGCGGCCTCCCTTAGTAGAGCTGGCCCGAAGGCGAGCAGAGGATGAGGAAGGCCAATTCCCGGGCCTTGGTCTGGGAGGCTGAGTCCCAGGTGAAGGTCGTGGGCCAGAGGGCCGCAAGCCAGGCGGCGGAGACGCTCGCCGGGATGGGCGCGGGCTGCAGGAGGGCCGCGAGCCGGTCATAGACGGCCTGGGCCGAGGCCGGGGCGGAGGGGAACCAGTCCGTGGTGACAAAGGTGGGGAAGAGCGGGTAGGTGGTTCCGTTGTAGGCGCGCGTCTCGTTCAGGGCCAGGGCGGCTACCGCCTTGGCCCGATAGCGCATGGTGTTGCTGTTCAACCAGGCCGTGTGCTCCTTCCAGCCGTTGGGGCCGGTGGGGTCCAGCAGCTTCATGCCCATCTGGTCGAAGGTGGTGGCACTGTTCGTCACCAGCCGCCAGGCGGGGTAGCCCTTGGGCGTCTGGGCGCTGCCCGCAGGCAGCGCAGGGCAGAGCATGCGGGTGGCCCGCACCAGCCAGGAGACGGGGCCTTCGACCAGGGCATACCGGCTGGCGGCGCTGAAGAAGAACTGGGACTTGAGCAGGGTCTTCAGGACCACGCGCAGGTCGAAGGCGGCGCCCTGGATCAGGTTGGCCACGTCGGTCTGGTCCTGGGCGCTGTAGCCCGCGGTGACGAAGTGGGTGAGCAGGCGCCTGGCCAGGAACTGGGCGCAGTTGGAGCCCTTCGCCGAGATGATGCTGCGGATGGCGTTCTCGCCCTTCGCCCACCCGTTGGCGGTGGTGGTGACATCGAGGGTCTGGCTGAAGAGGGTGATGCTGCCCGTGGCGTGCAGGTTGGAGCTGACGGTGGCCGCGCCGCCCCACCAGAGCCGCGTGTCCGGAGCGATGGCCGTGCCGTCGTAGACCTTGAACCGGGCATCGGCGGCGAACTTCTGGCCCGGGTTCGCGGGGTTCTGGATGTAGTCCGCCTCGGCGAAGGTGAAGCTCCAGCCGCTGAGGGCCCGGGCCAGCTGGGTGATGTCGGTCTGGTTGTAGCCATTGTCCGCGCCCAGGCTGTAGAGCTCCATCACCTCGCGGGCGTAGTTCTCGTTGGGGATGTTGGCGCCGGCGGCGTTGTTGAGCACGGAGTCCAGCCAGAGGGCCATGGCCGGATCCTTGCTGACGAGCACGAGGAGGTCGTCGAACTTCGCCAGCCCCTGGCTCCGGAACAGCTGCAGCTGCTTGAGCATCAGGGCGGTGTTGTCGACCTTGTGCCAGCCGGTGGCGAAGAGGTTGTGCCAGAAGAGCGCCAGGCGCTCCTCGAAGGCGTGGGGGTTGTGCTGCATCCGCCAGGCCAGCAGCGCCTGCGCTGTGTTGAGGCTGTTCCGCCAGGTGTCGGCGCCCTGCACCAGGAACGGGTGGGGCGCGGCCACCGCCGCCACGTCCACGCTGCCGGCCACGGCCGTGTTGGCGCTGACCAGGGGCTCCAGGACCACGTCCGCGGTCGCCAGCGCCGCGTTGAAGGCCGCGGGATCGTAGGCGGTGCCGGTGCAGTCGATCCAGGCGTCGATGGCCGCGCCCGGCGCCAGGGCCTGGAGGACCGCCGCGTCCGCGGGCGTGAGGCCGAAGCCCGCCCTCCGGGCGAAGTGCTGCGCATCGGCAAGGGTCCAGCTGGTGATGGCGGTCAGGTCGGCCATGGCTGACTCCTAGTTGCTGGGGGCGCCAGCGTTGATCCAGGCCGTGAGGGTATCCACGGTCGGCTGGCAGAGGTTCGGCGCCGCCTGCGGCATGCGGGTGCCATAGCCCGAGCCGCCTGGCTGGTCCTTGGTGACCTTCTCGAGGATCCAGGAGTGGGCGGGGTCGCCCGGCTTCACCAGCACCCAGCCCAGCCCGGGCGGGGCGTTGGCCGGGACGACGTTGACCAGCCGGGCGTGGAGCTCGGCCGCAGTGCCCGAATACATCACGTGCCCCGTGGGGGAGGTGCCGCCGTGGCAGCTGGTGGCTGCGGCGCCGCAGCTGCCCTGTAAGGCAGGGACGAGGTCCACCGCGAACGAGGGACTGGCCTTGGCCACCGGAATCGGGCAGGTGGTGGGTGTGGGTGTGGGGGCCGGGGTGGGCGAACTTGACCCACCGCCGCCACAGCCCAAGGGCAGGATCAGGAGGACCAGGGAAATCAACGGGCGCATGGGTCTCCTGAGTGCGTAGAACCAGAATGGACCTGCCGCGCGGCAGGTCAAGGTCGCGACAGGTAACTTGTTCGACCCAAGAGGGCTGCACTCGGTTTAGACACCATGCGCTATCCTCGTCATGGAGGTTGCCGTGCCCCTGGATGCCCCGACCCCCCTCTACACGGGGGAGCGACTGCGAGACCTGATCCTCTGCTACGCGGGGCCCTGGGCCTTCGTGCCCTACATCCGGAACCGGGAGGACAGCGAGCTGCTCTGGCATGCGCGGCAGGGCGTGATCCTGGCCTTCGCCGAGTGCGTGGTGGGCTTGGCCATCGTCATCACCGGGCTGTTCCCGATCTTCGGCTGGGTCTTCCTGCGCTTCCTGCTGCCGCTCTGGCTGCTCTGGTGCCTGGGCATGTCCGTGACCAGCATCCTGCAGGCCTCCAAGGGCAAGCGGCACCGGATCCCGGTCCTGCACCAGTTCGTCGAGTATCTCTGATCCTTGGCGGGTCGCGGAGCAGGCGACTGAATGTCGTCTGCGGAGCGGGGACCCGCCGGGATCAGAATCAGGTAGGGGTGCTCTGGGCGTTCAGCACCAGCATCGCGTCGCCGTAGCTGAAGAACCGATACTGCTGCCGCACGGCCTCGGCGTAGGCCGCCTGGGCCAGGTCCAGTCCCAGCAGCGCGGAAACCAGCACGAACAGGGTGCTCTCCGGCAGGTGGAAGTTGGTGAGCAGGTGGTCGGCGGTGCGCAGCCGGTAGCCGGGGGTGATGAAGAGGCGGGTGGCGCCCTGGCGCGCCAGGGTGCTGCCATCCCAGGCGCCTTCGAGGGTGCGCAGGGAGGTGGTGCCCACGCAGAGCACGGGACGGGACCGGTCCCGCAGCACCGGCTCCAGGGCCGCGGCGGTGGCCTCGGGCACCTCGAAGCGCTCCTCGTGCATGGCGTGGTCCTCGAGGCGGTCCGCGGTCATGGGGCGGAAGGTGCCGAGGCCCACGTGCAGGCGCACGGGCTGCCAGCTGCAGCCCTGCGCCCGCAGCGTGGCGATGATCTCCGGCGTGAAGTGCAGGCCGGCGGTGGGCGCCGCCACGGCCTCGCCCTCCCGGGCGGCGAAGACGGTCTGGTAGCGGGTCTCGTCTTCGTCTTCCGCCAGGTGGTCGATGTAGGGCGGCAGGGGCAGGCGGCCGATGCGGTCGATCTCGTCCCAGTCGAGGCCATGGCCGGACTCGACCTGGACCACGCGGAGGCCCTCGGGCAGGGTATCCAGCACCGTGATCCGGGCCAGGTCGGCGCCGGTGACGGGATCCACCACGGTGGCCGCGGCTCCCGGCTTGAGGCGCGCCCCGGGCTTCACCAGGGCCTCGAAGCGGCCCGGACCCAGGCTCCGCAGCAGCAAGGCCTCCCCGGCGCCACCCCCGGCCCGCCGGAGGAAGAGCCGGGCGTGGCGGACGCGGACATCATTGGGCACGCAGAGGCTGCCGGCGGGGATCAGCCCGGGCAGGTCGCGGATGGTGCGGTGGGACCAGACGCCGGTGCGCGCATCCACCACCAGGAGGCGGGCGCCGTCCCGGTCCGGCGCGGGGTGCTGCGCGATGAGCTCCGGCGGGAGGTCGAAGTGGAAGTCGGAACGTCTCATCGAGCGGAGATCATCCTTCGGCGAACTGCAGCTTGTGCAGCCGGGCGTACTCGCCCTGGCGGGCCAGCAGGTCCTCGTGGGTGCCGACCTCGACGATGCGGCCCTGCTTCATGGCGCAGATGCGCGTGGCCCGCTGGATGGTGCTGAGCCGGTGGGCGATGACCAGGGTGGTGCGGTTCTGCATGAGGGTCTCGAGGGCATCCTGCACCGCGCGCTCGCTCTCGGTGTCCAGGGCGCTGGTGGCCTCGTCCAGGATGAGGATGGGCGGATCCTGGAGCAGGGCGCGGGCGATCGCCAGGCGCTGGCGCTGGCCGCCGCTGAGGCTGGAGCCGGTCTCGGCCAGGGGCGTGTCGTAGCCCTTGGGCAGCGCCAGGATGAAGTCGTGGGCGTGGGCCTGTTTGGCCGCGGCGATCACGGCCTCACGGCTGGCCCGCAGGCCGTAGGCGATGTTGTCGTGCACCGTGTCCATGAAGAGCAGGGTCTCCTGGGTGACGATGCCGATGGTCTTCCGCAGCTCCCGGGGGTTGAAGTCCCGGAGGTCGATGCCGTCCAGGGTGAGGCGACCGGCGGTGGGATCGAAGAAGCGGGGTACCAGGTTCACCAGGGTGGTCTTGCCGCCCCCGCTGCCGCCCACCAGGGCCACGGTCTCCCCGGCGCGCACATCGAGATCGATGCCGCTGAGGACTGCGTGTTTGCCGTCGTAGGTGAACGCAACGCCCTCAAAGCGCAGCAGGCCGGGGCGGGCGGGCACCGGCGTGGGGCTCGGGTTCTCGGGCAGCTCGGGCTGCCGGTCCAGCATGGTATAGACCCGGTCCAGGCTGGCCGAGGCCACCTGGATCTCGTTGTTGAGCTTGGTGAGGCGCCGGAGCGGGTCGTAGAGGGCGTAGATGCCCAGGATGTAGGCGAGGAAGTTCTCGGTGGTCAGGGTGCCGGACTTGAAGTGGCCCGAGGCGTAGGCGGCGAGGCTCGCGAGCAGAAGGCCGCCCACCAGCTCCATGATCGGCGTGGACAGGGCCGAGGCCCGGGCGCTCTTCATGCCGAGGCGGTAGAGCTCCTGGTTCTGCACCTGGAAGCGGCCCACCTCGTAGGACTCCCGGGCGAAGGCCTGGACCACGCGGATGTTGCTGAAGACTTCCTTGAGGCGCTGGAGCAGGCGGCTGGAGGCCTCCTGGTTCCGGTGGTTCACGCTGCGGATGCGCTGGCTCAGCCGCTTCACCGGGTAGACCACCAGGGGGCCGGCCAGGAACAGGGTGAGGCTCAGCTGCCAGTCCATGTAGAGCACCGTGGCCAGCATGGTGACCGCCACGCAGACCTCGCGCACCGCCTCGGCCAGCTGGTTGCTGGCGATGCCCTGCACGGCGCCCACGTCGCTGATGCTGCGGGTGATCAGCTCGCCCACCGGGTGTTTCTGGAAGAAGGCGGGCTCCTGGGCGAGGAAGTGGGCGAAGAGTCGCTCGCGGAGGGCCTGGGTGGCCCGGATGCCGCTGCGGACCATGAGCAGGGTGCCGGAGTAGGTGAACAGTCCCTTCAGGGTGAAGAGGGACACGAGCAGCAGCGGCACCAGCAGGCCGCTGCTGCGCAGGACCGAGGCCTCGGGCAGGCGGGAGAGAGCCCAGGCGCGCAGGTGCTCCAGCTGGGCGAAGAGGCCGTGCTGTCCGGCGGGCAGGACATGGACCTTGCCGTCATCGAAGACGAACTTGATGGAGGCGATCAGCGCCCCCTGGCACAGCCCGGCCAGGAGCAGCAGCAGCGAGGCCCCCGCGATGGTGGGCGCGTGGGTGCGGAGGTGGTCTTTGAAGAAGCGCAGGAGTCTCGACATGTCTGACTCCAGCTTAGGGCTTCTTGGTGGATCGCGGCTATTCGACCGTCACCGTCACGGTGCTCTTGGTGTCGTCGAGGCTGAACAGCTCGGTCCCCTTGGGGGCGTTCAGCGCCTGGTCCATGATCCGGTCCAGGTCCACGCCCTTGCCCTTGGCCTGGCGCAGCTGCTCGTCTGAGAGGTAGCCGCCCACGGCCCGGGCGAGGCCCAGGGCCAGGCGCACCGTGAGGACGTCGGGCTTGCTCCGCTCCTTGATGCGCACCACCAGGAAGCGGCCCTGGGCGGGGCCGGCGGCCTGGGGCTGGGCGCCCATGCCGAGAAGGGCCAGGCGGCAGGCCTCGGAGGAGAGGTTGGCGCTCAGCCCCGCCTGCAGCACCGGCACGGCCCGGCTGTCCCGGCGCTTGGCGAGCTGCAGGGCCGCGGCGATGCGGACCTCTTCGCGCTCATCCGCAAGGGCGCTGACCAGCCCCGGGGTCGCGGCGGGGTTGTCCCACTGGCGGATGCCCCAGCACCGCACGCGGTTCAGCCGGGCCTCCTTGCCGAGCAGGCGCTGGTCGGGGTGTCGGGACAGGAACTCCGCATAGGCGTCGATGGCTTCGTCCCAGCGCCGATCCTGCTCCAGGCTGGCGGCCAGCCAGTAGCGCGCGTCGGCGGCCCTGGTGGTGGCGGGGAACTCCCGGAGCAGGGTGCGGTAGGCCTGGGCCGCTTCGTACCAGCGCTGGGCATAGCGCAGGTCGCGGCCCTGCTGGAACAGCTGCTCCGCGTGGTTCTCAGAGGCGGCGCCGAAGGCGGGCTCCGGCGCCGTGATCTTGACCAGGGCCGGCACCACCAGCAGGAAGACTGGCATCATGCGCCGTCTCCCCGGAGGCGGCGTTCCATGCGCTCGGACTCGGTCTCGAGGTTGTGGGCCGCAGCCCACTGGCGTAGGGCCTGGGCCCGCTCCACGGGCAGGCAGTTGTCTTCGAAGGCGACCTCGGAGAGCCAGGCATGGAGGCTGGCGCGGATCACTTCCGCCTCCTGGAGAGGGGCGCCCTGGGCGGCGAGCTGGTGGCTGGCCTCGAGCAGCGCCACGGCCATCTCGCGCTCCTGGCGGCGATCCTCCTCGCCCTTCAGGCACAGGTTGGGGTTCTGCTCGAAGTCCTGGAGGAGGGTGGTGCTCTGCTGGAAGAAGGCGATCCAGGCGCGGTCCTGGGTCCGCTTCTGGGCCAGGGATTCCAGGCGGGCGGTGTCCCGGGCCAGGGTCCGGATGGACTGGATCCGCTGGACCGTGAAGGCGGCGGGGATGAGGGCCACCAGCAGGACGGCGGCGGCGGCCAGGCTCCAGGAGCCGGTCCAGCGGGCTCGGGGGGCTGGCGCCAGGTCAGCGGCCAGCTCGGGCCCGTGGCTGGTCAGGGCCAGGTGCAGCTCCAGCAGGCCCGCCAGCTCCGCCTGGATCGCGGTGTCCTCGGGCCAGAGCTCGGGCTGCTCGAGGAGCTCGAAGAGCCGGTCCTCGTCCAGGGGGCTGGAGTCGGGGCGCTGGGGGTCGAAGGGGGAGGTCATGGCTGGGGTCCAAGGTTCTTGCGGAGTTTCTGGAGGCTCTGGAACAGGGTGGCTTTCACGGTCCCCTCGGCGCACCCGAGCTCCTGGGCGATCTTTTTCACGGGGTGCTCATGCACGTAGTAGGCGGTCACCATGGCCCGCTGGCGGGGGGTCAGGCCCTCCAGGGCTCCGCGCAGAGCCTGCAGTCGCCGACTTTGGTCCACGGATTCCCAGGGTGAAGCCTGGTGGGGATCGGGTGCGTCAAAGGTCTCGGGAGGGGATACCTCTCGACCTCTTCTACGCAGGTGGTCCGTCGCCGCATTAGCCGCCAACGTAAAAAGCCAGGCAGCCACCGGCCGACCCTCTTCAAACCGTTGACAATGCTGGAGGCACTTAAGAAAAACCTCCTGAGCCAGCTCCTGTACGACCCCGGCCTCGCCCTGGAGGCGCCGGTGCAGGAAGGCGAAGAGGGGCCGCTCGAACCGGGCCATGAGGTGGGCTAGGGCCTCCTCCCGGCCCGCCTTCAGCTGGGCCATCCAGTATTCGGGGGTCGGCTCCTCCGGCGCCGTGAGGCCGCCGCCCGGGGAGAGGGAGAGCGCCGGGTTCATGCCTTGGGGCCCCGGCTCAGGGTCGGGAACGTGAGCCCGGACTGGCCCAGCTTCTCCATCACCAGCTTGAGCTGCTCGGCCGTGAGGCTGCAGCGCAGGCCGACCCGCCGCTTCTCCTGCAGCAGCTCCGGGGTCGAGCCGGGCGTGGACTGCACGGCGTTGGCCGCGGCCACCAGACGCTGCAGCCACGGGGTCACCTGGTTGATGCCTTCGGGGGTGCCCGCCAGGGCCAGCTCGAACTGCAGGGGCTGGCCCGGCTCGGCCCCCGGGGTGATGCCCCAGAAGAGGGCCTTGACCCCCTGGGGCAGGTCCTTCACGAAGCTGCCTGCAAGGTTCTGGCGCAGGGTTCCCAGCAGGGCGTCCGGCTGGATGAAGCCCTGGAAGGGCGCGCGGGGGCTGATCCACTCCGCCGCCAGCGCCGCATCCGGCTGGGAGCTGAGGCCCTCCTTGGCGGCCATGCGGGTCAGGGACTCCAGGGCGCCGATCCAGATCTGGCCCTTCTCGTCGCTGGCGGCCCGGATGTGCGCCTTGGTGCCATGGGTCTCGAAGTCGAGGATGACGTGCAGGGGCCAGTCCCGGCCCTGGAGGCGGAGGCTGCCCTCCTGGGGGAAGGACTCGGCCAGGGCGGCCACCAGCGCGGCAGGATCCCGGAACTGGTTGAGCTGGATCACGACGTGCTCAAGCCCCTTCTGGAGGGTGGCCTCCGCCTGCTGGGGCACCCCGACGACATGGAAGGTGACCCGGCCCGTCTCGGTGCGGGGGTTGATGTGCGCCTTCTGCAGGAAGATCTCCAGCGCCCGCTCGACCATGGGATCCCGGCCGAGTAGGCCCTGAACCTCCTTGTGGGTCAGGACCCAGCCGGCCTCGCCGCTGAAGGCCAGCACGCTGTCCGCGGGGGCGGACTGCACCCACCCGGGCACCCGCACCTTGGGTCGGCAGGAGCTGGCAAAGGGCAGGCACACCAGAGCCACCGCGGCGGGGATCAGCATGACTGCGGGGCGTCGCATGGGGGCTCCTGGAGGGGCTACGCAGGGGCAGGATATTTGTTTATTCCAATCAGCCCAAGGCCCGGAGGGCGGCGGGCAGGTGGGGGCTGCGCAGGATCTGCTGTTGTTCCGCCTCGGAGAGCAGGCCCCAGATCCTCAGGGCCGATTCCCGGGGGGTCTTGGGGTTCAGCAGCAGCTCGGACATGATCGCGGCGTGGGCCATCAGCACCGGGTGCCCCGCGATCTGGCTGAGCACACTGCGCGGGGTGAGCTTGTTCCGCGCCAGGCGCAGGAGGATGCCTGGATCCAGCTGGCGGTCAGCCACCATCCGGAGGAGGGTCTCCTCGTCCTGCAGCACTTCCTGGGGCAGGTGGCGCATGAGCTCCCCGCCGGATGTGCGCAGGGCCGTGATGCGGTCGGCCACGGGCATGGCCTGGTAGAGCGAGCGGAGCGTCTCGAGGGCCCGCCGCTTGACCTCCAGGTGCAGCACCCGGGGATCCCGCAGGACCTCGATGAGGGCCTTGCTGCCGGCCAGCCGGCCGAGGAGGCGGAGGGCCGAGGCTTCCGACAGGCCGGGGTGGTGGACCAGGGCCTCGGCCACCAGGGCCTCCCCGGACCAGGCCTGGTGCGCAGCCACCACCTCTGCACGCTCCCGGGAGAAGGCCGGGAGCGTGGAGGCCAGCAGCCGCGGAGTCAGGGCCGGATTTTCCAGGGCGAGCCGGAAGACCTGGGGGTCGGGATCCTTCAGCACCTGGCTGATCTGCTCTTCCTGGGTGGCCTGGGTGGCGAGGAAGACCCGCTCCTCCAGCGTGGCCCAGCGGCCTTCCTCGCCCCGCTCGGGCAGCGCGGACGCGAGGCCCGAGCGCTGTCGCTGGAGGCGGTCGTAGAAGTACTTCACGATGCGGAGGAGGTGCGGCGCGTGGCGCTTCGCCCAGAAGGTGATGAACTGGTACTCGCTCTCGTCCAGCTGCGTGAACAGGCTCACGATCCGCCGCAGGCTAGAGGGGTCCTTGGCGCCCAGCTCCAGCACCGCCACCAGCTGCTGGGACAGGGCTGCCCGCCGGCTCAGGTCGCCGGGACAGCCGGGGGCCTCCTGCAGGCTCTGCCGCACAGGATCGCGGAAGTACCAGCGGGCCT
Organism: uncultured Holophagaceae bacterium; assembly: GCA_903863195.1. Taxonomy (GTDB): domain Bacteria; phylum Acidobacteriota; class Holophagae; order Holophagales; family Holophagaceae; genus Geothrix. Next base: position 23,874 of record CAIPAY010000182.1, read on the forward strand.
CGGCGTAGATCTCCTCGAAAAAGGCCGCCTCGTCGGACTGGGCCAGGGCCTGGCAGACCAGGTCCTCGGACACCAGCGGGTTCTGGAGCGCCGCATGGCGGAGCTCCGCATCCGCGTCCACCAGAAAGGTGAGCAGCTCGTCCGGCTGGGCTGTCTGCCGCGCCTGGCCGAGCCGCCGGGAACGATCGAGCTCCTTCGCCATCAGCTGGTCCGGCAGGGGGGCCGGCAGGGCGGCCAGGGCCTCCCAGTCCGGATGCTCAGGCGGAAGCGCCGGCAGCTCCTGGGTGGTCCCGGTCGCGGTGACCGTCTTGGCCAGCTGCTTCGCAAGGAGCTTGGCGACGGGCTTCAGGCCGGCGTTGAGCTGGGAGTAGAGAGCCTTCACTGACTCGGCGCGCTCGGCCTTTTCCTCAGCGGGAGCCTTGTCCATCTCCCGCATCTGATCGAAGAGCGACACGACCATCTCCAGGTCGCGGCGGATGGCTTCGGGGGTGGCCTCATTCTCGGCCACGCCCAGCAGGATGGGCCAGTGGGCCAGCCAGTGGGGCGTGCGGGCCATGACCGTGAGCAGCCGCGGCGAGGCCAGGGTGCGCGCCAGCCCCTCGAGCATGTGGATCTGGCTCTCGGAGGGGAGCTGGGAGCGCACCAGGGCCAGGTGCCTGAAGTGGACCCTCTCCGACTCGCCCAGGGACTCCAGGAATTCGGACTCCCGTGTGCTCACGGCCCCTCCCGGATCAGGCGCAGGTGGCCTGGAGGAAGGCGAGGAGCCGGGGGTCCTGCCGGAACAGCACCGCGTCCACCAGCCCGCCCTTCAGGCTCGGGTGGGTGGCCAGCGTGTCCAGGTGGGTGGGAAGAGTGAGGCTGCCGCCCATGATCAGGGGCAGGCCTGTCGCGGTCGCCAGCTCATCCGCGGTCTGGAAGTCCGGCAGCGCGTCGGCATCTTCGGGAAGATCCACGAAGAGCAGGCGGCGGAAGCCGTAGGCCTTGGCCCGCTGAGCCAGCTCCAGGGCGCTCATGGGAGTGGTGTCCACCCAGCCGGAGCGATGGACCTTGCCTCCCCGGGCGTCGATGGCGGCGACCAGGTTGTTCTGGAAGCGGGCCATGAGCTGCTCGGAGACCATGGGGGACTTGTGGAGGATGGTGCCGGCCACCAGCCAGCTGGCGCCGAGATCGAGGAAGAACTGAGCCTGATCGGAGCTGCGGATGCCCCCGGCGACCTGGAGGCAGACCTTCCGGTCCCGGGCCCGGCAGCGCTGGAGGACCTGGCCGATGATGTCGCGGTTGTTGCCCTTGCCCAGGGCCGCGTCGACATCCACGAGGGCCAGGCGGGTGGCGCCCTCGTCGATGAGCCGGTCAGCCAGCTCCTGCGGACTTTCCACACAGGACGATGCCGCCATGGCGGTGGAGACCACACGGCCGTTCTGGAGGTTCAAGGTAGGGTAGATCTTCAAGCGCTCACCTTGGGCGACAGGCCAATGGGAGTGTAACGCATCAGGAGGGGGACCGCGCCGCGATCAGGTCCAGCAGCTTTCGGGCGGCGTCGCTTTCGGCCCGCTTGCGCGTGAGGCCTTCCGCCTCGGCCGAGAGCTCGCCGATGGCGGCCCGCATAGTGAAGCGGGGCGCGTGGCCGGGTCCGGCCTGCCCAGCCTGGGTGTAGACCGGTGCGGCGAGGCCGAGCCGGGCTGCGGTCTCCTGGAGGTGGGTCTTGGGATCCCGCTGGGTGAGGGTGTCCGCCCGGGCTGTCCGGACGCCCTCAAGGAAGCGCGCCTCGACCAGCACCTTCACCGTGGCATCGGCATCCGCGCCAGCGGCGTGGGCATCGAGGTAGATCGCCGCGAGCAGGGCCTCCAGGGCATCCGCCAGGGGCTTGGGACCCATGGGCGGCGCTTTGCGCGGGTGGGAGGCGCTCAGGAGCTTGTCCAGGCCCAGGTCCAGGGCCCAGGCCGAGAGGGACTCGGTGCAGACCAGCAGGCCCCGGAGCTTGCTCATGGGGCCCTCCTGCCAGTCCGGGTGGGCTTCGAAGAGGATTCGGGCCATGGTGAAGTTGAGCAGGGCGTCCCCGAGGAACTCCAGGCGCTGGTTATCTTGCCCCTTGGTGGCCGAGGCGTGGGTGAGCGCCTCCACCAGGAAGGCCCGGTTGGAAAAGGTGTAGGCCAGGCGGGTCTCGAGAGCATCCTGGCCGCTGGTCTGCCTGGCGCGCATCAGTCCCCGAGGTCGGAAGGCAGCTTCCCGTTGAGCCGGGCCTGATTGAACACGGACCTGAAGCGGGCGTTGCGGGAGGTCATCTGGGAGAGGATCCCCTGTCGGCGGGCCTGGTGGAGCTCCTGGTTGAACTCGGCCTGGCGGCCCTGGTCATAGAGGACCACCGCCAGCCAGGCGTGGGCGTTGATGTTTGAGGGGTCGGCCTTCAGGGCCTGGCGGAAGCCTTGGATGGCCTTCTCGGGCTGGCTATCCGCCAACTGGATGGCCTCGCTGAGGGAGACGTTGCCGAGGTTGAGGCGCTCGTGGACCTCGAGCTTGTTGAGCTTCTCGGGCTGGTAGAGGTCCGGCTGCTCGATGGCCTTGGTTCCTGGAGCGGGCTTCGCTTTGACCGACGCCGACTCCGGCCTGGGTTCGGGTTTGGACTCCGCCTTCACTGCCGCAGGGGTCTCCACCTTGGCGGGGCCAGGCGGCACCGGGGCGGGGACCGACGAGACCCCCGGGTTCCGGGGAGCCGGGGCGGGGCCCTGCTGGGGAGCGGGCGCGGCTGGTTTTGGCTCGGGGCTGGCGGGGCCCTCGGGGAGCGGCGCCCGGCCCCGGAGGGTCCACCAGGAGGCGGCACCCCCGCCGACGAGCAGCAGGGCCGTCAGGCCCAGCCACAGGGCCTTGTTGCCAGAGCCCGAGGCAGCCGCAGGGCGCGGGGCGATGGGCGGCGCGAGGGGGGCCGCGGCGGGCACCTGCTGGGTGGCCGCAGAGGCGGGTGGGGGTGGGGTCTGCAGCGTGGGGGCCGAGGCCTGCAGGCGGGCCGTCGCATCTTCGACCTGGCCCATCCAGGAGGGATCCTTGGCGGCGCGGAGCGCCTTGGCGAGGTCTTCCGCCGTCTGGAAGCGCTCGTCGGGATTCTTGCAGAGGGAACGGTCCAGCACGGACCGGATCGCAGGGCTGATGCCGTGCAGCTGGTCGAGATCGATGGGGTCCGGCGGCTCGTTCACAATCTTGTACAGCACGGTGGGGGTCGTGTCGCCCGAGAAGGGCTTCCGGCCGCTCAGGCCCTCGTAGAGCATCACCCCCACGGCGAAGAGGTCACTGCGGGGGTCGGGCTTGCCGGTGCGGATGTACTCGGGCGCCATGTAGCTCACGGTGCCCATCACCATCCCCGTGGCGGTCATGTCGGAGTTGCTGATCTTCGCGACCCCGAAGTCCATGACCTTGGCGTGGAGGCGCTTCCCGTCCCGCTGCACCCGCACGTTGGCGGGCTTGATGTCCCGGTGCACAATGTGCTGCCGGTGGGCGAAGCCCAGCCCATCGCAGACCTGGGCCAGCACTTCCAGGGTCTCGGAGCGGGTGAGGGACTGATCCCGGAGCAGGTCCTCAAGGTCATGCCCCTTCACGAACTCCATGGCGATGTAGAGGACCCCCTGGTCCTCGCCGAATTCGTAGATGGTCACGAGGTTGGGATGGTTCAGCACGCCTGCGGCACGGGCCTCGCGGGCGAAGCGCTCCTTGGCGTCCCCGCCCTGGGCCGCGGCGGGAAGGATGGTCTTGATGGCCACCTCGCGTCCGATGGAAGGGTCGATGCCGAGGTAGACTTCCCCCATGGCGCCGTTTCCGAGCACCCGCCTGATTTCGAATTTTCCGAGCTTCTCGAACATCGAAGCCTCTCGTGGCGGCGGCAAGGACAGGGAGACAGCATAGGTCCAGATGGGTCCGGGGCCAAGATGATTGGATTATCCCGGCAAGAGAATCGGCTGTCTGGGTCTGGCATCCTGGCCCGGAACGTGCAAACTAGGTAGCACTCACGGAGCCTAAGTGCCCGAAGTCCGTCCGCGCCATTTCTTGCCGGCCCTCATGGGATCCCTCCTCCAGCAGCAGGCGGCGGGGGAGTTGGTGCTGGAGCAGAATGACGGAACCCGCCGGCTCCACTGGCTGAACGGTCACCTGCACCACCTGCGCAGTGACGCGGTGGGTGAGCAGTTCGGGAACTTCCTGATCCGCCGGGGCGTGTTGGACATGGCCTCTCTGAAAGAGCTGCTGGCCGACGGCGAGGGCTCGCGGGTCGGGGATCGCGTCGTGCAGTGGGGCCTCCTGACGACCACCGAGCGGGACGAACAGCTCCACGAGCTGTTGGGCTCGGTCCTGCTCCACGCCATGGAGCACCCGATCCTCCGCATGACCTGGCTACCGGCCGCCCCTGGGGAAGGGATCGCTGTTGAGCACCAGTTCCGCCTGAACCATCGTCGTCTGGTGTGGGACACCTTTCAGAGCGCGCAGATCGACCGCGAGCTGATCGAGATGTTCCGCAGCGAGCCCGACTGGCGCTGGCAGGCCCGCCCTGATCTCCTGGAGTCGCTGAGTGACCTGCCCCTCACGCCCTCCCTTGCCTACGCGCTGACCCTGTTCGGGACGGAGCCTCTGGGCTGCAACACCATTGCGTCCCTGGCGGGTCTCCCCCTGGAGCAGGCTGCCCGGCTGGTGGCCACCCTCTGGGCGCTGGGCGGGCTCCGGTTGGTGAGTGGTGCCCTGCCCCTCGTGCCGCGAGAGCCGGCACCGCTTCCGCCCGTGGTGCGTGAGCCACCACCCATGCTCATCCCGCCGTCTGCGCCTGCGCCCGCAGTCGAGGTAGAGGTAGAGGACGGGCTCGAGCCGGAGCCCGAGTTCCTGGCCGATCCCGAGCCGGAACCCGAGCCACTCCTGCTGGCCCAGGAGGACCTGCTGCCTTCCGCGCCAGCCATGCCGTTCCCGCCACTGGCTTTGGATGCGCTGGTTCCGCAGGCCACGCCTCCGCCGATGCCGCCCTTGGATGAGGGCTCACTGTCACCTCAGGAGCGCGCCCGAAGGCTGCTCGTGAAGGCCAAGTCCTATGTGATGCAAGAGCGCACGAGCGAGGCCATCCGGGCCCTGGAGCAGGCCATCAAGCTGGATGGAGAATCCCCGGCGGCCTTCGAGGCCTGGCTGCTGCTCGGGCGGCTCCGCATCAGCAACCCGGCCTGGTCCACCCGGGCCATCGAGGCCCTCCAGGTGGCGTCCCGGCTCAACCCCCGCTCCGCGGAACCCTGGGCTCTCATGGGTGACCTCTACCACCGCAAGGGCTTCCGGGCCAACGCCCAGGGCTGCATCCGCCGCGCCTTGGAGCTGGACCCCTCGGTGGCAGTGCCTGCCGGATGGTCCCGGCCGGAACCCGCAGAGCCCACTGCCCGCGAGGGCCAGGCCGGCCTGATGGGCAAGCTTCGGGGCATCTTCGGTCGCGAGAAGTCCTAGCTCATCAAAGGTTGCTGGAGATCTCCAGCAGACTGGCCAGTCGGGGGTGCGCAGGGTAGACCCGCAGGCCCTGCTCGAGAATGAGGCGGCCCTTGGGGACCTCGCCGCTCTTCAGGAGGAACCCCGCCACCAGGGCATGCCAGAGGCCGCCGCCCCCATTGGGGATCCTGGCCAGGGCACTCCAGGCATCCAGGGCGGCCTGGGCTTCCTCGCCCATCTGGAGATCCACCATGACCTGGCGCTCGCGCAGGCGCGCGTCGCCGGGGCAGACCTCGATGCCCTGCTTCAGCGTCTTGCGGGCCTGCTCGACCCTGTTGGCATTCAGCTGGAGCTCCGCCAGGTTCAGCCGGGGAGTGGGGAGCTCGGGCTGGGCCTTGATGAGGCGCTCCAGGAGCCGCTGGCCTTCATCCCTGTGCCCCGTCTGCGCCAGTGCGACCGCCAGGCGGGTGGAGGCCATGGCGTGCTTCGGGTTGCCGAGCAGCACCCGCCGGAGGAGAGGGATGGCCTCCGCGGGCCGCCCGGCCTCCTGGAAGGCGAGGGCCATCGTGGTCAGCACCGTGGGGAGGGGCCGGGGCTGCAGGGCCAGGAAGGTCTCACCGGCCTGGATGACGAGCTCCCAGTTGCGGGCGGCAGCGGCCTGGATCATCACGTTGAACCAGGCCTGGCTGTTCTTGGGGTCCGCCGCCGCCTGGTCCTGGGCCATCCGCAGGTAGCGGTCCTTCTTCTCCTCCTCTCGGGCAATATCTACCTTCCCGAAGTGGTGGATGACCGCTTCCAGGGTTCCCACAGGGAGCTTCCGCTCCAGAAAGTAGGTGGCCAGCAGCTCGTGGATGCGCCCCTCGAAGCGGAGGTCCGGGAACCGCCGGCTCAGGCGGACCGAGGGAAAATCGGCGTAGTGGCCGTATTCAGAGCCCTCCTGGTAAGGCGTGTCATTGGGGCGGATGACCTGGTCCAGCATGACGCCGCCAGCATCCAGGAAGTAGCTCCGGAGGGTGAGGAAGTAGCCGGCGGGACCCTCCTCTGTGCAGACGTTTCGGATGCGGGCGTGGTCCAGCGCGTCCACGGACTCGTCCCCGTCGAGGATCAGCACCCAGTCGCCAGTGCACCGGCGCAGGCTCTCGTTGCGGGCCGCGGCGAAGTCATCGATCCACTGGAAGGAGCTGACCTTGGCGCCGAAGGACTGGGCGATGCCCACGGTGTCGTCCGTGGAGCCGGTGTCCACGACGACCACCTCATCCACGAGGCCCTGGACCGACCGCAGGCAGCGCGGCAGGTTGGCGGACTCGTTCTTGACGATCATGGCCAGGGAGAGGGTGGGCATGGGGCCGATCATACCGTCTAGAAAAAAAGGTTAAAGGTCTTGTGATACCAAGCCGAAACATCGTTCGACGGGGATGTACCCCCGCCACCGCCCCGGCAGCACGGACGCTGCCCTAACCGCATCACGGAGGATGCAATGGCTTCAATTCTTAACAACGTCGCCGCACTTGGCGCCAGCCGTCAGTTGGATATCACCAGTGTCGGCCTGTCCAAGACCATCAAGCGGCTCACCACCGGCAAGCGTGTCAACAGCGCCCCTGACGACGCCGCAGGGCTCGTCATCAGCAACAAGCTGAACACGGATGTCCGCACCGCCTCGCAGGCCCAGCGCAACGCCAACGATGGGGCGTCCTGGCTGCAGACCGCCGACGGCGTGCTGGAGGAAGTCACCAACCTGCTGCAGCGGGCGGCAGAGTTGGCCCAGCAGGCCACCAGCGGCACCTCGGGTGCGGACTCCAGCACAGGCAAGATTGCCTTGAACGCAGAGTTTCAGAGCATCATCACGACCCTGTCGGACATGCAGTCCAAGACCACCTTCAACGGCGCCAGCATCTTCGGCGCCGCCGCCATCTCGGTCTCTGTGGGCGGCTACTCGTCCGTGACCCTGACCGTGGGCACCTTCGCCACCCTGGCGGCGGGCACGGATTTCCTGACCACGGCGGCCGGCGCCACCACCGCCGCCAATGACGTCAACACCGCCATCAACACCATCGGGGCCATGCGGGGCACCATCGGAGCGAGCAGCCAGCAGCTCAACAGCCTCGCGAACACCCTGGGCATCGAGGTCCAGAACTGGACCGCCGCCTCCAGCGGAATCACGGATACGAACGTAGGCAGTGAAGTTGTGAACCTCTCCAAATTCCAGATCCTCAACCAGTCTGGCATCAGCGCGCTAGGCAAGGCCGATCAGTCCGCTCAATCGGTATTGGCCCTCCTCCAGTAGAGGGCTGAACCGTTCCATACCCAGGGGGGTGGGCACACCCTGCCCTCCTGGTCCTGAAAAAGAAGGAGGGTTGTGATGAGCGATCAAGTCACCCCCACCAGCCCGTTGACCATGGCGCCTCCCCCGCCCCCTCCCGTGGCCCCAAAGGCCGCTGCCGCGCCCGCGAAGTCGCCGCCCGGCAGCCCCGCCGAGGCGCCTCCTGCGGCTCCTACGCAAGCCAGCCTCGAGGCTGCGGCCGGCGACGTGAAGGCCTTTATATCAAAATCAAACTCAGACCTGGAGTTCCAGGTCGACAAGAGCAGTGGCCGGTTCTATTTCAGGGTGGTGGACCCCAAGACGAAGGAGGTGATCCTCCAGGTGCCCTCCGAGGAGACCCTGGCGATGGCCCGCAAATTGCGGGAGCTGTCGAGTTCCAAGGGCGCCGCTGGCGTTCTGGTGGACAAGCAGGGATAGGCCCAATCCCGAAAGGGGGTCCAGCATGGCGACATCCGCACTGAGCTTCCAGGGCCTGGCGACCGGGTTGCAGACCGACACCCTGGTCAATGCCATTATCCAACAGGAAGGACAGCCTCTTCAGCGATTACAGGCGAAGCAGACGACCAACACCTCGCGGCTGAACGCCATCCAGACGATCCAGACGGGCATGACTGCGCTCTCGACGAGCCTGGCAACCCTGTCCAGCACCAGCTTCGATGCCCGCACCGTGACCAGCACGGACAGCAATGGCACCTATGTCACCGCCACCGCCACAGCCAGTGCGCCCGGCAGTTATGACCTGCAGGTGACCAAAGTAGCCACCGCCGGCAGGATCACGCCCACCATGGTGGGAGGCGCCCCTACCAACCTGGCCGTGGCCGACCCCCTGGCCACGACGATCTTCGATGCGGGCACCGGTGGAACGGGCACGGCCTCGTTCGCCATCAAGGGCACCGACGGCGTCATCAAGACGCTGACCCTCACCAGTGGCAACAACAACCTCTACGGCCTGCGCGATGCCATCAACGCCCTCGGGACCGCGGATCCCGCCGTGCCGGGGTCTACGGGGCTGGGTGTCACGGCCACCGTGGTGAACACCGGCAGCGGCACGAACAAGTACGAGCTGGTGCTCACAGCCAAGCTCTCCGGCACCGGCACCACCGGCGGTGTCGTCACCATCGCGGACATCTCGAACAACACCGTCGGCGGGGCCGCGGTGAACACCCTCGGTATCACCCACGGCACTGTGGACAGCCTCACCACGCCCACCACACTCTCCGGGGGCCTCGGCTCCGGCACCGCTGACGTGGCCCAGGATGCCCTCTTCATGGTCAATGGACTCCAGCTCACGCGGCAGTCCAACACAGTGACGGACGCCGTGGATGGCGTCACCTTCACGCTCAAGCAGGGGAACCAGACGACTTCGACGACCCTCACTGTAGGTCAGGACAAAGGCACGCTGACCAGCGCCCTGCAGGACGTCGTGAGCAAGTTCAACGCTCTGGTGACGAGCTTCAAGAGCGCCTCCGCAACGGGCGGGGCCCTGGCGAACGATCCCACGGTGCGGAGCCTCATCGCCCAGGTGCGCTCGGCGCTGTCGGGTGCGCCATCAGGGTTGCCGTCTTCCGCGACCTTCACTTCTGCCGCCGACCTGGGCATGACCACGAACCGGGACGGGTCGCTCAGCCTGAACACCACGATCCTGTCCGCGGCCCTGGACAAGGACCCGGCCGCGGCCAAGCGCATCTTCGCCTTCTCGGGGCAGTCGTCCAATGGTGCAGTGTCCTTCTATCAGGGCGGCGCCAAGACCACCACCGGTGCCGTGAGCTTCAACATCACCTCCTTCGCGAGCGGGGGTGCTGTCTCGGGCACCTTCACGGTCAACGGGACGGAATACGCCCTCAGCGGGAGCAACGGCACCCTTGGCGGCGCAGCGGGGACACCCCTCGAAGGCCTGATCCTCTCGGTCAACGGTCTGGGGAGTGGCACCCTGACCTTGAGCCGTGGGGTCGGCCAGGCCGCCCGGGACGTTGTCTCGAACCTCACGGCCTCGGCGACCGGCAACATCCCGCAGATCATCGCGAGCATCAACGCCCAAAACACCAACCTGACTCAGCAGATCACAGTTGGGCAGGCGCGGCTCGATCGGCGGAAGGTTGTCCTCCAGAACCAGTTCTCCCAGCTGGAGGCGACCGTAAGCCAGCTGCAGGCCGCGGGCTCCAGCCTGGCCGGCCTCAGCTGATTCTCCAGTTCTCGCCCCGGTGGCCGAAAGAGCCCAAGGAAGGTAGCCATGACCCCCTACGCCAAAGCCAGTGACCAGTACCTCGTCCAGCGTGTGATGGGAGCCAGCGCAGAGCAGCTGGTGGCCCTGCTGCTCGAAGGGGGGCAGCGGTTCATCGCCCAGGCCACCCACGCCATTGCCCGGAAGGATTACGCCGCCAAGGGCCAGGCGATCAACCGGGTCAGCTCGATCCTGGAGGAGCTGACCGTGCACCTTGACCTCGAGGGTGGCGGGGAGCTCGCCCAGAACCTCCTGCGCCTCTACGATTGGTGGGGTCGTGAGGTCCTGAACGCCAGCTCCCGCCTCGACACCACCCGCCTGGAAGTGGTGTCAAGGCAGATGGGCGATCTGCGACAGAGCTGGGAACAGTCTCATCAGCAGCGCATCGGCGTGGCCCGCACCGAGGGCTTCAAGGCGGGAGATCTGGTCGGATGAGCGACGCCGAACTGCTCCGGGAAATCGAGCGGATGGAGGCCTGGATCCAGGACCCCCCGTCGATGCCCGGGGCCGAAGGCTTGGCCGCATGGAACCAGGCCTTCCAGTCCGCCTTGCGGGGTGCCGAGCGAGGACCGCGTTGGCCCGAGCTCGTGTCCCGCGCCCACGCCCTGGGAGAGCGGGTGGCTGAATGTACCTCCCTGCTCGCCGCCCAGCGGGACCAGGTTCACGCAGAGTTGGATGCGCAGGCCCGTGGCGGCAGGGCGTTGAAGGGCTACGGCGCCTCTGTGTGTTGATCAGGCCGTGCCGAAGAGCCGGTCACCCGCGTCGCCGAGACCGGGCAGGATGTAGCCCTTCTCGTTGAGCTGGCGGTCGATGGCACCCACGACGATGGTCAAGTCGGGGTGGTCCTTCTGCAGGCGCTCGATGCCCTCAGGTGCTGCGAGGACGGACACCAGCGTCAGCGTGATCGCACCGGCGGACTTGAGCTGCCGGACGGCTTCCGAGGCGCTCCCGCCCGTGGCGAGCATGGGATCGAGCACAAAGACAGGACGCGCTTCCAGGAGCGGCGGGAAGTTGCGGTAGTAGGGCACGGGCACCAGGGAGTCATGGTCCCGGTAGAGCCCGAGGTGCCCGACCTTCGCCGTCGGCAGAAGTTTTAGGAAGGAAGGCAGCAGGCCGAGACCGGCCCGGAGCACAGGCACCAGCACGGGATCCAGCGGCTTGAGTCGACGTGTGCCGGTGCGCTCGAGAGGCGTTTCGACGACCACCGAATCCGTCGGCAGATCGCGCGTTGCCTCCACGGCGAGCAGCAGGCCGACTTCTTCCGTGAGCGCGCGGAACAAGCTCCCGGGCGTCTTCCGGTCGCGGATGAGCGAGAGCTTGTGGTGAACGAGAGGGTGGTCGAGCAGGTGGACCGTCATGGGGAACCTCGGCATCAGATTCATCAAGTGTCGCGCACTGCGGTGTCCCGAACAGCGGAAAAGAATGAGCACTCGGCGAGGCGGTAGCGTCAAAAAAAATGAAGATTTTTTGTTTTTTGCTGTTGACCTCATCCAGATCGCTGGTTTCATGTTGAATCAGAGGGATATTGGCCAACCATCTTCCGCATAGGGCCAGCAGTGAGGTATCTGAGATTTGGAGCGTGGTAAATGCTAAAGAAAGTCGCCATCTTTAAGGCCCTTGATGTGGAAATCAAGAAGCAGAGGGGCCCCGTGGCGGTAAAGGACGGTTACAAGGGCCACCACTCTCTGAAAGAAGAGCTCAGCCAGCCTGGAATCACCATCTTGGGCGAAGTAGCAGGGGGGGATCCGGGTCGCGGCCAGGTCCGGGAAGCCTATAAGGCGTCCACCCACGCGAAGAGCTTGGCCGAAAACGGTGCCCGGGCCCTGTCGGTCGCCACAGACAAATTCCTCTATTACGGCGACGACAAACACCTCTCCGAAGTGCGTGCCCAGGTGAAGCTGCCCCTGATCCGCCGCGAGTTCATCTTCGAGGAGTACCAGGTCGAGGAGAGCAAGATCCTCGGCGCGGATGCCATCTACCTGATGCCGGCGCTGCTCTCCCAGGACCGCCTGCAGACCCTCCTGAAATTTGCCACCAGCAAGGGGCTAGACGTCGTGGTGGAGGCCACCTCAGAAGCCGAGCTGCAGCGCGCCCTCGAGGCGGGGGCCGACATCATCTGTGCCGTGGGCCGCAACCTGGACACCTGGGAGGCGTCCTGGGACCAGGCCATCGCGCTCGTCAAGAAAGTGCCCAAGAGCTGCCTGAAAATGATCGAGGGCGGCATCCAGCGTCTGGAGCAGATCAAGCAGGCGGAGGCCCTCGGGCTTCACGGCCTTTTGATCGGCGACGCCCTCCTCGATGACTACTATCCCGGCAAGCGCCTGGCCCAGATCCTGGCCGGCGTGGAGCCCCCGAAAAAAGCCGCGAAGCCCAAGGGCAAGACCGGCTCTGCCGCAGACGCGGCGCAAGCCCCCACGGCCGTTCCCGCGGCCAAGGAACGCATATCCACCCCGCGGAAAGAGCCGGTCCAACCTGGCGCGAAAGATGCCAAGGGCAAGCCGTCTTCCCGCACGACCCCTTCCAACCCCGCCCAAAAGGGCGTAAAGGAGCCACCCATGGCCGAAACCCCCCTCCTCCCTCCTCCCGCTGAAGCTCCGAAGCCAGCGAAGAAGGCCGCCCCCAAGAAGCCCGCCGCCAAGAAGGCCGCCCCCAAGAAGGCCGCCGCCAAGAAGCCGGCTGTGAAGAAGGCCGTGAAGAAGGCCGCGCCGAAGAAGGCCGCCGTGAAGAAGGCCGCGCCGAAGAAGGCCGTGAAGAAGGCCGCGCCGAAGAAGGCCGCCGTGAAGAAGGCCGCGCCGAAGAAGGCCGCCGCCAAGAAGCCGGCCGTGAAGAAGGCCGTCGTGAAGAAGGCCGCCCCCAAGAAGGCCGCCGCCAAGAAGCCGGCCGTGAAGAAGGCCGTCGTGAAGAAGGCCGCGCCGAAGAAGGCCGCCGCCAAGAAGCCGGCCGTGAAGAAGGCCGCGCCGAAGAAGGCCGTCGCCAAGAAGCCCGCCGTGAAGAAGGCCGCCCCCAAGAAGGCCGCCCCCAAGAAGGCCGCCAAGAAGTAGGCGCTTCGGTCACGCACAACCTGGCTATGATTCAGAGAGGCGCGCTGGCGCGCCTCTCTGAGCCGGGTGATCCCATGAACATCATCGACCGTGTCTCCGCCCTCGAAGTGCTCGACAGCCGTGGCAACCCCACTGTGCTGGCGCGGGTGCAGCTTTCCGATGGGACGGCCGGTCAGGCCATTGTCCCTTCCGGTGCCTCCACCGGGAGCCGCGAGGCCCTCGAGCGCCGTGACGGCGACAAGAAGCGCTACCTGGGCAAGGGTGTCCAGGGCGCCGTGGACGCCATCAATGTCGAGCTGTCTGCAGCCCTGCAGGGGATGGATCCCTTCCAGCAGGCCGAACTGGACGAGCTGATGTGCGACCTGGACGGCACCGAGAACAAGGGCCGCCTGGGCGCCAACGCCATCCTGGGGGTGTCCATGGCCCTGGCCGATGCTTCGGCCAAGGCTGTCCGCATGCCCCTGTACCGCTACCTGGGCGGAGCCTCAGCCCGCCTGCTGCCGGTGCCCATGATGAACATCCTCAATGGTGGTGCCCACGCAGACAACAACGTGGACATCCAGGAGTTCATGGTGCTGCCCGTAGGCGCACCCAGCTTCCGGGAGGCCCTCCGGTGGGGGGCCGAGGTCTACCATGCCCTGAAGGGCGTCCTGAAGGCCCGCAAGCTGGCAACGGGCGTGGGGGATGAAGGCGGCTTTGCCCCGAACCTGGGCTCCAACGAGGAAGCCCTCGAGCTCATCGGAGAGGCCATCAAGAAGGCCGGCTACAAGCTCGGGAAGGACATGTTCCTCGGTCTGGACTGCGCCGCCAGCGAGTTCCACAACGGCAAGGCCTACACCCTGGACGGCGGCACCAAGACCCCGGCCCAGCTGGTTGAGTATTATTCGGGCCTCGTGGCCCGGCACCCGGTCATCTCCATCGAGGATGGCTTCGCCGAGGGCGACTGGAAGGGCTGGAAGGCCCAGACGGTGGCCATGAGCGCCAAGACCCAGCTGGTGGGTGACGACCTCTTCGTGACCAACCCGGCCATCCTGGCCAAGGGCATCAAGGAGGGCGTGGCCAACGCCATCCTGATCAAGCTGAACCAGATCGGCACCGTCACTGAGACCCTCCGGGCCGTGGACATGGCCCACAAGGCGGGCTATCGGGCCATCATCAGCCATCGCAGCGGTGAGACCGAGGACAGCTTCATTGCCGACCTGGCCGTGGCCACCGGCGCGGGCCAGATCAAGACCGGCGCCCCCTGCCGCACGGACCGGGTCGCCAAGTACAACCGCCTCCTCCAGATCGAATGGGAGCTGGGCGCCGCGGCCCGCTATGCCGGCCGTGAGGCCTTTGGAACCTGCCTCAGCTAGGAGCGCCCTGGCTCTCTTCGGAGACACTCCTCATGAACGCCAACTGGCTCCTGAAGTCCTCCACTCTGTGGGGCGTCCTCGGAGTCTCGGGGCTCCTGTCGCTCATGGCCATGCTCTTCTCCCAGGGGGGCATCCCAGAGCTGAACCGGCGAGAGGCCGAGCTGGCCACGGCCCGGGCCCGTCTGGTGGAGCTCAACCACCGGAACCGCGAGCTGCTGGACGAGGTTCAGCGGCTCGCGGCGAAGGACCCTGAGCTGATGGAGGCGCTGGCCCGTCGGCAGGGTTATGCCCGCAAGGGAGAGACCGTCTACACCTTCCGGAATCGCGAGCGCTAGCTTGGACCTCTGGCTGGCGGCCGCGTCCGGGAATCGGTTCGGTTACCTCTGGGCAGATGAGGTTAAAGGTTGTATGGGTGAAACCTATGCTCGGGTCCTGTGTCCAAAGGGGACAGGATTCGGTTTAGATGGCCTTTTTTTGATGCAAACACCCAGAACAGGGCCCTGGAGCCTTGACCACTGGGACACTGATGGATCCAAGTCCTTTTGTTCCAATGGAAGCAGGGCCGGAATATGTCTTCCAGGGGCTCCCGAGGGTGACCTGATCGAGGCGGTCTCCAACGGCGAGCGCATCCTGCTCCGCCGCGCCGGCGACGAGGTCGGCATCCGCATGCCTGAGGGTGAGGGCTTGGGATTGCGTGATGTGCCGATGCCGATGGCGCAGCCCGCGGGCTTCGGCTGGATCGGCAATCCGCAGCTGGTGGTGCGTGTGCCCACGGTGGCCGCGCTCGACCTCGCCGTGTTCGCACCGCCGCTGCGGCACCACGCGGCGATCACCGGCGGCACCAACGTGAGCGTCGTCGAGGTGCTCGCGCCCGGCGAGGCGAGGATCCGCTCCTGGGAGCGCGGCGTGGAGGGCGAGACCCTCTGCTGCGGCACCGGGTGCGCGGTCGCTGCCGCCTGGCTGGCGCAGACCGAAGGCACCTCCGCCTGGCGACTCCACACCGCAGGCGGTGACGTGGTGACGGTCACGCTGGAGCTGGACGCCAAGGGCGCCTGGCGGGAGCTGTGGCTGACGGGCCCCGTCCGCAACCTCGGCGTGGTGCATCCAGATCCCTCACAGCTGCTGCGCTTGCGGGCCTGACGGGGCGCCCTCTTCGCCGTGGAACCCGACCTGCTAGACTGGTTGTTCCACACCCGAAGGGATTCCGAGATGCTTGGTTCGACGAGCGCCTGCGCGATGATGAGGGCGGCCTGATGCGCGCCCGGGTGGTGGCTCTGGCGAACCAGAAGGGCGGCGTGGGCAAGACCACGACGGCCATCAACCTGGCGGCCTCCCTGGCCATGATGGAGAAGATGGTCCTGCTGGTGGACTTCGATCCTCAGGGCCACAGCACCACGGGCCTGGGCTTCGCCAAGCCGGACCACCGAGCCGGCTCCTACGCCCTTATGAAGGGCGCCCCGGCGGAGGCGCTGCTCCTCAGCACGGAAGTGCCGATGCTGCAGGTGCTCCCGGCGGGCAAGGATCTCGCGCAGCTGGAGTTCGAGCTCTTCGAGATGCCCCAGCTCCAGGTGCTTAAGCAGGCCCTCGCGCCGCTCATCCACCGCTTCGACTACATCCTCATCGATCCGCCCCCCAGCCTCGGCATGATCACCCTCAACGCCCTCACGGCCTCGGACGAGGTCATCGTGCCCATGCCCTGCGAATTCTTCGCCCTGGATGGCCTGGCGGAGCTGACCGAGACGCTGCGCCGCATCCAGGCTGGTCCCAACCCCCGGCTCAAGCTCGGCGGCATCCTGCTCACCATGGCGGAGGAGCGCACCAACCTCGGCGCCGCGGTGGCCAGAGAGGTGCGCCACGCCTTCCCGGGGAAGGTCTTCGAGACCATGATTCCCCGGAACATCCGCCTGGCCGAAGCGCCCAGCCACGGCAAGCCGGTGGCCTTCTACGATCTGCGCTCGAAGGGCGCTCAGGCCTACCTCGCCCTCGCGAGAGAGTGGGTGGGCCAGGAGACACTGGCCAGGAGGGAAGCTTGATGATCCCGTTGAAGCGTCCGGCCCTGGGCCGGGGACTGACCTCGCTCATGAGCCAGATGGCGCCCGAAGACTCCCCCCAGCGGGAGCTGCCGCTCGGCAGCCTGCTGCCCAACCGGGCCCAGCCCCGCACCAACTTCGACGAGACCGCCCTGGATGAGCTGGCCGAGAGCCTCAAGCAGCACGGCATGGTGCAGCCCATCGTGGTGCGCAAGGTCGGCGAGCAGTTCGAGATCATCGCCGGCGAGCGCCGCTGGCGCGCGGCCCGCAAGGCGGGTCTCGCCATGGTCCCCGTGGTGATCAAGGAAGTCCCGGATGACCGGCTGCTGGAGATCGCCCTGGTGGAGAACATCCAGCGCCAGGAGCTGAACCCCATCGAAGAGGCCACAGCCTACTGGCAGCTGGGGGAGCACCTCCGCCTCACCCAGGAGCAGGTGGCCGACCGGGTCGGCAAGTCCCGCCCCCAGGTGGCCAACACCCTCCGCCTGCTGCGGCTCCCCGCCGAGCTGAAGCAGGATGTGGCGAAGGGACGGCTCAGCACGGGCCACGCCAAGGTGCTGCTGGGTGTCGCCGACCTGCGGCTCCAGGAGCAGCTGGCCCACGAAGTGGTGGCACAGCAGCTGAGCGTCCGGGCGCTCGAGGCCCGCATCCAGCACCTCCAGAAGCTGGCCCGCCCCAAGACCCGGAAGCGGCATCCCCAGGACATCTTCATCAAGGCCGCCGCCGAGGAGCTCACCCAGTCCTGGGGCACGCACATCGAGATCAAGTCCAAGGGCAAGGCCGGCACTCTGGTGATGCACTTCGGCAGCGAGGCCGAGCTCGACCGTCTCTTCGAGGCGCTCAAGCCTGGTCCGGCCAAGCGCCGCTAGGACCTGTTCCACGTCACCGGTAGGAGTCCGCCATGTCGTCCTGGTTCGTCAAGAAGCGCCTGCAGAAGACCGCCGTCGAGGAGAAGACCGTCCGGGTCCCCGAGGGCCTCTGGATCAAGTGTGAGGCCTGCAAGGAGCTCATCTACCGCAAGGAGCTGGTCAACACCCACAACGTCTGCCCCAAGTGCGGGTACCACTTCCGCATCGGTGTGGAGGAGCGCCTCGAGAACCTCATGGATGCCGGCTGGACCGAGCTGTTCGGGGAGCTGCGCAGCGCCGACCCCCTGGGCTTCGTGGCCATCAAGAGCTACAAGGACCAGCTGAAGAAGCTGGAACAGGACGGCCAGACCGAGGATGCGGCGATCGTTGTGGAGGGCACCCTCTCGGGCCACCCCGTGGTGACCGCCATCATGAACTTCGACTTCCTGGCGGCCAGCATGGGGAGCGTCGTGGGCGAGAAGCTGCGCCTGGGTGCCGAGCGGGCCATCGAGAAGCAGTGCGCCTACCTCATCGTCAGCTGCAGCGGCGGCGCCCGCATGCAGGAGGGCACCCTGTCCCTCATGCAGATGGCCAAGGTGAGCGCGGCCCTGGCCAAGGTCGAGCGGGCGGGCCTGCCCTACCTCAGCATCTTGACCGACCCCACCACGGGGGGCGTCAGCGCCAGCTACGCCATGCTGGGCGATCTCAACATCGCCGAGCCCAAGGCTCTCATCGGCTTCGCCGGTCCCCGCGTCATCGAGCAGACCATCAAGCAGAGCCTTCCCGAGGGTTTCCAGCGGTCCGAGTTCCTGCAGGCCCACGGCATGGTGGACAAGGTCGTCAACCGGGACCACCTGAAGGACTTCATCGCCGCCTGCCTGGCGTGGATGATGCCGTCGACCACCTGAACAACGGCACCCGGTGACCTGCGCGTTCCAGCCCAGCCACATCCCGCGCCTCCAGGAGCGGGGGCACCTCGGCATCAAGTGCGGGCTGGAGAACATCCGCGCGCTGCTGGGCGGACTCGGCCATCCGGAGGCAGGGTTCCCCGTCATTCTCATCGCCGGGACCAACGGCAAGGGCAGCACTGGCGCCTTCCTGGCGCACATGCTCAGGTCCGCGGGCCTGGTGGTGGGCTGGACCACCTCGCCCCACCTCACGGAGGTCACTGAGCGCATCTGGGTGGATGGCCAGCCCATCGGTACGGGCGCCCTCGACCTGCTGCTGGGAGAGGCCTTTGAGACCGAGGTCCGCCTGGGCCTTCAGGCCACCTACTTCGAGCTCATGATCACGGCGGCCCTGTCGGCGTTCCGCATGACCGGTGTGGAGGTGGCCGTCCTGGAAGTGGGCATGGGCGGCCGCTGGGATGCCACCAACGCCACGGAGCCCATCCTCACGATCGTCACCACCATCGGTCTCGATCACCAGGAGTACCTGGGGGACACACGAGAGGCCATCGCCCGGGAGAAGCTCTGCACAGCCCGGGACGGCCGGCCGCTCGTGCTGGGGCCTTCGCTGGATCCGGACTGGATCCGTCCCCTGCTGCCCACCTCGCCCGTGCTGCATCCGGCGCCGCGGCTCGGTCCCGCCGACATCCGCTGGGACCACTCCCGGGTGGGCGGCAGGCACGTGGCGCTGCCGGGCCTCCACCAGCTGGACAACCTGGCCACGGCCTTCGAGGCGGTGCGGCAGCTCCAGGCGCTGGGGTTCCCCATCCCCGAGGCGTGCCTCTGGGCCGGAGTGGCGGCCACCCGCTGGCCAGGCCGGCTCTGGAAGGTGCCCACGCTCTCTGGTGTGTGGATGGACGGCGCCCACAATCCCGAGGGAGCACGCGCCCTGGCGGACCATGCCCTCGCCTGCGGAGTCCGGCCCCACCTCTTCTTTGGCGCCATGGGCGACAAGGATCTCGTGGGCGTGGCCCGGGAGCTGAAGCGCATGCGGCCCCTGTCGGTCACCTTCATCCAGGGTGACGCGCCCCGCTACGCCAAGGCGGCCCCGCTGCGGGAGGCCTGGGGGCTGGAGGCGCCGCTGCTAAGCATCCAGGAAGCTGCGGCCCAGCTGCGAGCGTCGTCGGACGCGCCAAGGCTGGTATCGGGGTCGCTCTACCTGCTGGGGGACCTCCTCCGGGAGCTGGGCATCCCGCCCTTCTAATGTCCCGGCCGCCGCCCGGCCGATAAGCCCCCCATGCGGTGCTTCCTGCTCAGCCTCGGTCTTGCCGGCCTCCTCGGAGCCCAGGTGCCCCTCCACATCGTCGCCGTGGAGCGCCGGGGTCCGCCGCCCTATGAGGTCGCGGACCGGATCTACGGCGTGGAAGGCGAGCACGACCAGGGGCTACGCGTGGGTGAGCGGCTGCTCGTGAAGCGGGCCGGCGCGGCGGTGATCCTGGGGCACCTCCGGGTGATCGAGAGCCGCCCCGGCCGCGCCAACGCGCTGTTCGAACCCCTGGAGACGAGCTATCCCATGAAGGGGGACCTGGTCCTGCGCTCGGAGCTCAGGCTCATGCCCGCAGCGCCAGCCCTGGATCCCGCGCCACTGGTGTCGCTGCCCAAGCCGAAGGCCAGCGCGGAGCCGCCTCCCCGGGAAGGCCTGCTCTACTTCCTGCCCGGCCGCTCGGACCTCAGCATCGGGGGCGTGCGGAAGCTGGAGGCCTGGGTCGAGTCCTGGGGCGCCGGGGGACGCTGGGCGCTGCAGGTGCCCACGACCAAGGGGATCAAGCCCGAGCTGCAGAAGCTGCGGGCCGAGTCCCTCCAGGCCGCCCTGCGGGCCCTGGGCATCGAGCCGGCGGAAGTGGAAACGGGTCCGCGCACCGCGGAGGGTCTCAACCACCCCACCTGGGTCCGCCACTGGGACTGACGGGTTCCTTGCCTGCGCAGCCACGGCTGATTCGCCGCACACTGGAGACTCTCCGGGAACCGCCATGCTCCTCCTGACCGCCCTGCTACTGCTGCAAACACCGACGCCACCCTCGAAGCCCGAGGCGGCGCCTCCCGCGCGCATCGAGCTGACCACGCCCTTCCCGGCGCACCTCGGCAGCGTGGGTCCCCGGGAGGTGCGGGAGGCTGTCTTTGGCATCAAGAGCTTGCATGACCGCCCCTTCCGGTTCCGGATCCTCGATCTCTCCCTGGGCGTGAGCCTCGACCCGGCCCAGCTCGCAGAACCCCTGCAGCCGGGGGAAGTCCGGATGGTGCGGCTGAAGGTGGCCACGGAGGGCATGGAGGGCCCGGTGAAGGGGGCGGTGCGCCTGGGTACCGACGACCCGGCCCAGCCCAACTACATCCTGCGCTACGACGTGGACGTGCGCCCCGAGGTGAGCCTGGATGGCCTCCGCAAGAGCTTCGGGGAGGTGGCCCGGCACGAGCACCCCGAGGCCCGCTACCGGTTCACCCGGGAAGGTGGCGAGCCCCTCAAGCTGGTGTTGGCCAGTGCCGTGCCCGCCTACCTCGACACGGAGCTGCTCCACGAGGGCGCCACCGCCGAGCTGCGCGTGCGGCTGCGGCCGGAGCGACTAGAGCCCGGCATGGCCGCCGGGCTGGAGGTCCTGAAGGTGGCCACCAATGGCCCGCGGCAGCCGCTGTTCACCCTCTACCTGGACTGGCGCGTCGTGACCGCGGTGCTGCCCTCGCCGTCGCGGCTGGTGTTCGGCGACCGGAAGACCACGCGCCTGGAGCTCGACCTGACCGCGCGCGACGGCAAGCCCTTCCGAATCCTCCTGGCCACGATCGAGGGGAAGGGCTTCCGGCTCCTCGATGCGCCCGGTCCTGAGGCCGTGCGACATCAGCTGCGGATCCAGCGCACCGGGACCACGGCAGAGGCTATGCTGATCCTCCAGTGCTCCAGCATGGATGAACCCCTGCGGGTGCCCCTGAGGTTCCTGGATCCCGCGGCCCGTCCGGCCACGGTGACCCTGCCGCCTGATCCGATCGACGAACACCACCACCATTAATAAGATGGTGGCCGCACACTCCCCCTGGAGGGACTCATGGTCCTGATTGCCATCCTGCTCCTGCTTGTTGCTGGCATCGCCTGGCGCATGAAGACCAAGCTGGGCTTCCCGCTCTCGGCCCGGCTCATTGTGGTCCAGTGGGTGACCCTGGCCCTGGGGCTGGTGGTCCTCCTCGGGTCCATGGCCGTGATCATCCCGCCGGGCCAGGCGGGCGTGGTGGTGCTCTTCGGCACCGTCCGCGAGCAGGTGTTGCCCGCGGGGCTGCACTTCATCAACCCCTTCTCCCAGGTGGTGGAGATGGAGGTCCGCACCCGGAACTACACCATGTCGGGCATCGCCGACGAGGGCCAGAAGAAGGGCGATGACTCCATCCCGGTGATCACCTCCGACGGCCTCACAGTGAAGCTGGATGCCACCGTCTTCTACCACCTGGATCAGGAGCGCTGCCCAAAGATCTACGAGAAGATCGGCACCGACGTGGAAGGCCAGATCCTGCGCAGCCAGATCCGCACCTCCCTGCGGGACGCCGCCGCGGGCCTGTCGGCCACGGAGCTCTACACCACCCACCGCATGGGCTTCGTGGAGAACGTCACCAAGACCCTCACCACGGCCTTCAAGGAGCGCGGCATCGTCATGGAGCAGGTGCTGCTCCGCAACGTGCTGCTGCCCGACCAGATCACCAAGGCCATCAACGACAAGATCGCCGCGGATCAGGATGCCCAGAAGATGGCCTTCGTGCTCCAGAAGGAGAAGCAGGAAGCCGAGCGCAAGCGCATCGAAGCCGAAGGCCAGGCCAAGGCCCAGCAGATCGTCAGCCAGAGCCTCACGCCCCAGATCATCGAGTACCAGCGCATCCAGGCCCTGCGGGACATCGGCGCCAAGGGCAACCTGATCATCACTCCCATGGGCGGCGCCACCCCCATGATCCAGGTGCCTGCCCGGAAGTGATCAGAGCGCAGGGAGGACCGGCTTGCTCACCTTCTCTTTGGCAGGAGAGCCGGTCTTGTTTTTCAGGTTGAGCGTCACCTTGATGTCCTGATCCCCCCGCTGCACGTCGAAGACCACTTCGTCGGCGGGGGGCTCGAGTTCCAGCATGGCCATGAACTGGCCTTCGTTCTCGATGGCGCGGCCCTGGTAGCCCAGCAGGACGTCGCCCAACTGCTTGACCTTGCCTGTCTCATCCAGCTCCAGGGGGCGCAGGCCCGCCCGGCCTGCCGGGGAATCGGGTGCCACCGTGATCACCAGCAGCCCCTGCTTGAGGCCGAACTTCTGCTGGGCCACGGAGGCCGCCAGCACCTCGAAGCCCATCCGGGGGGGCTCGAGCCTGCCCCGGGCGATGAGCTGGGGCACGATCTGGTTGAGGGTGTCCACGGGAATGGCGAAGCCGACGCCGACCGAGCCCTCTCCCTTTGTGGCCATGATGGCCGTGTTCATGCCGACGAGGCGGCCGCCGCTGTCCAGGAGTGGGCCCCCGGAGTTTCCCGGGTTCACCGCGGCATCCGTCTGGATGGCGTTCAGGATGCGGGTGTTGTAGCCCGTGTCGATCTCGCGGTCCTTGGCCGAGATGACGCCTCGGCTGAGGGAGTGGTCCAGGCCGAAGGGGTTGCCGATGGCAATGACGGTCTGGCCCACCTGGAGCGTCTTGCTGCGCCCGAGGGGGATGGGTGGCATGGCTTCGAGGGGGGCAAAGACCTGGAGGACAGAGATGTCGTAGGCGAAGCTGGAGCCGATGACCCGGCCCTTGTAGGTCTTGCCGTCCGAGAGGGTGACTTCGGCCTCCTCCACCTCGCCGAGCCGCTTGCCGCCTTCCTCCACAGTGATGATGTGGTGGTTGGTCACCACGTGCCCCCACTCGTCCCAGACAAAGCCGGTGCCCCGCGCCGTGGGGACCTTGGTCTCGTCCATGGTCCGCAGATCCCGAAGCGGGGCGACCGCTGACACGAACACCACGCTGGCCTTGGCCTCCTTGAAGCGCCGGATGGTGTTCCGCTCCTCGGCGCTGAGCGGCGCCGCCGGCGCGACCTTGCGCACCTTGGCGTGGGTCCGGAACCGCTGGATGGTGGCCTCCTCCGTGGGGGCCGGGGGCTTGGGCGGGGTCTGGGCGGACAGGGTGAGGGTGGTCACGGCGAGCAGGGTGGCGCGGATCATGGAGGCTCCCAGGATGATTATGGTGCCACGCGGGGATGATCTATCCTGGGAGGCGATGTCCCGGTCTCTTCCACGCCCCTCGCGTACGGCCCTCCTCCTCGGTGTGGCCTTCCTGCTCCTGCTTGCGGGGGGGATCGGGCTGGCCTGGATGCTGGCCCGTCAGGGGGTCCGCTCCCCCCTCAAGGTGGTGCTGGTCACGTCCTCCGCCGCCGCCACGGTGCCCACGCTGGAGACAGGTCAGGGCCGAGCCATCGGCGCCCTGGTCCAGGAACACCTGGAATACTACGGCGGCTGCGCGGTGACCAGCGTGACGGAGGTGCCCGCCGACCTGGAGCTCCTGCGGGGGCAGCGGCACACGCTGCTCGTCCAGCTGGAGCCCCGGCGCCAGGGGCAGCACCTCGAGCTCTCCTACCGGTATGTCTGGGGGCGGCAGCTCGAGAAGGGACAACCGCCGGCCTGGGTGGTGCGCCAGGCCACGGCGCTCCCGCCTGCCGAGGCCTTCGAGGCCTTGCTCAGGGAGTTCCCCCGGGCCGTCAAAGTCACTCCGACCCTCCTGGCGCCCCGGGCTCCAGGTGTGTTCTGGGACATGGTCCAGGCGGCGGCCTGGCGGCTGCGGAACCAGAACCTGGAGCAGGCCATGGCGCTCGCCGAGCAGGGGACCCGCCAGGAACCCGCCTGTGCAGGGACCTGGATCCTGCTGGGCAACCTCCGCTATCGGTGGACCCTCGACCGGCCCGGGACCTTCCGCGCCGAGCAGTCCGAAACAGAGTCCCTGCTGCAGCGGGGCCTGGTCCTGGCGCCCGGCCATCCCCGGGCGGCCTTCCTGCTCTCCCTGCTCAGGTCGGACAGTGGCAACCAGCGCGAGGCCCTGGACCTGCTGCTCCAGGCCCGGCGCAGGCAGCCCTTCAACCCGACGCTGCTGACGGGCATCGCCTACGCGGCGCGAGGCGCGGGACTGCTGCCCCTGGCCCGTCGGGCCATGGACCTGCGCGACGAGCTGGCCTTCGCCCGCCTCGCCCCCCAGGCCGTGGACATCACCTGCCTCTACACTGGGGAGATCGCGCGCTTCGAGGCCAGCCTCCAGGAGCAGCCGGGGCACCTGCGCACCACCTCGGGCGTGCTGCCCTTCTACCGGGGCTATCTGGCCCTGGTGCGGGGCGACCGGGATCTGGCCCATCAGGAGTTCCGCCTGGCCTCGACCCTGGCCCACGGCTATCCGAACATCCTGCGCCTGAGCGAGATCTATGACCTCATCCTCGAAGGCCGGAAGGAAGAGGCCTGGCAGAAGCTCCGGGAGTACGACCAGGAACGCATCGGCATGCGCGAGCCCGACGGCGAGTTCACCATCCGGCTCGCGGAGGCCTATGCCTTGATCGGCGACCGGGCCAGTGCCATGGAGATGGCCACCCGGGCCTTCGCGCGCGGGTTCGGCTGCACAGAGTGGTACGAGCGCAGCCCCATGCTGGAGCCATTGCGGGGGCTGCCGAAGTGGCACGCCCTGATCCAGCACCTGCGGGAGCGGCAGAGCCTCATGGAAGACCGCTTCCCGGTGGGGCTGCTGGAAGAGAACTGACCACCTCTATAGCTCCAATGATCAGAGGCTCATGCTGGAGCCGATGGCCGTTAGACTAGGAGTTCGTCCGATAAGGGGGGGAATCCATGCCCACGTCTGCCGTACCCGAGCTCGAGTCCCTCCCCCGGGAGGGCTATGTCCCGAAGCACAAGGTTCGCTTCGTCACTGCCGCCAGCCTCTTCGACGGCCATGACGCCAGCATCAACATCATGCGGCGCATCCTGCAGGCCACCGGCTGCGAGGTGATCCACCTGGGCCACAACCGCGCCGTGCAGGACATCGTCGACACCGCACTGCAGGAAGACGCCCAGGGCATCGCCATCTCCAGCTACCAGGGCGGCCATGTCGAATACTTCAAGTACATGGTGGACCTGCTGCGGGAGAAGGGCGCCGGTCACATCCAGATCTTCGGCGGCGGCGGCGGTGTCATCTCCCCCGAGGAGATCGAGGAGCTGCAGGCCTACGGGGTCGCGCGGATCTACAGCCCTGAGGACGGCCGCCACATGGGCCTCCAGGGCATGATCGACGACATGGTGCAGCGCTGCGACGTGGATCCCCGGACCACGCCGGAGTTCCACACCCTGGCGCGGCGGATCACCCAGATTGAGCTCGGCGAGGCCGGGGCCATACCCATGAGCCAGCCCACGCGGACCATTCCGGTCCTCGGCATCACCGGCACGGGCGGCGCCGGCAAGTCCTCGCTCATCGACGAGCTGCTGCGCCGCTTCCTGGTGGACTTCCCGGACAAGCAGGTGGCCGTGCTGAGCGTGGACCCCTCCAAGCGCAAGACCGGCGGCGCCCTGCTGGGTGACCGCATCCGCATGAACACCCTCTACCATCCGGAGCTGCGGGACCGCGTGTTCATGCGCAGCCTCGCCACCCGCAGCGCCGCCCACCGGGCGACCAGCGAGGCCCTGGCCGCCAGCATCCTGGCCGCCAAGGACGCAGGCCACGACCTGGTGATCGTGGAGACCGCAGGCATCGGCCAGAGCGACAGCGAGATCGCGGACCTGGTGGATTTGGCCATGTATGTGATGACGCCGGAGTACGGCGCCGCCAGCCAGCTCGAGAAGATCGACATGCTGGACTTCGCCGATGTGGTGGTGCTGAACAAGGCCGACAAGCGCGGCGCCGAGGATGCCCTGCGCGACGTGCGCAAGCAGTACCAGCGCGCCCACAAGCGCTTCTCCGAGTCCGCCGACGAGATGCCCGTCTATGCCACCTGCGCCAGCCAGTTCAACGACCCCGCCACCAACTGGCTCTTCGTGAACCTGGTGAAGGCCATCGCCACAAAGACCGGCGTGGACTGGGTGCCCCGGCTCGAGGCCGCCCCCGGGAACCCCCGCCGCTCGGCCATCATCCCCCCGGAGCGGGTGCGCTACCTGGCCGAGATCGCCGACACGGTGCAGGGCTACAAGGCCTGGGCCCGCCGGCAGGCGGAGACCGCAGAGCTGTGCCACGCCCTCTGGGCCAGCCTCCGCGCCCTGGGCGACAAGGTGCCGGCCGCCGGCGCCTTCTATGACGCCATCCACCTCCTGGAGCCCGGCGAGGGCGACCAGGGTGCCGCCGTGCTCCTGCTCCGTCAGCGCTACCAGGAGCACCTGGGCGAGCTGCACGGCGAGAGCCGCCGCCTCATCCACGACTGGGCCGAGGTCAAGCGCAGCTACACTGAGCCCGAGAACGTCTACGTGGTGCGCGGCCGCGAGATCCGCACCGCGAACTACACGGCGTCCCTCAGCGGCTCCATGATCCCCAAAGTGGCCCTGCCGTCCTACTCAGGCTGGGGCGAGCTGCTGCGCTGGCAGCTGCTGGAGAACCTGCCCGGCTTCTTCCCCTACGTGGCGGGAGTCTTCGAGTACAAGCGCGTGGGTGAGGATCCGACCCGCATGTTCGCCGGCGAGGGCACGCCCGAGCGGACCAACAAGCGGTTCCACTTCGTGAGCAAGGGCCAGCCCGCCGTGCGGCTCAGCACCGCCTTCGACAGCGTGACCCTCTACGGTGAGGATCCCCACGTCCGCCCCGACATCTACGGCAAGATCGGCAACAGTGGCGTCTCGGTGTGCACCGTGGACGACGCCAAGAAGCTCTACTCGGGCTTCGATCTGCTCTGCCCCACCTCCAGCGTCAGCATGACCGTGAACGGCCCCGCGCCCACGGTGCTGGCCTTCTTCCTGAATGCCGCCATCGACCAG
Source organism: uncultured Holophagaceae bacterium (assembly GCA_903863195.1). Taxonomy (GTDB): domain Bacteria; phylum Acidobacteriota; class Holophagae; order Holophagales; family Holophagaceae; genus Geothrix. The sequence goes on from CAIPAY010000182.1 coordinate 50,978, forward strand.
CGCGCCGAGGTCTGGCTGGCCGAGCACGGCCAGCTGGCCGCCGCCCAGGCCAAGATCGACACCAAGTACGCTGCCAAGGGCATGATCCGGCCCTGCTACGGGGAGACCCTTCCCGAGGGCAACCACGGCCTCGGCCTCGCCCTGCTGGGTGCCACCGCCGACGAGGTGCTGCCGCCGGAGGTCTACGCCCGGCTGCGCATGGAGGCCCTCCAGACCGTGCGCGGCACGGTGCAGGCCGACATCCTCAAGGAGGACCAGGCCCAGAACACCTGCATCTTCAGCACGGAGTTCAGCCTCAAGGTCATGGGCGACATCCAGTCCACCTTCATCGAGGAGAAGATCCGCAACTTCTACTCGGTGAGCATCAGCGGCTACCACATCGCTGAGGCTGGCGCGAACCCGATCAGCCAGCTGGCCTTCACGCTGGCCAACGGCTTCACTTTCGTCGAGTACTACCTCTCCCGGGGCATGCACATCGACGACTTTGCGCCGAACCTCAGCTTCTTTTTCAGCAACGGCCTCGACGCGGAATACAGTGTCATCGGCCGCGTGGCGCGCCGCATCTGGGCCATCGCCATGAAGGAGAAGTATGGCGCCAACGACCGCAGCCAGAAGCTGAAGTACCACATCCAGACCAGCGGCCGCTCCCTGCACGCCCAGGAGATCGACTTCAACGACATCCGCACGACCCTGCAGGCCCTCTACGCCATCTACGACAACTGCAATAGCCTGCACACCAACGCCTACGATGAGGCCATCACCACGCCCACCGAAGAGAGCGTGCGCCGGGCCATCGCCATCCAGCTCATCATCAACCGCGAGCTGGGCCAGGCGAAGAACGAGAACCCGCAGCAGGGCGCCTTCCTCATCGAGCAGCTCACGGAGCTGGTGGAGGAGGCCGTGCTGGCCGAGTTCCGCCGCATCAGCGACCGCGGCGGCGTGCTGGGCGCCATGGAGACCATGTATCAGCGCGGCAAGATCCAGGAAGAGTCCATGCACTACGAGCACCTCAAGCACAGCGGGGAGCTACCCATCGTCGGCGTGAACACCTTCCTGAATCCCCAGCCCCCGGAGCTGGGCGCGCCGGAGCTGATCCGCAGCACCGAGGCAGAGAAGCAGCAGCAGATCGACAACCTGGCAGCCTTCCACGCCCGGAACGCCGACGTGGCCCCCGCCGCCCTCCTGCGCCTCAAGGAAGTGGCCCGCGCCGGCGGCAACCTCTTCGAGGAGCTGCTGAACGCCGCCAAGGTCTGCAGCCTCGGCCAGATCAGCCAGGCCCTCTACGAAGTGGGCGGGCAGTACCGTAGGAATATGTAAGCGACCGTCGGGTGGCGAAGTGGAGGACTTGATGTCCTCCACGAAGCCGGGACCCGACGCGGAGCTTATGCCACGAGACCGTCGGGGCGAAGCCCAGGCGGGTGGCTCGGGACGCTGCTGTGCAGCGTTCCAAGCCGGGCACCCGCCGGGTTGAGCATCATCTTCGGTGCCGCCTGGGCTCTCCGCCGGACGCCCAGGACATCAAGTCCTGGGCTCCTGCGCGCCCTGCGGGCTTGCAGCGTCGGAGCCTCTGTCCTCCACGAAGCCGAAACCCGACGAGGAGCTTGTGCCACGCACGCCGCTCGGTGAACCTCAGCCCCCCAGGGCGTATCATGTACCCCGGATGCTGCGCTCCGCCCTGATCCTTCCCCTGGCCGCCCTGGCGCTCTTCGCCGGGTCGCCGAGGTCTGGCGCGAAGTCCGGTGCCACGTACCTCTATACCTACTACGACAAGCAGGGCGGGCTGATCATCAACAACCTGCCGCCCAGCTACATGAAGGGCCAGGGGCTGGTGCTCAAGAGTGTCGGCGTGGGCAAGGTCCGCCTCGCGGTGACCCCCGCCGAGATGGCCAAGGCGCTCCGAAGCCCTGAGCTCATCGCCCTGGTGGACGAGATCACTTCGGTGGAAGGCGTGGACACCCACCTGGCCCGGGCCATCATCCAGGCCGAGAGCGCCTTCAACTACCGGGCCCGCTCCCGGGCCGGGGCCCTGGGCCTCATGCAGCTCATGCCCTCCACGGCGCAGCGCTTCGGGGTCCTGGATCCCTTCGACCCCCGCCAGAACATCAACGGCGGTGTGAAGTACCTGAAGTGGCTGCATACCTACTACGAGGGCGACCTCACCAAGGTGGTGGCGGCCTACAACGCCGGCGAGGGCGCCGTGAATCGGCACAAGGGCATCCCGCCCTTCCGCGAGACCCAGGCCTATGTGCCCCGGGTGCTGGACCTCTACCGCCGCAAGGCTGTGCAGCCGGACCCCAAGCTGGCGGGCAGCATGGCCCTGCTGCAGAAGGGCCGGGGCGGCTTCAAGGTGGATGACGAGAAGACCGTGCCGGAGCCGACCCCCCAGCAGCAGGCCGCCACCCGGATCTACCAGTGGACGGACGCCAACGGCCGCATCCAGATCAGCGACCAGCCCCCGCCCAAGGGCACGCCCGGCGTGAAGCCCTACGGCGCGCCCTGACTCAGGCCTGGCCCGGCCTCTGCTTCAACTCTGTGAGATAGATCTGGAGGGCCTCCAGGGAGGACTGGAAGCAGGCCTCCAGCCGGGCCTCCAGGTCCGGACCCGCATCGGCAGAGCCGTCCCGGCCCAGGGCCTCCAGGTCCGCGGCCAGGTAGCGCAGGGCCTTGGCGCCCAGGGCCCCGGCGCCGCCCTTCAGGGCGTGGGCGGCGCGGGAGAGCTCTTCGGCCTCGCCCTTGGCGGCGGCGGCGAGGATGTCCTGGATGCGGCGCGGGGTGTCGTCCCGGAAGATCTCCAGCATCTCTTCGAGCAGCGTGTGGCCGCCATCATCGAGCTCCACCAGGTTCTGGAGGGTGACGAGGTCCAGCAGATCCGAGGGCGACATGGGAGACTCCTGCCCCCCATGCTGAGGCAGGCGGGTCCATTCGTCCAACAGGATGCAGTAGGCTGGGATCATGGACGCGACGCACCCGATGACTCCCGCCGAGACAGCCCTCTCCCTCCTGTTCCGGAAACTGCACCCGCACCTTGAGGATGCGGCCCATGCCTTGGCCTCCGGGGCGGCCCGGCGGGACCTGGAGCGCCTGCACCTGAAGCTCCTGACGGCGCGGCTCAAGACCGTGGAGTTGCTGGGAGCGGCGGCGGAGACGCTCTCGGAGGAAGACCCCCTTGCCGAGTTCCTCGAGACCCTCTCGGCCAACCTCACCCCCGTGGGCGAGAGCTTCCGGCAGAGCCTGGTGCTCACCCAGCTCTGCCTCGAGGACGCGCCGGCGGACCTGCTGCCCCACGTGCCGGAGGGCGCCGTGGCGGGTTCCTCCTGGGGACCGCGCATGACGGCCTTCCTGGCCCGCCTGGAAGAGCCCGGCTTCCAGGCCCACCAGCGCTGGGAGTCGGTCCCCGAGGACATCGGCGAGACCGAGGAAGAGTAGTCTCGGGCTTTTTCTCTAGACGTTTCAGCCTCGTTTTTTGCGGGGGCACAAGGCCCCTTGAAAAACGCACCGCCCGGGGGGAAGGTTACTATAGGAAACTGCTTATCTGCTTCTCGTTGAGTGCCCCTGGCCAAGCCTGCGCCCGGGTCCGCTCTAGCCTCGATCGGGAGTCCCCATGCGTCCCTTCCTCTTTGCGCTCGCGGTCAGCACCCTGCTCCTCGGCCAAGGGGTCGTCCAGTACGCCCCCAAGGTGGATCCCAACCTGCCCCCCTATGTCCCCGGGGTGCAGATCGACACCACCATCGAGAGCATCGGGGCCGACTCGCTGACCGATGTCTGGGATGAGTGGAAGGACGCCTTCAAGCTCCAGCAGCCCCGGGCGCAGTTCCGGGTCGTCCAGACCCTCTCCACCACGGCCGTGAAGGCCCTCATGGAGAGCAAGGTCTCCATGATCCACCTGGCCCGGGAGCTCACCCCCGAGGAGTTCCAGGCCTTCGAGAAGAAGTTCGGCTACAACGCCACCAAGGTGGTGGTCTGCTACGACGCCTTCATCGTGTTCGTGAACTCCGGCAACCCCCTCCGGGAGATCGGCATGGACCAGCTGGACGCAATCTACTCCACCACGCGCCTGGCCGGCTATCGGCCGGAGGTGCCGGTGGAAACCTGGGGTGACCTGGGGCTCCGGGGCGACTATGTGAAGCGGCCGATCCACCCCTACATGCGGGCCGAAGGCACAGCAGCGCGCGGTGCCATCCGGGACCAGGTGCTGCTGAAGGGCAAGTACAAGCCCAGTGTCATCGATGCCGTGGACTGGCCGAGCATCGCGGAGAAAGTGATGACCGACGCCTCGGGCATCGGCATCGCCACGCTCTCCAACTGGCTCTCGCGGAACAAGACTCTGGCGGTCACGCCTCTGCAGACCAAGGACGCGGTCTCTCCCACCCAGGAGAACGTAGTCACGGGCAAGTATCCCCTGTCCAGGACCTACTACTTCTACCTGAACCGCGAGCCCGGGAAGGCCCTGGCGCCGGACCTGTGGGAGTTCCTGCAGTTCATTCTTTCGCAGCAGGGGCAGACCGCCGTGACCCAGGCCTCGCTCTACCCGATGCCTGCGGACATCGCCCAGGTCTACCGCAAGCGCCTCCGGAGCAACTGACCAGCCCGGAAACCTTCGGGAAGGCCCTCCACTCATCCCCCCGCAGCTGTCATTCGATGGCCTGCAGGTGTCATCCATCGATCCGGATGCACCAAACCCCGCGGAGAGGTATCTCCTGGTGTGGACGGACAGCCCGCCCCCACCCAGGAGTCACTCATGAGCACCCACCCCCTTCGCTTTGCCGCCCTCACCGCGGCCCTGCTGGCCATCGGCGTTTCCCTCTCCGCTCAAGGCCCCGGATTTGGTCCCGGCCCCGGCACCCACCAGGGTCCCGGCTTTCGGGGGCTGAACCTCACCGGGGACCAGCAGACCAAGGTGAAGGCCATCCATGAGCGCCACCAGGCCGCCTTCAAGACCAAGGGCGAGGCCGCCCGGGCCACCCACGAGGCTCTGCGCACCGCCATGGCGGATGCCGCCACCGATGCCACGGTCCTGCGGACCCTGCACGACAAGGTCTCCGCCGCCCAGTTCGAGATGATGCTCGAGCACCGGGCCGTGCAGCAGGAGATCCTGCCCCTCCTGACCACGGAGCAGAAGGCCAAGTTCCAGAAGGGCCCCATGGGCATGGGCCCCGGTCAGGGCAAGGGGCCTCGTGGCAGAGGCGGCATGGGCATGGGGCGCGGCCCCGGGGGCCCCGGCATGATGGGCACCGACTGCCCCCCCGCGAAGCCCTGACGAGCCCGGTATCCTGACAGTCCATGCGCGCTTCTGCGGTCCTGCACACCACCTTCCAGCAGCTGCGGCGCCCCCGAACCTGGGGCGCCGCACTGCTGTTCGGCCTGGTCTGGAACGGCGCCAGGGTGCTCCTGGGCGGCCCCGAGCCTGGCCCGGTCGAGGCTCTGGTGCCGGTCCTCTGGGTGGCCCTCTTCATGGTGCTGGTGCCGCTGCCCTGGCAGTGGACCGGCGATGACGCACCCATGGCCAGCGTGCTGCGCGGGGCCGCCCAGGCCCTGCCCTGGATGGCCGCGCTGACCCTGGGCATTCTGCTGCTCCTGGGCTCGGCCGCACCCCAGGTGCTGCCCGGCCGGGGGATGGGCCCCGGGATGGGGCCAGGCATGAGCATGATGGAGCGCGGCCCGATGCACCGGGGCCTGCGCCCGCCGCCGTTGGAGGCCCGCTGGCTGGCGATCCATCCCCGGCTCTGGCTGCTGGGGCTGGCGCACTTCTCCTTCGGGCTGCTGCTGGGCTGGATCCTGGCGGGCCGCGAGCGGGCTGAGCTGCAGGCCACCGCCGCGCAGCAGGCGGCCGACGAGGCCAGGGCCCGGACCCTGCAGGGCCAGATGAACCCCCATGTGCTGTTCAACGCCATCAGCGCCCTCACGGAGTTGGTGCGCGAGGATCCCGTGGCGGCGGAGCGCGCCCTGGTCAGCCTGTCAGACCTGCTGCGCGCCCTGCTGGAGCACGGCTCGCGCCTGCGGGCGCCCCTGGGCGACGAGCGCCGCCTGGTGGAGCACCACCTCGCTCTGGAGCGCCTCCGCCTAGGGCACCGCCTCCGGGAGACCTGGGACTGGCCCGAGGCCCTCGATGCACTGGAGATTCCTCCCCTGATGGTGCAGCCCCTGGTGGAGAACGCCCTCAAGCACGGAGTCTCCGTGGCCGTGGGCGGTGGCAGCCTGGACGTGCGCATCACCCGGGAGGGCAGCCTGCTCCGGGTGCGCGTGGCCAACACCGGGCCGGCCCCGGCGGCGGGCGAAGGTGCGGGCATCGGCCTGAAGAACCTGCGGGAGCGGCTCCGCCTGCAGGGCGCCCCGGCGGACGCGCTGCAGCTCACCCGCGAGGGCGACTGGACCATCGCCGAGCTGAAGCTCCAGGTGCCCGCATGAGCGCCTCGGCCCTGCGCGTGCTGGTGGCCGAGGACGAGCCCTTCAACCTGCGGCGGCTGTCACGGCTGCTGCGCGAGGCGGGCTGCGAGGTGGTGGCGGAGCTGGAGGACGGCCCCTCGGTGCTGGCGTGGCTGGCCCGGGGAGAGCCCGTGGACGCGCTGTTCCTCGACATCCAGATGCCCGGCCTCACGGGCCTGGACCTGGCGGCGGAGCTGGCCCATGAGATCCCGGTGGTGTTCGTCACGGCCTACGCCGAGCACGCCGTGCGGGCCTTCGAGCAGGCGGCCACGGACTACCTGCTGAAGCCCGTCACCGCCGAGCGGCTGGCGGCCACACTGCAGCGCCTGCGCAGCCCCGCCCACCGCGACCCAGCCCGGCCCGCGGGGCCCTTCCGCGTGCCCGTGAAGGCTGGCGAGGGCCTAGTGCTGGTGGACCTGGGAAAGATCACCCACTTCAGCTTCGAGGACGGCGCCGTGTGGGCCTTCTTGGGCGAGCCTCTGCGCACCACCTGGAAGACCCTGGCCGAGGCGGAGCAGGCCCTGGGGGACCGCGTCGTGCGCGGCCACCGCCACCTGCTGATCCGCCCCGAGGCCGTGGTGGGCCTGCGCGCCAGTGAGTCCGGTCGCCTCCTCGTGCGCCTCAGCGGCAACGTCGAGCTCGAAGTGAGCCGAGGCGCCGCGCCCGCCTTCAAGGCAAGGTTGGGGCTCGCGTAGCGCGGGTGTCTACACTTCCGCGATGAGCTCGATCTCGACTTTGGCACCGCGGGGGAGGGCCGCGACCTGGATGGTGCTGCGGGCGGGCTTGGCGCTGCCGAGGACCTTCTCGTAGACGGCGTTGAAGGCGGCGAAGTCGCCGAGGTCCGTGAGGAACACCGTGGTCTTCACCACGCGGTCCCAGCTGGTGCCGGCATCGGCGAGGACGGCGCTGAGGTTCTTCAGCACCTGCTCGGTCTGGGCCTCGATGGGACCCGTGACCATCTCCATGGTCTCGGGGACCAGGGGGATCTGGCCGGCGGTGAACAGGTGGTTGCCCGAGATCTTGGCCTGGCTGTAGGGGCCGATGGCAGCAGGGGCGGCGGGGGTCGAGATCGTGCGCATGGAAAACTCCAGGAAACGGCAAGCCAATAACCATACCCCAGAAAGCCAGGGCAGAGGGTCAGACCAAGCCTTCAGTCAGTGCTTCTTGCCCCAGCGGCGCTTCTTGTGGCGCCAGTTGCGGCCGGGCTTGGGGGCGGGCTGGAGGGGAGCGTCGAAGGGCGAGGCCGGTTGTTCCAGCTCGGGCTCGCCGTCACCGTCACCGTCGTCCATGCGCCGCGGGCCTTCCTCGATCTGCTGCTGCACCCACTGGGCCGTGCGGTGCATGAGCGCCGCGAGGCAGAGGCTGGTCTCGATGCGGGCATAGGGCAGGGGGCCGAGCTGGGTGAACACCGAGGGATCCGGCGGGATCACCCGGGGGATGATCACCTCGGGCAGCGGCATGGGCAGGGCGTCGTAGGCCTCCTCGGGCAGGCGGCGCCAGATCTCTGGCTGGGCCTGCTCCTGCTTGAGCAGGTCCGCCACAGTCTGGCGCTTCTTGGGGGGCCGGCCGCGCTTCTTGGGGGCGGCCACGGCGGCGGCGTCCAGGGCGGTCTGCAGGGCCTTGAGGACCTCGCCGCGGCTCTTGCCGCGCAGGTCGAAGAGCAGCCAGGGGTCGCGGTCCAGGGCCTCGGCCATGACGTAGCACACGGCGGCCACGTGCTTGCAGGGGTTGGCCCAGTCCGGGCAGTCGCAGTGGGTCTGCAGTTCCTTGGGTACGCGGGGATAGAGGCTGGCGCCCGCCTCGCGGAAGGTCTCGTCCAGGCCCTGGGGCATCTCGCCCGCCAGCAGCGAGGCCACGAAGCGGCTCTCCAGGGCGATGCGGTCGAGGGCCTTCTCCCACTGGGCCGAGGTCAGGGCGGGCAGGCCCAGGGTCACGTTGTAGGTCTTGCGGCCGTGGACCCGGGCCTGGATCTCGCCCGGCTGCACGCCGAAGTGGGAGACGTGGCCGTCCTCGGCGTACTTCTTCCCGCGGGGCAGGCGGTTCTCGTAGTCGTCTCCGAGCTTCTCGAGGCCCTGAATCCAGAGGCGGCCCCACCAGGTGGCGCCGAAGCGGTCGGCGTGGCTCATCATGGCGCCACCTCCTTCGCGGTGCGCCGCACGGGCTTGGGGGCGGCTTCTTCGCCGTTGCCTTCATCCGGGTCCAGCAGCTCGGCGTCCGGGTCCAGCGCCACCAGCTGGCGCAGGGCGTCGTCGTCCAGCTCGGTGAGCCAACCTTCGCCGGAGCCGACCACGCGGTCCGCGAGGTCGCGCTTGGACTCCAGCAGCGCGTCGATCTTCTCTTCCAGGGTGCCGATGGTGACCAGCTTGTGGACCTGCACGTTCTTGGTCTGGCCGATGCGGTAGGTGCGGTCCGTGGCCTGGTCCTCCACGGCGGGGTTCCACCAGCGGTCGAAGTGGAAGACGTGGGTGGCGGCCGTGAGATTCAGGCCGACGCCGCCCGCCTTGAGGCTGAGCAGCAGCACCGGGGCCGCGTCCGCGTCCTCCTGGAAGGTGCGCACCATCTCGTCGCGGCCCTCGCGGGTGGTGCCGCCGTGCAGGAAGGGCGGCTCGAAGCCCAGGGCCTCCTGGAGGTGCACCTGCAGCCGGTCGCCCATCTCCTTGAACTGGGTGAAGACCAGGGCGCGCTCGCCGGCCTCCACGACCTCTTCGAGCATCTCGGTGAGCCGGTCCAGCTTGCCGCTGCGGCCGCGGTAGGGACCCTGCTGCTTGAGGAACTGGCTTGGGTGGTTACAGATCTGCTTGAGGTGCGTGAGCAGGGCCAGGATGCGGCCGCGACGCTCGATGCCGGTGGCCGCGTCCAGCTCTTCGTCCATCTTCTCGACGCGGTACTGGTAGAGCTCGGCCTGCTCGCGGCTGAGGGTGGTGTACACCTTCATCTCGTGCTTCTCGGGCAGGTCCTGGATGATGCTCTTGTCGCTCTTGAGGCGGCGCAGGATGAAGGGGCCGATGCGCTGGCGCAGCTCGTTGGCGGCGTCGGGATCACGGTACTTCTCGATGGGCGTGGCGAACTGCTCCTTGAACTGGGACTCGCTGCCCAGGTAGCCCGGCAGCCCGGCGCTCATGATGGCCCAGAGCTCCGTGAGCCGGTTCTCGATGGGCGTGCCCGTGAGGGCAAGGCGGAAGCTGCCGCGCAGCTTGCGGATGGCCTTGGCCTGGGCCGACCCTGCGTTCTTGATGGCCTGGGCCTCGTCCACGACCATCATGCCCCAGTGCCGCTTGGCGAAGGTCTCCTCCTCACGGCGCACCACGCCGTAGGTGGTGAGCACCAAGGTGTGGGGCTTGAAGGTGGCGGGCAGGCGGTCCCGGTTGTTGCCGTGGTGCACGAAAACCGGCAGGGTGGGGGCGAACTTGGCCAGCTCCCGCTCCCAGTTGCCCAGCAGCGAGGTGGGGCAGACCAGCAGCGTGGCCGGACCGTCCTTGGGTTTCTGGGTCTGCCGGTGCAGCAGCAGGGCCAGCACCTCGATGGTCTTGCCGAGGCCCATGTCGTCGGCGAGGATGCCGCCCAGGCCCAGGCGGCACAGGCCTTCCAGCCAGGCGAGGCCGCGCAGCTGGTAAGGGCGCAGCTGGCCCTGGAAGCTGGCGGGCTGGGTGATGGGCTTGTCCGGCAGGATCTTCAGGTCTTCCAGGGCCGCGCCGAAGTCACCGGCGACCTCCACCTCGATGGCCTCGCTCACTCCGGGGATGCTGGCGGTGCCCGTGAGGGCGGCGGCCAGGGCCTCGCCCTTGCTCATGCTGCCGAAGCCCGCGCCGCGGCTGGCCTGGATCACGGAGCTGATCTGCTTGAGGGTCTCGGGGTCCAGGGCTACCCATTTGCCCTTCCAGGCCACCAGTGGGTGCTTGAGGCTGGCCATCTGGGCGAAGTCCTCCACGCTCAGGGCGTCGTCGCCGAGCATGAGCGACCAGTCGGCGCTGACGCTGCCCTCGAGCCCGGCCTGGGCCAGGGGAGTAGCCTCGGCCACGTCCCGGGCGCCCAGGCGTACTTTGGCGCGGAGCCGCTTGGCGCCGCCGAAGTCCGCCAGGGCCTCGGGGATGTGGACCAGGAAGCCGGCCTCCTTCAGCTGGGCCGCGCCGCGGGTCAGGAAGCCCCAGGCCTCCGTGGGCCGCAGGACCAGGTCCTCGGGCTTCTGGCCCGAGAGCGCCCGCTCCAGGGCGGGGAAGAAGGGCACGGCCCGGGCCAGGCCCCGCAGCAGCGACTGGCGGGCCTGCAGCACGTCGGGCTCCGTGGAGGGCTCCCAGAGCTTGGCCACGCCGATGTCGGCCCCGGCCTCGGTCTCCAGGCCCACCTTGAGGATCCAGCCCACCTCGGCGAGGCGGTCAGCGTCCTGCACGGTCTGGCCGATGGCGGGCACCGGCGGCGCCTCCAGGCGCAGGCTCGGCCGCAGCCACTGGGGCCGCGCGCCCTCGCTCCACTGGTCCAGCTGCTCGCCCAGGGTGCGCTCAGTGATGCCGGTGGTGGGGAACTCCGGCAGCTGGTGGGAGAGGGCCACCATGATGCGCTCGTCCCAGGGCAGCCGGTCCCGCTTGTGGCCGCGCAGGCGGTGGATGAGGCCCAGTCGCGGGTCATCCCCGGCCCGGAGGCCCCCGGCCACGAAGCGCATGATGAAGTCCGCGCCATCCTCCAGGAAGGCGGTCAGCACCTGGTCCGCAGCCGGCGGCATGGCCAGGTCATCCTCGATGTCGAAGGCGTCCAGCTCGCCCAGGGGGACGGTCTTGGTGAAGGCCCAGAGGTCCGCCTCGGGGAACGCCAGGGCCGCCGGCGGCATGGCTTCCGCCAGCTCCCGCAGGATGGCGCGGTCTGAGGGGCTGGTGAGGCTCACGCCCCAGCGGGCCTTCCAGGGGGTGCCGGTGGTGTCCAGCTGGGGCAGCAGGGCGCCACGGACCACCAGGGACTGGAGCAGGCGCAGGGCCGTGGCCCAGTAGCGCAGGGTGGGGCCGGCGTTCCCGGGCCGCAGGGCCAGGGAGGACAGCCAGGGGTAGGCCCGCTGCCAGCGGAGGGGCAGGGTGTGCATCTCCACCAGGGAGCCGTCGGCCACGAAGAGCTGGGCCTTGGCGGGGGTGAGCCGCTCCCGGCCCTGGAGCTCGCCGGGGATCGTCCGCAGGGCCCGGAGCCACTCGGCAGGTTCCACCGCCTCGGGCATGCAGAGGAGGAACCCGCGGTCCTGGGGTCGATACTGGAGGAAGGGATTCAGCATGGAGCCCCGCTGCGGCGGTAGGCTGAGAGCCAGGGGGCAGAGCGATGCGACTCGGATTTGCTAGCGATCATGCTGGATTCGACCTGAAGGAGCGACTCAAGGGTTGGGCGCGGGAACACGGTCATGAGGTGGTGGATTTCGGCACGGATGGCTTGGCCTCGGTGGACTATCCGGAATTCGCGCACCGCGCGGCGGAAGGCATGGATCAGTGGGAGCGCCTGGTGTTGGTCTGCGGATCCGGCATCGGCATCAGCATCGCGGCCAACCGCCATGCTGGCATCCGCTGCGCGCTGGTGACCTCCCCCGAGCACGCGGCACTGGCCCGGCAGCACAATGACGCAAACGCCATCGCTTTCGGCCAGCGGCTAACGGATCCGCTCAATGCAGAATCCTACCTGAAAATCTTCCTGGATACACCTTTTGAAGGTGGCAGGCACCAGGGGCGGGTCGACAAGATCGAGTGGAAAGGCTGCTGCTGATGCGTGGAACCGAGGAATTACGCCCCCTGACCCTGGAAAAGAGCGTGCAGCTGCACGCCTCCGGCTCCTGCCTGGTGAGGCTGGGCCGGACCCACGTCCTCTGCGCCGCCAGCCTGGAGGAGCGGGTGCCCGGCTGGATGAAGGGGCGGGGCCAGGGCTGGCTCACCGCCGAATACGGGATGCTGCCCGCCGCCACCCACACCCGGTCTGACCGTGAGGCGGCCCGGGGCAAGCAGCAGGGCCGCACCGTGGAGATCCAGCGGCTCATCGGCCGCAGCCTGCGCCAGGCCGTGGACCTGGGTGCCCTGGGTGAGCGCACCCTCACCGTGGACTGCGACGTGCTCAATGCCGACGGCGGCACCCGCTGCGCGGCCATCACCGGCGCCTGGGTGGCCGTGGCGCTGGCGCTGCGGGGCCAGGGGCTGGAGCGCGCCCTGGTGCGCCAGGTGGCCGCCGTGAGCGCCGGGATCGTGGAGGCCGGCGAGGGCCGCCGCGGGCTTGTGCTGGACCTGGAGTACGAAGAGGACCACCTCGCGGCCGTGGACTGCAACCTGGTGGCGGCCCGCCGCATGGGGGGTGGCGAGCTGGAGCTGGTGGAGCTCCAGGGCACCGGCGAAGGGCGGTCCTTCACCCGCGCTGAGGCGGCGGGGCTCATGGACCTGGGCCTGGCGGGCTGCGCAGCGCTCATGGAGGCGCAGCGGATCACCCTCGCATGAGAGCCCTGCTGCTGGCAGCGGCCCTGCCCGCCCTGGTGGCGGGTCAGGGCATGCCGGCAGCGACACCGGACCAGCCTGCGGTGCCCCGGCGCATCGAGGTCGCCCTCCAGCCCCCGGACATGGTGTTCCGGTTCCTGCCCCGGGTGGTCATCCCGGGCATGCCCCGGGTGGCGGTGGCCCTGAGCGGCGGCGGGGCCCGGGGCCTGGCGCACATCGGGGTCCTCCAGCGCCTGGAGGAGGTGGGCTATCCCCTCGACAGCCTCACAGGCACCAGCGCCGGAGCCCTGGTGGGCTCCCTCTATGCCAGCGGGTTCTCCGGCCGCGAGGTGGAGGACCTCTTCAGCCGCCTGGACCTCACTCGCGCCTTCCTGGAACCCCTCTGGCGGAACCCCGGCGAGACGCTGGAAGAGCAGGAGGACCGCAGCGCCCCCTTCCTCTCCGTCGAGCGCCACGAGGGCCGCCTGAGCCTGGCCCAGGGCCTGCGCAGCGGGGTGGAGGTGCAGCACACGCTGCAGGGCCTGCTGGCGCGCGGCGCCTACTTCTCCGGTGGGGACTTCAACCGGCTCCAGCGCCCCCTGCGCGTGCTGGCCACCAACCTGGAGACGGGCCAGGGCCGGGTCTTCGACCGCGGCGACCTGGTGGAGGCGGTGCGTGCCTCCATGTCCATTCCCGGCGGCTTCCGGCCCGTGGTCATCGAGGGGCAGCAGTATGTGGACGGCGCCCTGGTGGAGAACCTGCCCGTGACCACGGCCAAGGAGGCCTTCCACCCGGACCTGGTCATCGGCATCGACACCAGCGCGCCGCTGGAGCGGCGGCCCTCCACGAGCATCTTCTCGGTGGCGGCCCGGAGCCTGGACCTGGTGGTGGAGCGCCGCCAGTGGGAGAGCCGCGCCGCGGCGGACTTCCTCATCCGCCCCGAGATCAAGGACGTGCCCTTCCTGGAATACGGGGTCCACGGGTCCAAGCTGGTGCGGCAGGGCCGGGAGGCCTTCGAGGCCCGGCGGGACGCCCTGGATAGCCTGCTCCGCACCCGGCTCGACCAGGAGCGGCTGGACATCTCCCGGGTGGCCGTGGAGGTGCCGGGCGGTCTCCGGTCCCCGGTGGCGGTGATCCTGGCGGAGGCGCTGCAGTCCGGCAAGGATGGCATCCGCGTGCAGGACGCCCAGATCCTGCTGCAGCAGATCCTGGTCCACGGCCAGGCCCGGGAAGCCTGGATCACGGTGGATCCCGACCGGGTGCTCACGGTCCACCTGCGGCCCTTCCCGGCGGTGTCGGCGGTGGAGACCGCGGTGCCGGAAGCCTGGCACCCGTACGTCCTGGAACTGGCGGAGAGCGCGGTGCCGGTGGGGGAGCCCTTCAACCCCGAGTCCTTCGGCCGCCTCATGGCGCAGCTGGTCTACCAGTGCCTCATGGAGGGCCAGCCCCTCATGGACGCGCGCGGCTCCCGCTTCAACCCCGCCACCGGCAAGGTCCACATCGTCCTCCGGGAGCCGCTGGTGGCCAAGGTGGAGGTTCGGGTGGCCCCGGGCACGTCCCTTGACGAGGCGCAGCTGCTCGGGCTCCTCGGGGAGCTGAAGGGCCGCCCCTTCCGCCCCTTCCTGCTCCAGACCCGCATCGCCCTGGCGGAGCACCGCCTCCACCTCGCGGAGCTGCGCTACCAGATCCGGCCCGAGGGCGCCGATGGCCTGACCCTCACGCTGGTGCCGGTGCCCCAGCAGCAGGAGCGCCTCGACCTCACCCTGGGCTACGAGTCCACCCTGGGGGGCACCCTGGGCGTGACCTACCGGGCCCTGGACCTGGGCTTCAAGGGCACAGAGCTGGAGCTGAGCGGCATCCGGAACCGGCTGCAGGAGCAGGCCTCCCTGAGCCTGCGCAGCCCCTTCGGCTTCTCGCCGGGCACCGGCATCGAGTTCGATGCGAACTACTGGCAGCAGCGCCTGGACGTGCCGCTCTACTGGCGGACCCCGGCGCTGCCCGGCAACGGCCTGGATGCCCGCATCAGCGCCTCGGACCTGATGGTGAAGACCTACTTCCGGTTCAGCAACCTGGGCACAGGCAAGGTGAGCCTGGACCTGAGCCGCCGCGACGCGGCCTACCGGGAGGACGGCCAGCGCGCCACGCAGACCCAGGACGCGTTCTTCCTGTCGGGCGAGTGGGACAACTTCGACCGGCGCACCCTCCCGCGGGAGGGGCTGCTGCTGCGGGCCCGCTTCGGGGCGGGCCACGCCCATGAGGGCCAGCTGCCGGCCACCGACTTTCTACAGAGCTACTTCCGGGCCCGGGGCCTCACAACCTTTGGCGACCTGATGGGGGCGGACCTCGATGTGGAGTGGGGCCAGGGCCGGAACCTGCCCCTGGACCGCTGGTGGGTGGTGGGGGGGCCTTCCTTCGTCATCGGCTCCCGGTCCATGGGCTTCATGGTCCCCAACTTCGCTGCGCTCCGCTTCGGCATTCCCTTCCGCTTCTACCTGGGTCTGGGCCTCACGGTGGAGCTGGCCCCCCGCTTCGACCTCGCCTGGGTGTCCCAGAGCCGCTCGGCCCTGCTGGACGGCAGCGCCTCCCCCCGGGGTCAGGGGGCGGGACTCGTGCTGCGCACGGCCCTCTCCAACTTCTACGTGGAGCTGGCCTACGGCTTCCTGAAGATGCACACCCCCCAGGAGAGTGGAAGGACCGTGGGCAGCTTCAACTTCCTGATCGGCACCCAGCCCTTCGACCTCTGGAAGCGTCACTGATACCCTGAAGGTCTGTTTTCCAATCGCTCTTTGCCCGAGGCTGCCATGCGCTACCTGCCCTCTTCCCCTGTTGAGGATCAAGCCCTCCTGGACGCCATCGGCGTTCCGGCTGCGGAGTCATTGCTGGCAGGCATTCCCGAAGCCCTGCGCCTCGGCCGCGAGCTGGACCTGCCGCTGGGAGGCTCCGAGCAGGAGGTGGCCTGGCAGATGATGGGGCTGGCCAACCGAAACATGCGCTTCTGCGCCCAGTTCCTCGGCGCCGGCGCCTATGACCACTTCGTGCCCTCGGCCATCGACGCGCTCATCAGCCGCCAGGAGTGGTTCACGGCCTACACGCCCTACCAGCCCGAGATCAGCCAGGGCACCCTGCAGCACATCTTCGAATACCAGACGCTGATCTGCGACCTCACGGGCCTAGAGGTCACCAACGCCAGCCTCTACGATGGCGGCACCGCCTGCGTGGAAGCGGCGCTCATGGCCGTGCGCGTGGCCAAGAAGCGCAGCACCGTGCTGGTGAGCCGCGGCCTGCACCCGATGTACCGCGAGGTGCTCAAGACCAACTTCGCGCCTCACGACGACCTGCACCTGGTGGAAGTGGGCCTGAAGGATGGCGTCACCGACCTGGCGGACCTGGCCGCCAAGCTCAACGGCGACGTGGCCGCGGTGCTGGTGGGCTATCCCAACTTCCTGGGCGCCGTGGAGGACCTCACGGCCCTGGCGGGGCCCATCCACGCCGCGGGCGCCCTGCTGGTGAGCGTCACCCAGGAGGCCTTCGCCTTCGGCTGGTTCGAGGCCCCGGGCAAGGCGGGCGCGGACATGGCCTGCGGCGAGGCCATGAGCCTGGGCAACAAGCCCAACTTCGGCGGACCCTTCCTGGGTTTCCTCGCGGTGAAGGATGCCCACAAGCGCGAGATCCCCGGCCGCGTGGTGGGCCAGACCAAGGACCTCGAGGGCCGCACCGGCTACGTGCTGACCCTGACGGCCCGAGAGCAGCACATCCGCCGCGACAAGGCCACCAGCAACATCTGCTCGAACCAGGGCCTGGTGGCCCTGCGCGCCAACATCTTCATGCACCTGGCCGGGCCCGCGGGACTGACGGGACTGGCGGAGCTGAACGCTGCCAAGGCCCAGCACCTGCGGGAGCGGCTGCTTGAGCTGCCGGATCTGGAGCCGGCCTTCGACCAGCCCTTCTTCAACGAGTTCGTGCTGCGCTACCAGGGCGACTACGCCGCGCTGGAGGCGGCCTGCCTGAAGGAGAGCCTGCTGCCGGGGCTGGACCTGGGCCGCTTCTATCCCGAGTACCAGGGCTGCATCCTGTGGTGCGCCACGGAGCTGCACACCCGCCAGATGATCGAGAGCCTCGTCGAGATCCTCGCCCGCGTCCCTGTCCTTGCCGAGGAGGTGTGACCATGTTCCTGCGCCAGCGCGAACCCCTCTCCTTCGAGCGCTCGGTCCCCGGCAAGCGGGGCATGGACCTGCCGAAGCCCGATGTTCCCGCCGCCCGCGACACCCGCCCCGCCCACCTGAAGCGCAGCGGCTTCGCGGCCCTGCCCGAGCTGAGCGAGGTGGAAGTCATCCGCCACTTCACGCGCCTCTCCAAGTGGAACTACGGCGTGGACGACGGCATCTATCCGCTCGGCTCCTGCACCATGAAGCACAA
This sequence comes from uncultured Holophagaceae bacterium, assembly GCA_903863195.1. Classification (GTDB taxonomy): domain Bacteria; phylum Acidobacteriota; class Holophagae; order Holophagales; family Holophagaceae; genus Geothrix. Next base: position 68,239 of record CAIPAY010000182.1, read on the forward strand.
CCCCCGGCTCAACGAGAAGGTCGCGGGGCTGCCCGGCTTCACCGACAGTCACCCCATGGCGCCCGACGCCCTGGTGCAGGGCAACCTGGAGCTGGTCTACACTCTTCAGGAATGGTTGAAGGAGATCACGGGGCTGCCCGGCGTGACCCTGCAGCCCAGCGCCGGCGCCGCCGGCGAGCTGACGGGCGTGATGCTCATTCGCGCCTATCACGTCAGCCGGGGCGCCAAGCGCCGCGTCATCCTCATTCCGGACAGTGGCCACGGTACCAACCCCGCCACCGCCGCCATGGCGGGCTATGAGGTCGTCGAGCTGCCCTCGCTGCCGGACGGCACTATCGCCTTCGACGACGTCACCGATCCCGCCAGCGGCAAGACCCGCAAGGGCCTGCGGACACTGGTGGCCGAGCTGGGCCCCGAGATCGCGGGGGCCATGATCACCAACCCCAACACCGTGGGCGTCTTCGAGTACCGCTTCAAGGAGGTCAGCGACCTCCTGCACAGCGTCGATGCGCTGGTCTACATGGACGGCGCCAACATGAACGCCCTGGTGGGCGTGGCGCGGCCCGGCGACTTCGGCGTGGACGTCATGCACCTGAACCTGCACAAGACCTTCTCCACGCCTCACGGCGGCGGCGGTCCCGGCGCGGGCCCGGTCTGCTGCGCGGAGCGCCTCATGCCCTTCCTGCCGGTGCCCGTGGTGGTCCGCGACACAGTGAAGGTGGGCGAGGGCGAAGTGCCCCGGCACACCTACCGCTGGGACTGGGATCGCCCCCAGAGCATCGGCAAGGTGCACACCTTCTATGGCAACTTCGGGATCCTGGTGCGGGCCATGACCTACTGCCTGAGCCACGGCTCCGACGGCCTGAAGGCCGCGACGCTGCGCGCCATCGTCAACGCCAACTACATCCGGGTCCGGCTGAAGGGCGCCTACTCGCTGCACATCGACTCTCCCAGCTTGCACGAGGTGGTCTTCAGCGACACGCTGCAGGCGAAGCACGATGTGCACACCCTGGACATTGCCAAGCGCCTCATCGACCACGGCTACCACCCGCCCACGATCTACTTCCCGCTCATCGTGCCCGGCGCGCTCATGATCGAGCCCACCGAGAGCGAGGGGAAGGACGAGCTGGACGCTTTCTGCGACACCATGCTGCAGATCGCCAAGGAGGCCGAGGAGAGCCCGGACCTGCTGCACCAGGCGCCCGTGCTGGCGCCCCTGCGCCGCCTCGACGAGACCACCGCCGCCCGCAAGCCCGTCCTGCGGTGGACCAAGGCCTAGCCTTTTGCTCTCAATCCAGCCAAAAAAGAAGCGGGGTCGCCCCCGCTTCTTTTTTGGCTGCTTGCCGGGTGCTTGGGGTTACTTCACCACCAGGGTGCGCATCATGTCGTGCTCTTCGTGCTCGAGGATGTGGCAGTGCCACACGTACTCGTTGCCGCCGGTGCGCGGGCTCACGGGGACCACGAAGGGCACGGCGGGCAGGGCCAGCTTCATGATGACGGTGGTGATCTCACCGGGGTGCATCTTGACGGTCTCCTTCCAGCCGATCTCCGTGGCCTCGGGGCCGCGGGCGGGCCCCATGAGGGTGGGGGTGGCGGCCGCGCCGATGGCGGTCGTGGTGCCGTAGGTCTGCCAATCGAAGCCCTGGCGGGAGAGGATCTGCACGTTGGAGAGGTGGAAGTGGATCGGGTGGGTGTCGGCCGTGAGGTTGGCGATCTGCCAGACCTCGGTGGCGTTGTTGGTGGACACCTCGGTGGGGATGGAACCAGCCGCATCCTTCGGGTCGTAATAGGGACGACCGAAGTCGCCCGCAGGGGTCTTGATGTTGGTGCCGAGCATCTGGATGAGGCGGTTGTAGGCGTCCACGGCCTCGTTCAGGGTGAGCTGGCGGACCACGATGCCCTTGCGGGTTGGGATGGGCAGGGGCGCCGTAGTGATGGAGGCCCAGCTCGCGGAGGCGGCGGAGGCCACGGGACCCGCCAGGGGGGGATCGATCTTCGCGTCACTCACGCTGGCCAGGGGTGTGGTGGGGGTGAGCTTGAAGGCAGGATCCTTGGCGATGGTCTTGGCGTCGGGCTTCACTTCGAAGCGCATCAGCACGAAGGTGTCGCCGACGCCAGCGGCGTTGGGATAGTCGTTCTCGGGAGCGCCAGAGGGGTAGGGGCCGGGGGCATCGTTAAAGAGGATGTACTTCTTGCCACCCTTGCCGTTCAGGTCCAGCACCACGTCAAAGCGCTCGGCGGGGGCCACGATGAGGCTGCCACCGGGGGCGGCGGGGTTCAGGAAGGCACCGCCTTGGGCATCGATGCCGTAGACCAGGCGGCCTGCCGGCACACTCACGGGCTTGGCCAGGAAGCCGCCCTCGGTGCCGATGACGGTCCAGGCGGGACCGGGCTTGGTGAAGTCCGGGTGGCCGGTGCCGTCGTCCTCATAGAGGGACAGGTTCAGGACACGGGCATTGCAGGCGTTGAGGATGCGGAGGCGGTAGCGGCGGGGATCCACCGAGGCCTTGGGGTAGGGCGCGCCGTTGACCAGCATGGTGTCGCCGAAGGCCTCGGGCACCACGGACACGCCGACGGCGGTAGTGTCATTCCAGAGAGCTGGATCGTACTCGTAGGGATACCAGAGGTTCCCCTGGCCCACGGCGGAACCCGGGAAGGGGCGGGCCGGGTCGCTGGGTGCGTTGCCGTTCTGGAAGATCTTGTCCTGGAAGATCAGGGGCAGCTCGCGGCCACCGTTCTCCACGAAGCCGGGCAGCCCGAAGTCACGCACCAGGGCAGCCTCGTAGGTGTCGCGGATGAGGTAGGCGGAGGCGATGCCGGCATAGGCGTTCAGGCGGGTGATGCCCATGGCGTGGTCGTGGTACCACATCATGCGGGCGCTCTGGTTGTTGGGGTAGTAGTACTCGGCCTCGTTCTTGGGCACGACGCCCGCCGCGGACTCCAGGGGCCGAAGCACCTTGTTGTTGAGGAAGCTGATCCCCTGGTTGCCCTGGGGGTCCCAGAAGCTGAAGGGGCCGCCATCGCTGGTCCAGGGCACCTGCCCGCCGTGAAGGTGGGTGGCGGTGCGGTTCGGGATGACCGTGGGATCGGCGCCCTGGATGCTGGTGTCCACGGGGAGGATGTGGCTGGTGGGCAGGTTGTTGCGGAAGGTGATCTGGGTGGGCACACCCTTCTGGGCGATGATGATGCCGCCCAGGTGCTTCTGGAGGGGGATGGTGCCCACAGCCACACCCAAGGCCCGGGTGGGGTTGTAGCCCCAGAGGGTGGTGGGGGGCAGGCTCGGGTGGAGCTGATCCGTGTACTGGTTGATGTCGATGGTGTAGTGGTTGGCCACCAGCTTGCTGCCGGTGAAGGTGCGGGTGCCGTCCGGCAGGGCCACGGGAATCAGCCCGGGAGCCCGGAGCTCGGTCATGAACTTGGTCAGCGTCGGACTGGACTGCCAGGTGGGGACGGGGGTCACCACGACGCCCTGCGCGACGAGGCTTTGACCCGAGGCCAAGAGGATCGCGGCCAGGCCGAGGAAGGGAAGGCCGGACCGGAAGGACCGGGGGAAGAGGCTGGGTTGAGGCAGGCAATGGCTCATGGGTGAAACTCCAGGGTTACAAAGGTTGAGCAGCGGGGACCCCGCAGCTGACAATCCGGGTAGACCTTAAAGTCTATGGATCCTTAGGTGTTTCACCAGTTGGTACTAAACCTTAAGTATTACTACGTGCTGTAATGGTTAAACCTACATTGAAGTCAATAATACAAACATTGATTAAGCCTTTTTTTGATAACAACTTGAAAAATGACCTCGAGATCAGGGAAGCTGCCTGGGATGAGGTCGACCCTGGACGCAGAAACGCAGGAAGCGGGGGCGACCCC
>CAIPAY010000183.1 GCA_903863195.1 uncultured Holophagaceae bacterium
GCCGCCTCCTGGGGGCTCGGCTGGGTGGTGGCGAGGCACCTCTCAACCCCCTGTGAGCGGTGGCTCCGGGGGCGGCTGGGAAGCCGCAACCCGCCTGTTTCAGCCACTGTTTCTTAGCCCGGCGGCGAGGCCGTTGATGGAGAGCAGGATGCCGCGCTCGGTGCGGCCGTCGAGGTCACCGGCGCGGTAGCGGCTCAGCAGCTCCACCTGGAGGTGGTTCAGGGGATCCAGGTAGGGGAAGCGGTGCTGGATGGAGCGCCGCAGGCTCGGGTTGTCCTCCAGCAGTCCCGCCTGCCCTGTGATGTCCCGCAGGGCCTCGAGGGTGGCCGCGCACTCCTGCTCGATGCGCCCGAAGATGCGGGTCCGCAGGGCGGCGTCGCCCACCAGGTCCGCGTAGCGGCTGGCGATGGCCAGGTCCACCTTGGCCAGCACCATGTCCAGGTTGGACAGGAGGCTGCGGAAGGGGGGCCAGTGGGCGTGCATCTCCCGCAGCAGCGCCAGCCCCGCCTCGCCCTGCGCCGCGCGGAAGGTCCGCACCGCCGAGCCGAAGCCGTACCAGCCCGGCAGCATGAGGCGGCACTGGCCCCAGCTGAAGACCCAGGGGATGGCCCGCAGGTCCGTGATGGCCCGGCCGCCCTTGCGGCTGGCGGGCCGCGAGCCGATGTTCAGTCGGGAGATCTCGGAGATGGGCGTGGACTCCCAGAAGTAGCGCTCGAAGCCCTCGGTCTCGTAGACCAGGTTGCGGTAGGCCGCGCAGGCCTCCCGGGACAGGACGTCCATGGCCTCGGAGAAGCGCGGGTCCTCGCCATCGCCGGGGCCCTTGGGCAGGCTGGCCTCCAGGGTGGCGGCCACCAGCACCTCCAGGTTGCGGCGGCCCACGGCGGGGTGGCCGTACTTGGCGGCGATGACCTCGCCCTGCTCCGTGAGGCGGATCTGGCCGTTCACGGCGCCCGCGGGCTGGGCCAGGATGGCCTCGTAGGCGGGGCCGCCGCCGCGGCCCACCGAGCCGCCGCGGCCGTGGAAGAGGCGCAGCCGCACCCCCGTGGCGCCGGGCCACGGCCACGAGATCCTGCTCGGCCTTGTAGAGCTCCCAGCGGGAGGTGACGAAGCCGCCGTCCTTGTTGCTGTCCGAGTAGCCCAGCATCACCTCCTGCTCGCCGCCCCGGCTGTCCAGCAGGCGCCGGTAGAGGGGCAGGGCCAGCAGGCGGTCCAGGATGGCGCCGCAGCTGCGCAGGTCCTCGATGGTCTCGAAGAGCGGGATCAGGTTGATATCCAGGCGCCCCTCCGCGGGCCGGAGCAGGCCGATCTCCCGCAGCAGCACCGCGGCCTCCAGCAGGTCCGAGACGCCCTCGGTGTGGCTGATGATGCAGTTGGGCAGGGCCGCCAGGCCCAGGCGCTGCTGGGCGCGGGCCACGGTGCGGAAGAGGCCCAGCTCAGCCTGGGTCTCTTCGCTGTAGGCCAGGAAGGGCGAGGCCAGGGGGCGCGGGCTCGCCAGCTCCGCCGCCAGCAGGGTGATGCGCGCCTCCTCGTCCAGGGCCAGGTAGCCGGTGCCCGGCTGGAGGGTCTCCAGCAATTCGGCCACCACCCGGCCGTGGACCTCTGAGGTCTGGCGCAGGTCCAGGGGCACCAGGTGGAAGCCGAAGACGGCCACGGCGCGGCGCAGGTCCCGCAGGCGGCCCCGGGCCAGGCGGCGGCCCCCGTGGGCCCGCAGGGAGCGGTCGAGGACGTCCAGGTCCGCCTTCAGCTCGGCGGCCGAGGCGTAGGGCGCCACGACCTCTGCCGCCTCCGCCGGTCCCGTCGGCAGCAGCTTGCGGCGAGTGGCTTCCAGGCGCGCGGAGATGAGGGCCTGGGCCAGCCGGTAGGCCTCGTCGGCCCGCTGGGGGGAGCTGCTCGGGGACTTCGCCGCCAGGTTCAGCACCTCCTGGGAGGCCTTCGACACCTGGAGGCTGAGGGAGAGCTCGGAGCCGAGGCTCTCCAGCTCCCGCAGCAGGAAGTCGAGGATGGTCTGGGACTGCATCCGCAGCGCGCGCTCCAGCACCTCGGCGGTGACGAAGGGGTTGCCGTCCCGATCCCCGCCGATCCAGCTGCCCAGCTGCAGGAAGGGCGGCAGCTCCGTGTCGCCCCAGGCGGGATCCCGGGCCAGCCGGTCCTCCAGATCCGCGTAGAGGGCCGGGACTTCGCGCAGGAAGGTGCGCTCGAAGTAGGAGAGGGCGCTGGCCACCTCGTCCGTGACCGCGGGCCTGTGGGCGCGCAGCATCCGGGTCTGCCAGAGCAGCAGCACCTGCCGCTGCAGGTGCTCGCCGCGCAGGGCGGTCTCCCGGGGCGTGGAGGTGGTGCGGTCGCGCTCCTCCAGCAGGTGGGCGATCTCCATCTGCGCGTTCAGGATGCTCTTGCGCTGCACCTCGGTGGGGTGGGCCGTGAGCACCGGGCGCACCTGGGCGCCCTCGAAGAAGGCCTTTAGCCCCGCCGCGTCCAGGCCCGCCTCGGCACCCTGCGCCAGGGCATGGTCCAGGGAGCTGGGCCGGGGGGCCGTGTCGTCGGAGCGGTGGGCCCGGGAGCGGCGGATGTGGTGCTGGTCCTCGGCCAGGTTGGCCAGCTGCGAGAAATAGCTGAAGGCGCGGATGACCAGGATGGCCCGGCCAGGCGTGAGGGCCTGGAGGATGCCCTTCAGCTCCTTCACGGCCGCGGGGTCGCCGCCCCGGCGGAAGCGCACCGCGCAGCGCCGGATCTGCTCGATGAGCTCGAAGGTGGCCTCACCCTCCTGCTCCCGCACCGTATCGCCCAGCAGTCGGCCCAGCAGCCGGATGTCCTCCATCAGCGGCAGGTCCTTATCAGGCAGCGCGGCATTCATGGGGCGATCCTTCCAGGCGGGGCGGGGGGTCCACCAGCCTAGCGGAAGAAGGGGGGCTTGCCACCTCCGATGGCTGGTGCGCTTCTACGCGGATTTCTTGATCAGGCTTTCGGCGGGGATGCCAAAGGAGGCATGGAGCTTCCGGATCATGGCCAGCGTGAGGGGACGCGTCCGGTTCAGGACTTCATAGACCCGGTTCAGTCGCCCGATGGCAGGCTCCAGGTCCTTGGGACTCAGACCCCGCTGCTCCATCACGAACTTGATGGCTTCGATGGGATCGGGAAGGTCCATGGGGAAGCGGACTCGCTCGTAGGCTTCCACGAGGGTTACCAGTACGTCCAGACGGTCGCCTTCCTGTGAACCCGCGGTGGCGGTCATGAGGGTCTCGATATCTCGCAGCGTGGCGCGGTAGTCGGCTTCGTTATGAATCGGTTTGATGTCCACGGAGGCCTCGCTAGATGCTCTGGGCGTCAATCTGGTCGTATTGGCGGTGGTTGCCGACGAACCGGATGTAGACGACGCGGTAGGGGTAATTGATCCAGGCAATGAGTCTGTATTTGTTGCCGGCGATGTTGAAGACCACTCGCCCGTCCTTGAGGATGCTGGCGCTGGCGAAGTCGGCTTTCACTTCTGTCGGGGATGGCCAGTCGGCATGCCTGACCTGCTCGTGCCAAGCTAGAAGCGGCTGCTTGGCGTCCGGGTGGCGTACCCAGAATGCCTTCAAGGTGGAAAGGGCGATCAGCCTCATGGAAGGAAGATAGTCCCAAAATGGGACCAAGTCAAGGAACACCCCGTGCATCATTCCCTCAGCTGCGCAGCGCCACCTCCGCCCCAGAGCCGCTATGATGATTACCTGACCAATCCGGTCGGGATTTCGGGGTCGCCATGAAAGTGATCGTCGCCAAGACCGCGGGCTTCTGCTGGGGCGTGAAGCGCGCCATGGACGCGGTGCTGGAGGCCTCGGTGCGCAACGACGGGCGCGCAGTGCAGACGCTGGGGCCGCTCATCCACAACCCCCAGGCGCTGGACCTCATCGGCAAGCGCGGCGTAGCGGTGGCCGAGTCCCCGGAGACGGTGCGGGACGGCACGGTGGTGATCCGGGCCCACGGCATCCCCATCCAGGACCTGCGGGGCCTCAAGGAGCGCCAGGCCCGGGGCGAGCTGAAGATCGTCAACGCCACCTGTCCCGAGGTGGCCAAGGTCCACCACAAGATCAAGAA
>CAIPAY010000184.1 GCA_903863195.1 uncultured Holophagaceae bacterium
CGCCAGACCCGATTTCCCCATAACGGTCTGCTCGGCCCTCGCCGCTACGGGCTTGTTCAACATCGCATTTTGCCGGTGGGCACCGCCGCGCCTACCCACACCATCAACTCGGTCCCGCCACCGACGAAATGCTCACTGTTCTTAGGATGGCCTTGGGGCCGGTCCTTTAGCTCCGGCAGCCCTGTTGAAACTGCTTGGGGAACCGGTGATGAACAGTGATGAACGGTGATAAGGGACTCTGAGTGCCAAACCCCGTGCTCGAGGGTGCAGGTTTGCAGTCCGTGGGTGGCGCCCTGGGGGCGTCATATCAACACATCTTAAGGGGCTTTCGGACGTCAGGGGGGCACTCAGCTGACCTCAATTTGCAGTTAATCGCTCTATGCATCGTGCTGTTTATTCGGTTTCGAGACAAAGCAAAGAAGGGCAGCATCGTACCATTCGTGCTTGGCCTCATAGCACTTGCCGCAGCTACCTGGGCATGGCATATAGGCGCCTAACCCTCCGCTCAACCCGGACCCCGCCTGTAATGTCTTCCGCTCTGTCTCTTGTCGCGTCTTCCTCGGCTCCGCTCAGCGCCCTGGTGCAGGCGGGTCCGGTTGGCTCACTTCGTTAGGGCACCCCCAAGGTTCTTCAATGAAGTCATCCAGGCAATTCCGATGGTTGCTAATGGTTCTCTTCGCGAGTGTCTCGCTGCTTGCGTCTGCGGGTTCGGGTTGGTTCGGCCTGGCTATCAGCGTCGATGGCTCGGGTGTCTTCTGGAACCCGACGGTTACCTCCATCACGATTGCCGAGGTTGTTCCCGACTCGCCTGCGGCGCGATAGCACCTGGCGGCTGGCGATTTGATCCTGAAATGGAAGGGATCCCGGTGGTTGGTGCCAAGGTCGTCAGTGGCGCTGCGTCCCCCCGCCGGGTCCAAGTGCCCACTAGGCTATGCTGGCCCTGCATCCTGTGACCCGCCCGAGGAACCATGCCCAAGCTCCGTGCTGCTCTGTTCTGCCTCGTTGGCGCCCTTGGGTTCGCCCAGGCGCCGGATCCCCAGGCGGACATCTGGGCTCCGGTCCGGTTCCTGGTGGGGGAGTGGGAGGGCACTGCCGTGGGGGAGCCGGGCACGGGGACGGTGGTCCGTCGCTACGAGGTGATCCTCAAGGAGCGCTTCCTCTCAGAGCGCAACCAGTCCACCTTTCCGCCCCAGGACAAGAACAAGGCCGGCGAGGTGCACGAGCACCTGAGCCTCTTCAGTCATGACCGGAAGCGGAACACGCTCGTGTTCCGGCAGTTCCACCAGGAGGGTTTCGTCGTCACCTACGCGCTGAACCGGGCCCTGGGGTCGGCCAGCAAGCTGGTCTTCGAGAGCGAACTGATGGAGAACGTCCCCGAGTCCTGGAAGGCGCGGGAGACCTACGAGCGGAAGTCGGACGGCGAGTTCACCGAGACCTTCGAGCTGTCCCAGGGGGGAAAGCCCTTCACCGTCTACAGCCGCAGCCACTTCAAGCGCCGGGCCGCGGATCCGGGACGATGACATCCTGCGCATGAACCTGCAGAATGGGGCTGTCCTCACCCTGCGGAGTTCCCCATGACCCTGGCCCTGCTGCTGCCCGTCGGCGCCTCCATGTGGGGTCTGGCGCAGCCCTGGTGGGAGTTCGTCCTGCGGGGGCTGCTGGTCTACGGCTTCCTGCTCATCACGCTGCGGCTCACGGGCAAGCGCCAGGTGGGACAGCTGGCGCCCTTCGACCTGGTGCTGCTGCTGGTGCTCAGCAACGCGGTGCAGAACAGCATGAACGCCGGCGACAACACCGTGGGCGCGGGCTTCATCCTCGTGGGCACGCTCCTGGCCGTGAACGGCTTCCTGTCCTGGCTCACCTGGCGCAGCAAGCGCGCCGAGAACCTGCTGGAGGGCCGGCCTCAGATCCTGGTGCACCACGGGGTGGTGGACGAGGCCATGCTGGCTTCGGAGCGCATCACCCACCACGAGCTCATGGCCGCGGTGCGGCAGGCCGGGCTCTCGGATCTGGCCCAGGTGAACGTGGCCATCCTGGAGACCAACGGACGCATCAACGTCATCCCGAAAAACGGCAGCGCCTCTTGACTTGACGAATAAAAGGCGAAAACTGGAGCCATGAACCTCCTGTCCCTGCCTCTGGCCCCGCCGCAGCTCTTCCAGGACCTGCGCGTGGAGCCGGAGGAGGCCCGGTCGATCCTGCGGCCCCAGAAGGACGAGCGCTATGGCTTCGGCTTCGCCCTCAGCCCCTACCGCGGCTGCGCCCACGGGTGCCGCTACTGCTATGTCCGCGAGTATCCCAACGCCCTGCACGGCCCCGAGGACTGGGGCGGCTGGGTGGCGCCCAAGCTCAATGCCCCGGAGCTGCTCTGGTCCCAGCGGCACCGGCTGCACGAGGCCCGGGTGTTCCTGGCCTCGGCCACGGATCCCTACCAGCCCCTGGAGCGCCAGTACCGCCTGACCCGGCGCTGCCTGGAGGTGCTGCTGCTCTGCCCCAGCACCGAGGTGCTCCTGCACACCCGCTCGCCCCTGATCCTGCAAGACCTGGACCTGCTCCGCGCCTTCGGCGACCGCGTCACCGTGGGCTTCTCGATCCCCACCGATGACGACACCGTGCGGCAGGTGGTGGAGCCCCATGCCCCCACCATTCCCGGCCGCTGGGCCGCCGTGGAGCGCCTGGCCAAGGCGGGCATCGCGGTGAACCTGGCGGTGACGCCACTCATGGCGGTGCATGACCCGCAGGCCTTTGCCCGGCGCGCCCGGGCCAGCGGCGCCGCCGGGGCCTGGGTGGGCGGGCTGCGCCTGCTCAAGAGGGATCCCTTCTACAAGGTGCTGGCAGACCACGGCTGGCTGCAGGTGCTGGACCGCGACTATGCGGAGGGCATTCGCGCCGCCTTCCGTGCGGCCTTCCCGGCGCCCCGGAAGGTCCGGGAGCCCCGCGCTGAGCGGGTCTCGGCGGTGGCGCCCAGCCTGGCCCGGCAGCCCGGGCTCTTCGACGCTGACGTCCTCCCGCCCCTTGTGGGAGACTGAGGGACCATGACCACTCTTGCCCTCAAGTACCGGCCCCGCACCCTGTCCGACCTCGTGGGGCAGGAGGGCAGCGTCAAGGCCCTGGCCAATGCCCTGAAGCGGGCCAAGGAGAGCGGCCGCATCCACCAGGCCTACCTCTTCGCCGGGGTGCGCGGCACCGGCAAGACCAGCACCGCCCGCATCCTGGCCCGGGCCCTGAACTGCGCTGAGGGACCCACGGCCACCCCCTGCGGCGTCTGCGATCCCTGCCGCGCGGCCGAGCAGCCGGACAGCAGCCTGGACATCGTCGAGATCGACGCCGCCAGCCGAGCCTCCGTGGCCGACGCCCGGGCCCTGCGCGAGCAGGCCCAGACCCGCCCCGCCTTCTGCCGCTACCGCGTCTACATCATCGATGAAGTGCACATGCTCAGCACCGAGGCCTTCAACGCCCTGCTGAAGGTCATCGAGGAGCCGCCGCCCCACGCCATCTTCGTGCTGGCTACCACGGAGCTGCAGGACGTCCCGGACACCATCAAGAGCCGGGTGCAGATCTACCCCTTCCGCCTCATCCCCGTGGGTCTCATCGAAGGCCGCTTGGCGCACGTCTGCGAGCAGGAGGGCGTTCCTGCGGAGCCCGGCAGCCTACGGCTGGTGGCCGAGGCGGGGCAGGGCTCCATGCGCGACGCCCTCACCATCCTCGACCGCGTCATCGCCGCCGGCGACGGCCAGGTGCAGGAGGAAGCGGTCCGCGAGCAGCTGGGCATCGTCAGCGCCCACCTGGTGCAGGGCGTCATGTCCTCCCTGGCCGTGGGCGACTCGGCGGCCCTGGTAGAGGCCTGCCGCGAGCTGGCCAACCAGGGCGCGGACTGGGCCACCTTCTGGCGCGAGCTGGTGCTGGCCTTCCGGGATCGCCTGGAAGCCGAGGCCCGCGCGAACCGCGGCCCCCACGAGCTGCTGCGCTGGGCCCGCATGCTGAACCTGCTGCTGAGCCGCGAGCGAGACCTGCGGGATAGCAGCCTGCCCAGGGTGGTGGTGGAGCTGGCCCTGATCACCGCCGCCCAGCTGCCGCACCTGGCGCCTCTGGATGCGCTGGTCTCCGGCACGGCCGCCGCAAATCCCGCCGCCAACCCCATTCCCAGGCCGGCCGTGCCTGTGGCGGGTCCGCCGCCGGTCCCTCCCCGGGCCCCCCAGGTCGCGCCGGCGCCTGAGGGGCCTCGGCGGCCCACCCCGGCTCCGCCCCCCCCACCGGTTCCCCCCCCTCCCAGGCCGCCCGCGGCCGCGGCGCCGCAACCGCCCCTTGGCACCCCGGCTCAGCTGCGCTCTGCCTGCAGCGAGGCCCTGCGTCTGGGCACGGGCCTCCGGTCTTTCGCCACGGCTCCCCAGCTGGCCACGGACCTGGCCTGGCAGCCGCCGGTGCTGCGCTTCCGCTTCCCGGCCAATGTGCGCCAGACCCTCCAGGACTTCGAGCGCGAGAAGGCCAGCCCCCACCTGCTGGCCGCCCTGGGCACCGTGCTGCCCGGCCTGCAGTCCGTGGTGGTCGAGTTCGACGGGGACGGCACCCCTGCCGCCCCCGAGCGCCCCGAAGACCGCCTCCGCCAGGAACCCGGCTTCCAGGAGCTCCTCCGCCTCACCGGCGGCGAAGTCCTCGAGATCCGCAGGGACGGCTGAATAGCGTTCACCACAAAGATGGAAAGACTACGAAGGAAGAACGACTTCAGGTCCTTCTTTGTGCCCTTTGTGTTCTTTGTGGTTAAACAATCCTTTTTGCTCTCCCTGAGGCCTTCTTCCACAAAGCGGTGGGGCTTCCAGGCAGCGGCTTTCTTCGCCATTCAGCCAACTCTGTGGAAAGAGAAAAGAAGGATTAACCACAAAGAACACAAAGGGCACAAAGAAAAGATAAAAAAACCGACTCTTTCTTCGTGGTCTTTCCGTCTTCTCGGCATCGGCGGTGCCGATGCGCGAGACAAACTAATCTCTCGTGGTGAATTTTTTTCGCTAGGGAAGGCCAGGATCACCCGCCCGAGACGGGGGGCATGAGGGCGACTTCGTCGCCGTCGGCGAGGGGGGTGCTGCGGTCGGCGAAGGTCTGGTTCACGGCCAGGAGGGCGTCCGGGGGCAGGGCCTGGAAGCGGGAGTCCGCCAGCAGGTCACCCAGGGTGGGGACCAGGGGCAGGGCCACTTCGTCGAGGCCAAGCAGGGGGCGGTAGCGGGCGAAGCACTTCACTGTGATCATGCGGATCTCCTGATTACTTGGGGCTCCAGGTGTGCCGGATCTCGCCCGAGGGGGTCAGGCCCACGCCGCCGCCTTTGCTGGCACCCAGCTGCAGCACGAAGCCGCCGAAGCGCCACTCCACCTGGCCCGAGGTGATGGCCAGCTCCCCGGTCTTCTTGTGGGAGACTACGACGGCGCTGCGCTGGCCCAGCAGGGTGATGCTCTTGCCGAAGGTGACCTCGGTCTCGGTGGTCCCCTGGGCGGTGGGACGCAGGGCGACACTCACCCGGTCCAGCCCCAGGGTGCGCCGGAGCTGGTCCTGCAGGGGTGCGAAGGCGAGGGTGGAGAGGAGGCCTGTGCTCGCACTGGCCAGTCCCGAGGTGATGGCGCTCTGGGTGGCCCCGGACGTCGCACCGGCGATGCCCACGCTGGCCACGTTGCCGGGGTTGATGAGGATGGAAACAATCTCGTCCTGGCGCAGGCTGGGCGTGGACGTGGGGATGATGGTGAGGTTGCTCAGCGTACCCCGGATGTCGAGGTTGACCGTGTAGCCTGGGATGGAACTGACGCTGCCTTGGAGGGCGATGACCGGATCCAGCGCCCGGGCTTCGGAGAAGGCCAGGGACCCCCGGTCCACGACCATGTCGCCCGCGGGGAAGATGTTGGTGAGGCGGCCACCGGGCTGGAAGACCAGGGTACCCTTGGGCACCGGGTGGGCCAGGGTGCCCACGATCTGGAAGGGGCCCTCGGTGCGGCCCTCGAGCTTCAGCAGGTTGGTGTCGAAGGTCCAGGGGCTCTGCAGGTTCAGGTCCAGGTCCAGGCGGATGCGGTCCAGGGGGTCGTCTAGGTCCAGCCCCATCAGGGCGGTGTCGCTGAGGGCGCTGCGGAGGATGAGGTCCGCGAGCTTCACCTCGGTCTGGTAGGTGAGCCGGTCCGCCCGCAGCTTCCCCTTCAGGACCCCGCCCGTCTCGGTGCCCTCCAGGCTGGCCTGGAGGCTGCCCTGGAGGTCGAGTCCGTCGGGCAGGTCCCGCAGTTGGAAGCTGCCCAGGCTCGCCTTGAGGGCATAGGTCTCGATGCCTCCCAGGCGCCAGGACATGTCACCACTGAGGCGGAGGTCCCCCTGGGCCAGGGTGCCGCGCAGGGGCTGGTCCTCGGGGATGGTGATGGTCCGGTCCTTCAGCACCACCTGGGCCTGCAGGTCCTCGATGCCCTGGTAGCCGCGGAGTCGCGCCTGCCCCTTGTCCAGGGAGAGGGTGCCGTCGAGCAGCGGGTCGAGGTAGGTGCCGTGGGCCAGGATCCGGAAGCGGCTGGTGCCCTGCACCTTCAGGTCGGAGAGCAGGTTGTATTCATCCACCTCCATGACCAGGTCGAGGATGGACTTGAGGTGGGCCAGGTCCGCGGCGCCCTGGGCCTGGAGCGCCAGGGGCGCGGAGCTTGAGAAGGGAACCGTGCCGGCCAGGCGCAGGTGGGCCGCCCGGCCGCTGGCGGCATCGGTCTGCAGGCGGGAGCCTCCGTCGAGGGCGATGTCCACGACGGCCCCCTGGGCGTTGCCGTGGAGAGCCGAGGGCCGGGACTGGTGCAGCTCGAAGGCGCTGAAGCGGGCCGCCAGGCGATCCAGGGTGCCGGACCAGGCCAACTCCCGCCCGGGGTCCCACCGACCCTTGACGGCGGCGGAGAGGCTGAGGTCTTCCAGCAGGTCTTCGGTCAGGCTGCGGGCCAGGGTCTCCGTGGGCGCACTCTCCGGGGACACGGTGAGGCTGAGGTCCCCTGCGAGACCCAGGCCCTGCCGCGCCGCCTGGAAGGCGAGCAGCGGCTTGGCTTGGCCCGCCGCACCCAACCGGCCCTCCAGGTGGCCCCGCTCCAGGCTGGCCTGCCCTTCGAGGCCGTCCAGGCTGCGGTCCCCGAAGAAGAGGCGACCCCGCTTCAGGGTGAGGCTCCCTTCTGGAAGGTCCAGAGGGCCGAAGGGGGCGGTGATGGGCCCCAGCAGGGTCGCATCCACCTGCGCCTGGAGGCGGGGCCCCGGCAGGGCCAGCAGCTGCGTGTCAAGGCGGCCATGCAGGTCCGTCCACCAGGTCCAGCGCTGGAAGTCCATGTCGGCCTGGCCGGTGAGCGCCAGGGCGCCCTCCGGGGCGACGCCCTCAGACCCCAGGAGGTCCGGGCGCTCGGCGAGCTTGACGTTCGAGAGCTTCAGGTGGAGTGCGGGAATGTCCATCCAGAAGTCTGAGGAAGCCGCTGGAATTGTGATTCCGTAACACTCACCAGATTCAACTTGAGCATTTCCATTCATGGTGATGTCAGCAAAGGGACCCTGCAGCCGCACCCAGCCGGAGCCGAGGCCGGTGATGGGGAGATCCTGGCCCTGCGCGGTCTTGAGGTCGGCGGCCCGGAGCCCCTCGGCCACAGGGAGCCGGAAGGCGGTGTAGCACATGTCCATCTGGGACTGGCCGGAGGGGAGGGGACGCCAGGTGAGCCAAAGGTCTCCGCTGCCTGAGCCCTCGCCCTTGTGGACCTGGATCTCCCGGACCCAGAGGTCGGACCCCTGGATCTCCACCTGACCCTGGAGGTGGTCGGCCTGGGCGCCGTGCCAGCGGGGGCTGATCACGGCCACGCTGCCCTGGAGGCTGAAGCCGCCGGCCGGGGTCCAGCGGACGCTGGCCTGGGCCTGGGCGGCGCCCGCCATGTCCAGGTCCACCACGCTCCAGGTGCTGAGGGTGTGGGCCACCTGGTCCGCTCCGACCTCGGCCCTGCCTTCGGCGTCGACCAGGGTCAGGCCGCGAGCGCCCAGGGTGGCGCGGCCGGTGCCCTCGGCCTTGAGGCCCGCCAGGTCCAGGCGGAGGTTCTCGAGGGTTAGCTGGCCCCGGTCCAGGGTGGCCTTGAGGCCGCCAGACTCTGCCCCGCGCTGGAGCAGGCCCAGCTGGAAGGAGCCCTGCCAGCGGTCCAGGCGACCGAGGGCGTCCCCGGCCCGGGGACCCTGGAACTCGGCCTGGAGGGAGCCCCGCGTCTCCTCGAGCTCCCGTACGCGGAGCAGCCTCCCCAGGGTGGTCAGGTCGAGGTTGGTGCCCTGGAGCCGGGCCTGGAGGGGGGCGTTGAGGGACCAGGCGCCCTGGGCCTCCAGGTCGCCCTGGGGGGAGGACCACCGGAGGCTGTCCACCTGGGCGCGCTCCAGGCTGCCGCTGGCCTTGAGGTCGAGCCCGCCGGGCTGGAAGGTCGTGCCGGCGGGACGGAGGTCCTGGCCATCGGCGCTGAGGGTCCAGGTGGGTCTCTGGGGGGTTCCCGCCAGGGTGCCGGCCAGGTCCAGGGTGCCGGTCAGAGGGGGCCGGGACGTCCCGCTCCAGCGGGCCGCATCCGCCAGGTCCAGGACGCCGGTGAGGCGGGCCTCCAGGCGTTGGGGGTTCTTGGGCGTGGCGGCGGTGTAGCGGCCGTTCAGGCGCACCTGGCTATCCTCCAGCCGCAGGTAGGCCTCGTGGAGCACCAGGGCCGGCTCGGAGACCTCGCCGTGCAGGTCGAGTCGGCCTTTCTCCCAGCCGCGGGGCCCCTTCACGGCCAGCTGGGGGCCGGTCAGATCAAGGCGGATCTGGTTGGGCCCCTGGCCGACGCCCTTCAGCTC
Source organism: uncultured Holophagaceae bacterium (assembly GCA_903863195.1). Lineage (GTDB taxonomy): Bacteria > Acidobacteriota > Holophagae > Holophagales > Holophagaceae > Geothrix. Next base: position 8,828 of record CAIPAY010000184.1, read on the forward strand.
GAACTGGTAGTGGAGGGCGGGGATGCCGCGCAGGGGTTCCGGCAGCGTGAGCTCACCCCCGCTGAGGCTGAGGAGGTCCAGGTGGAAGTGGGGCAGGGGCTGGGTGCGGGGCGGACGGGTCTTGAGGTGGATCGCCTGCAGGCCCGCCTCGGTCAGGCGCAGATGGGGGTGCTCCACGCGCAGGGCATGGACGCGGTGCGAAGGGCCCAGCAGGGAGAGGAGGTCGGCCTGGACCTCCAGGCGCTCCACTGTGAGCAGGTCGCCCCCCAGGTGCACATCGTGGAGGACCAGGGCGCTCCGGCCCGGGTGGAGCTCCACCCGCCCGATGGTGAGGGGCAGGCCCGTCTCCTCCTGAGCCAGGCGGTCCAGGTGGCCCAGGGCCCAGCGGACCACCACGGGCCGCGTGGCCAGCCAGGGGCCGCCGGTGAACAGCGTGGCCCCGGCCACCACGGCGTAGCTCACCCGACGAATCCAGCGCCGGCCCCAGAGCCGCTTTACAGCGTCTTTGGTGGGTTGCCAGCTCATCAGTTCTTTTCACCGCAGCTGGGGCAGACCAGGGTCATGCGGGGCATCTGCCGGTAGCAGAACCGGCAGAGCCGGGCCTGGGTGGAGGCCCGCAGGGAGGGGTGCGGACCCGAGGAGGACGACGAGAGCACGGCCGTGCCGAGGGGGCGGGTCTCCCGCGCGACGTTCTCCTTCAGGCGGCGCAGCGCCTCGAGGAATGCCTGGGCCGAGAGGAAGCGCTCGCCCAGGTTCACGGCCAGGGCCTTCATCACGACCTCGGAGAAGGCCTTGGGGACGATGGGGTTGCGCAGGTGGGGCGCCGTGATCTGCTGGCTCGTGAAGGCCTGGGCGATCTTCAGCGGGTCCGCGTCGTAGAAGGGGACGGTGCCCGTGAGCATCTCGTAGAGGGTGATGCCCAGGGACCAGAGATCCGACTGGAAGACGGCGCGGCCGCGGAAGTGTTCCGGTGCCATGTAGGGCGGCGAGCCGATGCGGGTGGGCGCATAGGGGACGTGCTGCAGCTCCAGCACCCGGGAGGTGCCGAAGTCTGTGACCTTGGCCACGCCGGCCTGGTTGACCAGGATGTTGGCGGGCCGCAGGTCCCGGTGGAGGATCTGGTGGCCGTGGGCGAAGGCGATGGCACTGCAGACATCCAGGCCGATCTCCAGGGCCCGGGTGGGCGGCAGGGTGCGCTCCCGGCGGATCATGCGGTCCAGGCTCTCGCCCTCCACGTATTCCAGCACCATGAAGAAGATGCCGTTCTTCCGCTCCACGGTGATGAGCTCGACGATGTTCGGGTGCTTCAGGCCCGCCATGATGCGCGGCTCCTTCAGCATGTCCACGATCTCATCCTGCTGCTGGTGCGGCACCTTCAGGGCCACCTTGCGGTTCACCCAGGTGTCGAGGGCCAGGTACACCGCGCCGAAGCCCCCGGACCCGAGGCGGTCCAGGATCTGGTATTTGCCCAGGGTCTGGTCCTTGGAAAGCACTTTTTGGGGCTCCGCAGCAATGGTCCAAGAATGACCTAAAAAGCCCCGCGGGGGCGGGGCTTTTTAGGTCCGGTGAAGTGCGCTGTCAGCCCAGGAAGGCCTTGAGGGTCTTGGAGTAGCGCGGATGGCGAATCTTGCGCAGGGCCTTGGACTCGATCTGGCGGATGCGCTCGCGGGTGACGGCGAACTCGCTGCCGACCTCCTCTAGGGTGTGCTCCGAGCCGTCGTCGCCCACGCCGAAGCGCATGCGGAGGACGCGCTCTTCGCGCTCGCTGAGGGTGTTGAGGACGTTGCGGACCGTCTCCTTGAGGCGCTGCTGAACGACCTGCTCCACGGGCGACACCACGGTCTTGTCCTCGATGAAGTCCCCCAGATGGGAGTCCTCCTCCTCGCCGATGGGCGTCTCCAGGGAGATGGGCTCCTGGGCGATCTTCATCACCTTGCGGACCTTGCCCACGGGCATGTCCATGGCGTGGGCAATC
>CAIPAY010000185.1 GCA_903863195.1 uncultured Holophagaceae bacterium
AGATCATGGTCAAGTGCATCGGCATCGACGAGAAGAGCGGCAAGATCAAGCTCAGCCGCAAAGCCCTCATCCCTAAGCCCGAGGGCATGGTCGATGAGCCTGAAGGCGACGCCCCCAGCCGCGATGACCGGCCCCGGCGGCCCCGGCCTCCACGGCGGTCCTAGGCGATTGACGCCATAATCCAAACAAGAAGAGGCCCCGCATGCGGGGCCTCTTCTTTTTGTACCGCGCCCGGTTGTTTAGACCAGACTTTAGCATCAGGCAGCCTGCTTGGTGAGCCAGTCTTGTCGGGCTTCTTCGGGTGTGCGTCCGCCTAGCTTTTCGAGGCGCCAGTGGCGGTTGTAGAGGTCTACGAAAGTCCTCAGGGCCTTCCTCAGCTCATCGAGGGTCTGGTAGATCTGCCCTTCGAGGACCTGCTTCTTGAGCGTCTTCCAGAACCGCTCCGCGACGCCATTGGTTTGGGGCTCGGCGACATAGGCGAGGCTTTGGCGGATGCCGAAATGCCTCAGTTCCATCTGGAAGTGGTCAGAGGTGTACTGGCAACCGTGGTCGCTACGCAGGGCCAAGCCTGCGGCAATCTTGGCCGTGAGGCTGCCATAGAACTTCTTGATGCCCTGACGGATCGGCTCCATGGCCTCGAACCGGTCCCCGGATTTTGAGGCGTGAATGCCCACGCACTCTGCATTCCAGTGCTCGACGGCACCAAAGATCCAGACGGTTCCTTCCTTCACCGTCTGGGCCATGGTCCCATCGGTGCCCCACATCTCCAGCGGCTTGTTCGTGGAGATTGAACCATCGTGAGCCTTGGGTTCACCCTTTGGGGCCCTGTTCGGCGACAGCAGGTTGTTCTCGCGCATCAGCCGCAGGATCCGCTTGGGGGCAACCCTCACCTTCCGAACGAACTTCAGCCGATAGTAGACCTTCCGGTGCCCCTCCTCGCGAAAGGGCGAGGTGGCGAGATCCTCGCGGATCATGGGGAGTAGAACGGCATCTGGGATGAGGGGCTTGGGGCCACGTTTCTGCGGCTCCGGACGGACCAGACGGCGGAAGTAGACAGTGGCCCGGGGGGCCCCACAGACCCGGCAGACGCGCCGCATCCCATAGCGCTGACCCGTTCCAGGAGAGATCGACGCGCTCATTTCCTCGACCTCCCCAAAGGAAAACCAGGCGCCCGGCTCGCCTTGATCCGAAGCAGCTCGTTCTCCATGATCAGCTCGCCTAGGCGGCGGTTGACCTCGTTGAGTTGAGCCTGCATGGGATCCCCCCCGCGCTCCTTCAGGGCCTCCTGGAGCCCGTGGAGGCCGTTGGCTCGCCATTCCTCCAGGCGACTGATCTCGACCTTCACATCCCGCGATACATCATCCAGGGACTCGCCCCTGAGAAGCCGAAGCACGACCTCCATCTTTTGGCGCTTGCTCCAGCGCTGAATATCAGCGGCCATTGCCACCTCCAGGTCCGAGTGTGGCCCCAACCAGGGCCATAGACCTGGCTGAGGAGATTTCAAAAATCCCCCCCAGACCCCCCCTCTGCCGGTCCTCAAGGCGCCGACCCACCCTCCGCGGGCTGTGCTCGGGCATGGAAAGGGCGCTGGATTTCCTGCTGGATTCCGCTCCGCGGAACGAGCTGCGCTCGCCCTCCGGGTCCACAGGAAACGGGCTGACGCCCGCCCTTCGGGTCAACACCCTTCCCACCCCCTCGGCCCCTGGCTGGAGAACGCTACGCGTTCCCCACACGACCCGCTGGCGCTTGGAGCAGCAGCATGAAATGAGTTGCCCCCTTTCGCCGGCTGCTTCGCAGCGGCTTGCTTCTATGCTTCGCATTAATTACCCCCTCCTGGTGGTCCAGGAAATTGGGGCGCGGGTCATGATGGGCAGATCG
>CAIPAY010000186.1 GCA_903863195.1 uncultured Holophagaceae bacterium
CACCTGGCGGACCGCAGCCCAGCAGGCCAGGGCCCTGGCTCAGCCCTAGGAACTGATCACCGGCTGAAACTCATAAAAAAATCAGCCACCGATAAACACCGATAAAGGCTGACCTGGTTATCGGCCAGACTCCGCAAAAAAGGCGCTCCACGAAGCACACGAAGACGCCCTGCGGGCGCAGGAAGCACACGAATGCGCCCGGACTCACCTCGGGCATCTCCTAGGGGGCGGCGGCTGGCTGCGGCCCAAAAAGCCGTTCCAGCCGCCGCCCCCTTGGCCGGTCGCACGCGACCGGGGGCCGCAGGCCCGAAGGCCCTGTCGGCGCGATGACTGCGCCTTCGTGCCCTTTGGGTCTGTGCTTCGTGTCCTTGGTGGAGATCCTTGCAAGCCAAATTTGGCAGAGCACCGATAACCAGGTAAAAACATTTATATAATTCTTTATTTATCAGCTTTTAATCAGCATTTATCGGTGTTCATCGGTGGTTAGATTTGATCTTTTTCCGTAACCGGAAAGCGCGGTTCAGCCTGTGACCTTGATGGTGCCCGTGCCGCCGATGCCCTGAGGGGTGTTGACCTGATCGGCCAGGCTCTCGGTCGGCTTCTCCTCGGTGCCTTCGGGCGCGGTGCCGTCCGGCTCTTCGCTGTTGGTCTTGGGATTCATGGGGACCTCCTGAAAGGGGTTGGGGAACGGCCCTGGATCTTGAGACTCAGAACCTGGAGACCTGAAAGCTGGGGGCAAGCCTAGTCCCCTGCCAGCCGGAATTGAAGGATTTTCTTCGGATCCTCTCGGATTTTATCGACTCAGTCCTTCTCCGCCACCCCTGCCTTCTCCGCGCGCTCTGCGAGAGTGGTTGCCCTACCGCTTTTTCGCAGTCCAGCGCCAAGCCCCCGTAAGCTGGAACCATGGCGCTCAGCAAATGGACCTTCACCGTGACCCCCGAAGACGCGGAGCTGCGCCTGGATCAGCTCATTGCCAAGCGCACGGAGCTGTCCCGGCGCTCGGCCCGGGAGGCCCTCAAGCTGGGCGGCGTCCAGGTGGACCGCAAGCGGGTGAAGGTGGCGGGCAAGCTGGTGAAGCCGGGCCTCGAGGTCCGCGTGGCCTACGATCCGGACCTGCCGCCGGTGCCGACCACGCCCATTCCTATCGTCTTCGAGGACGCCTGGCTCATCGCCGTGGACAAGCCCGCGGGCATCGCCACCCAGGGCACCTGGGCCACGGATCGCCATGACCTGCTGGCCCTGCTGAAGGCCCAGCGCCCGGACCTGCAGACCTTCCTGCACCACCGCCTGGACCAGGGCACCTCGGGCCTGCTGGTGCTGGCCAAGGATCCCAAGGCGAACAAGGGCCTGGCCGAGGCCTTCGCCTCCCGGGACCTGGTGAAGCTCTACCTGGCGCGGCTCTCAGAGCCCCTGGAGGCCTGCACGGTCAAGGTCCCCATCGGCCGCTTGCGGGGCGCGGATCCCGGCCGCTTCGGCTGCGAGGGGGACCTCATGGAGCCCAAGTCCGCCCACACGGACTTCCGCCCGGCCACCGCCGAAGAGACCGCAGGCCTGGTGCCCGGCCACTGGGTCGTGGCGCGCATCCACACGGGCCGCACCCACCAGATCCGCGTGCACCTCGTCCACCTGGGCCACCCCATTCTGGGCGACGGCCTCTACGGCGGCGCCCCCTCGGACCGCCTCTGGCTCCACGCCTGGCGCCTGGGCCTCAACCACCCCGTCACCGGCGAGCCCCTGCTGCTGGAGGCCCCGCCGGTGCGGTTCCAGGGCTAGGGTTCCCTCCAGGCCCCCGAGTCTCATGGTTAGGGGATCTCACTAGGGAACCACAGCCTTGATGAGGGCAGGTCCTTCCTTCTCAAGTAGGGGGACGGACCCCAAGGCAAGGAACTTTCCGGATACATCCACGGTCAGCGGAGGCAAGCGACCCTCGGCCCAGAGCCATTGTTCCGTCTCGGGCATTTCCCTCACCAGATTCCCCAAGGTCTTGGGTGGAACCGAAGACAGGGTTCGGGAAGCTGGATCAAAGCGCAGCATGAGGGCCACATATTCAGACCCCTCGTAGTCCTGCGGCTTCAGGGGCCATCGGCCTACCTCAACCAACCGCCGCTGTTCCTCGGCCGGAAGGGATGCAAACAGGTTTCTCGCGAAGTTCTCTGAATATCGATTTAATTGCCGGACCATTGCGGGAACGAAGATTTCCCCCGAAGTGGAGCAGAACGGCGGTGAAAGGAACGAAGGAGGCTGATCGGGGCTCTTAGGTGACGAGCTGACCGATTCGGTGAACCGCGGAGTGAGCCGCCGGAACAGGTCGCACTCCAGGTTTGTGGGAGAGCCAGCTGCCGGGTCAATGCGGTAGAGAGATCCATTGGTGAGGAAAAGAAAGAATTCACCATCCACCGCGATGGCGACTGCCCGAAGATTCCGATGGGCATCCTGCAATTCCAACAGGGTTCGACGATTCTGACTGGGCCATTCCACCACATCCACCCGGAACACAGGAGGGCTAGTCCCGTCTTTGGCAACCCTCACCCCCAGGAGGAAGCGGCCAGCAGAGGCGGCCAGCAGGTGGAGCGCCTCATCCTTGAACTGGATGGGGGGATGCCAATACCAGACGGGTCCCTCCTGCTGAGAGATCACCTCGGCGCAACGAACACTGAAAAGTTTCGCTGTCAAGAACTCGGCCTGGTAGAGGCGGTCCCCATCAAAGGTTCGGTCGATCATCCCCGGCGCCTTGCTGGCCGGGAGCAGGGGGATACCCTTGGCTTGCAGAAATTGAGGCTGTGCCTCCGACCGGGTATAGACAGCCTCGCCCAGTACCACCCACTCCCGCCCCCAAGCACGAACAGAGCCCGATTGTCCAAGTAAGGCTTGGGTGAATAAAAGGAAGGAACAAAGGAAATTCTTCATGCCTGCTTTCAGGAGGGTGGTGATGGGTTCACCCAATCAATATTGTGTTTCAGTATGCTTTGTATCATTCATATAGAAGGGTCTATTCCCTTTGCCATTGCATGTGCAGGACGCTAGTCCTGGACGCCCACCGCAAGATTCAATCACCGCAGAGCAAGGCCCCTTGTAGAGCAAGGTGTCGAAAAGATAGGTGCAGGGGAGAGGGCAAAGTTTCCCGCAATCTGAGGCACTTGTATCGTGTCTTTCCGGCAGCACTGCCTGACCCAACGGGAAGCAACGAATTTGGCCAAATAGGGCGCACTTGAGTGTCTTCGACTCAACCCAAATTTGGCGAATTGGGGTCGCGGTCAGGCCGAACTGGGTGGGTGCGGATAGCTCCATGGCATCCACCGTCCAGGTTCGCTCTCGACTTCCTCCGGGTGCTTCAGCAACTCGATCAGGTACTCGAACGGCTCGACTCCGTTCAGTTCCGCCGAGTGGATCAGGCTCATGAAGGTGTCTCCAGCCCGAGCGCCTGTTGCGGAGCGGTAGTACAGAGAATTCTTGCGGTGCACGATGGCCCGTTTTACAACGGCTTCACAGGCGTAATGCCGCGTCCCCGATTATGCCGCGTCGACCTTGCTCGGAACGGGGGGTGCCCTGCAGGACTTGGGTTCCCCCGATTTCGCGATCGGCATAATCAAAGGCCCTCCAGAAA
>CAIPAY010000187.1 GCA_903863195.1 uncultured Holophagaceae bacterium
ATCCCGATCTCGATGGACTTCAGCAGGTAGTCCGTCTGCTCAAAGGCGGTGGTCACGATGATGGGCACGGTGGGGGACAGCTTCCGGATCTCCTCGGCCATGGCCAGGCCGTCCATGACGGGCATGAGCACGTCCGTGATCACCATCTGGATAGGCTGCGTGCGGAAGATCTCCAGGCCCTGGGCGCCGTTGACCGCGGTGATCAGCGTGCCGACCCGGCGCTTGAGGAACATCTCGGTCTGGGCGCGGCCCAGGTCGTCGTCCTCCACATAGAGCGCGGTAAGTGACTTCAGGAACTCGGCATCCTGGATGTCACGGCTCATGGGTACCTCCTGCGAGCGGAAGGCGGATGACGAACTCGGCACCAGCGCCCTTGTTGTGGCCTTCCAGCCGCCCGTCCATATTGCGCTCGATGATCTGCTTTGACATGTAGAGTCCGATCCCGGTACCCATTTCCTTCGTCGAGAAGTAGGGTTCGAAGATCTTGTCCAGGATTTCCACCGGGATCCCCCCGCCATTGTCCTGCACGCTCAGGCAGCCCATCCCCTGGGCCTCCGAGGTGGTCAGGCTGACCAGGCCCGCCCGCTGGCCCGACTGCTGGATGGCCTGCTGGGAGTTGCTGAGGAGGTTGAGGATCACCTGGGAGAACTCGTTGGGGAAGCCGAACAGCTGCAGGTCCTGGGGCACATGGAGCTCGATGGTGATGCTGGCATTGCGGAAGCCGGCGGCAACCAGGGTGACCGCCTGCTGGATCTGGGCCTGGACGGAGAAAACGGTCTTCTCCTTCTCGGGTCTGAAGAAGTTCCTGAAGTCGTTAATGGTGGAGGACATCTTCTGGACGAGGGCCGTGCCGTCCGCCACGGACTTGTCGAGCAGCTCAGGCTGCATCTCTCCGAAGGCGTAGGCGTCCTTGAGGTTCGAGAGCAGCAGGCCCAGCGCGTTCAGGGGCTGGCGCCACTGGTGGGCGATGTTGCCGATCATCTCGCCCATGGCGGCCTGGCGCCCCTGGGTGATCAACATCTGGTCCTTGGTGCGGATCTCCTCCAGGGCCTGGTTGACGCGGTCATCCAGGGAGCGGTTCAGCTCCTCAAGCAGGGCCTGCCTGAGGCGGATCTCGAGCTCAAGGTTGGCCCGCTCGGTGATGTCCTGGATGATGCTGAAGAGCACCTGTCGGCCGAGGATGGTCGTGGGCGAGGAGTTCACCTCCACGGTCCGGATCTCGCCGCTGGCCAGGCGGTGGGTGAAGACAAAGGTCCGCTTCTGCATGCCGGTGGAGCGCCGCATCTCCTCGGCGATCTGCTCTGGCGGCATGGTGTTGATGTCGGCGATGTTCATGCCCCGGAGGCGCTCTCGGTCATAGCCGTAGAAGGCCGCCGCTGCAGGGTTGGCGTCCTGGATCTGGCCGTCCTCGGGGTCGACGAGGAGCATCACGGCGCTGTGGGACTCGAACATGGATCGGAAGCGGGCCTCGTCCGCCCGGAGGGCGTCCTCTGCCTCCTTCTGGGCGGTGGCATCGGAGAGGATCCACAGGGTGCCCCGGCTCAGATCCGGAGGGTCGACGGCCTTGCCGTTGAGGTGGATCCAGATGGGGGAGCCGTCGCGGCGCACGAGCTTGTGCACCGTCTCGTAGTTCTCGCCCCGGGCGAGCACCTGGTAGGCGTCCCGGCCCACCTGCTCGTAGGCCTCCTGCGAGGGGAAGAGCATCCGGGTGTCGTGGCCTTCCAGCTCCTCGAGGGGATACTGAAACACCTTGCCCATCCAGCGGTTGATCCAGATCTGGCGGCGGTCCACGACCAGGGAGATGCCGACGTTGGCGTTCTCCAGGATGATCTCCTGTTCCC
>CAIPAY010000188.1 GCA_903863195.1 uncultured Holophagaceae bacterium
CCATGTCGCGGCTGCGCAAGTCCCTGCTCGGAGTCTGCCTCGCGGCAGCGCTCTTCGGGCAGGGCAAGCCGGCCGAGCCCCGCAAGATCAGCATCCTGACCGTGCAGGTGGGCATCCAGGCCATGGGCGATCCGCTCCTGGTGCAGCAGCAGGGCGACGCCACCTGGATACCGCTCGGCGAGCTGGCCCGCCAGCTCTACCTGGCCATCACCGTGGACCCCGTCGCGGGCCTCGCGGAAGGCTTCGTCATCGAAGAGAAGAACCGCTTCAAGCTGGACCTGAAGCAACGCACGGTGCAGGCCGAGGGGAAGACCTTCTCCTTCGAGGCCGACACGGTCTTCTTCGAGGGCGAGGAGTGCTTCGTGGAGCTGCGGTCCCTGACCGTCTGGCTGCCGCTCCTGTCCAAGCTGAACGCGGACTCCGCCACCCTCGAGATCCGGCCCCTCCGCCAGCTGCCGGTGCAGGCCCGGTGGAAGCGCGAGAAGGACGCCATGCTCTCGTCGGGCCACGGGCCGGTGCGCATCGCCTACGACCCCCAGGCCCACCCCTACGCGCCCATCGCGGCGCCCTTCGTGGACCAGAGCCTGAGCTGGGCGGGCAGCACGCAGAACGGTACGGCCCACGGCGCGGGCACCGCGACGACCTTCATGTCCGCGGACCTGCTCTGGTCCCAGGCCACGGCCTACCTGAGCACCGACTTCAGCGGCCCGGGCACCCTGTTCCGCGGCAGCCTGGGTCGCCGGGACCCCGATGGCCACCTGCTCGGCCCCCTGGGCGCGCGGGAGGCCGTGGTCGGCCGCCTGGACGTGCAGGGCATCGAATACGTCAGCAAGAGCACCACCGGCAACGGCGTACTGCTGAGCAACTTCGCCCTGAACCAGGATCAGTACTTCGATCGCAAGAGCTTCCAGGGCGAGCTGCCCCTGGACTGGGATGTGCAGCTGTTCCACAACGGCATCCTGAAGGGCTACCAGAGCAGCCGGGCCGATGGCCGCTACGCCTTCCCGGACGTGCCCCTGGACCCGGGCGCCAACGAGTTCCTGCTGGTCTTCCACGGGCCCCTGGGCCAGCGCCGGGAGGAGCGCCTCTCGGTGCTGTCCGAGCCCGGCCTCGGCAGCGGCGGCTTCCTGCGCTACAAGCTCTCCTACGACCACCCGGAGGGCAAGGGCGCCTCCCGGGCCCAGGCCACCTTCGACTGGGGCGTGGATCGCTCCTTTGTGCCCTTCCTCTCGGTGGTGGACTTCCCCTTCGGCAGCGCCGCCAAGACCTACACCCAGTCCGGAGCGCGGGGCCAGGTCTCCGGTGTGGGCTACCAGGCGGACTGGACCCACGATGCCCAGGGCGGGGACCTCTTCGAGGCCAGCGCCAAGGGCAAGTGGGACCGCCTGGTGTGGAACCTGCGCCACCTCGAAGGGCGCAGCTTCAACAGCGAGGTACTCCAGGCCGACCGCGGCTTCCTCAAGAGCCGCACCCAGGGCAGCCTCTCGGGCGGCCTGCAGACTTGGGGCGAAGGCCTCAGCAACGTGCGGCTGGAGGTCAAGCAGGACACCTTCAGCACGGGCCTCGCCGAGACCCAGATCGCGCTGAAGGAAGGCCACAACTACCAGGGCCTCTACCTCACCAACAGCCTTGTCCTCCAGGACTACGCGGGGACGCGGAACCTCGGCGGCGAGCTGCTCGGCCGCAAGATCCTGGGGGGCTGGATGGTGCAGGGCCAGGCGGGCTACTCCGTCAGCCCCAAGGGCACCCTGGACACCCTGGCGGTCTCGATGGACTCGCTGTGGGCGGGCAACCACCAGGTACAGCTGGGCCTCTCCCAGTCCCTGGCCAGCCGCCAGCTCCGCCTCAACGCCGGCCTGCGCAGCACCCTGCGCGGGCTGGATTTCGGCGGCAGCATCGGCTGGGCCCGCCAGGGCGGCTGGACCATCGGTGTCCAGCTCCGGACCAGCCTCGGCCAGGATCCCTCCACCAAGCAGTGGCACACCGATCCCAAGCCCGTGGCCGCCGCGGGCAGCGCCGCGGTGCTGGTCTTCATCGACCGCAACGGCAACGGCATCATGGACGCCGACGAGAAGCCCGTCGAAGGGGTCGGCTTCCTGGTGGACGGCGTTCCGCAGGAGGTCAAGACCGACGCCACCGGCCACGCCCTGCTGATGCACCTGCCCGCCAACCGCGACGTGGACCTGGCCCTGAACATCAACGACCTGGAGGACCCCTCCCTGCAGCCGGTTCGCAAGGGCCTGCGCTTCGTCCCCCGGCCCGGCCTGCCCCTGCAGGCGGTCTTCCCGGTGGTGGCCTTCGGCGAGGTGGCGGGCACGCTGCGCACCCGGGGCCCCGCGGGCGCCAAGGTCCTGGCCGGGGTCACCCTGGAGCTGGTGGATGCCAAGGACCGCGTGGTGCAGCGGCAGGTATCTTCCTTCGACGGCTACTTCGACTTCGCCGACATCCCCCCCGGCAGCTACCGCCTGCAGCTCCCCGCGAGCTGGCTGAGCAAGCGCCAGCTGAAGCTGGCCAAGCCCCTCCCCGTGCAGATCGACCCCTCCGGCAGCCAGCTCCTGGGCCTCCTCGTGGACCTCGTGCCCGAGGCGTGACACCAACTCTCCTCAGCGTTGTGAATTCCTTCTGAAAAGGCATCTGCGTCATCTGCGGCATCTGCGGTTTGTTTTTTGGGTTCATCCGGGATTTCCGGGGAAGAAGAGCCGCCAACGGCAGAGGAAACGGATGGTGCCGATAGGTTCCGACCGACCCCTGCAAGGGCCTGCTTTCGGCGCCTCTTGGCAGTTATCCCCGTTCATCCGTTTTTATCCCCGTCCAATATGCACTTGTCTTTGAACCTTCGGCCTGGCATTCCGTCCCAGAAAGCAAAAGCATGACGGGGATCAATGGGATGGACGGGGATGCCTGCAAGTGCGTGGCCGAGGATCATCCCGGGAATCCCGGAAGATCCGTTTTTTTGCTGAGGTTGTCTGCTGATCGGGAAAGCAATAACCCTGCGGATTCGCCGGATTCGGCGCATGATCCTCTGTAGCTGGGGAAGGCCATGGCCCGCAAGAAAGCACCCGAACCCGAACGGACGCCCAAGGCCGAGGCAGCAGCCTCGGCGGGGCTGCCGTCCCTTCGGCACCCTTCGAGTCCTTTCCCCATCGTGGGCATTGGTGCGTCCGCCGGCGGCCTGGGGGCTTTCGAGGCGTTCTTCTCGGGCATGCCCGCCGAGGTGGAACCCGGCATGGCCTTCGTGCTGGTGCAGCACCTGGCCCCGGACCACAAGAGCATCCTCACGGAGCTCATCCAGCGCTACACCCGCATGCAGGTCTTTGAGGTGGTGGACGGGGTGGTCGTCCAGCCCAACTGCGCCTACATCATTCCGCCGGGCCATGACATGGCCTTCCTGAATGGCACGCTGCAGCTGATGGAACCCGCCGCGCCCCGCGGCCAGCGCCTGCCCATCGACTTCTTCTTCCGCTCCCTGGCCCAGGACCAGCACGAGCAGGCCATCGGCATCGTGCTGTCAGGCACCGGCAGCGATGGGACCCTGGGGGTGCGGGCCATCAAGGGCGAGGGCGGCATGATCATGGCCCAGAGCCCGGAGTCCACCGAGTTCGACGGCATGCCGCGCAATGCCCTCGCCACGGGCCTGGTGGATTATGAGCTGCCGCCCGGGGAGATGGCCGCCCAGCTCATGGCCTACGCCGCTCATGCCCACGGCCACCCCGCCTCCCGGGCCGCGCTCCCGCAGACGCCCAAGCTGGAGAACGCCCTGAAGAAGGTCTTCATCCTGCTGCGGTCCCAGACGGGGCACGATTTCTCCCAGTACAAGCCCAGCACCCTCCAGCGCCGCATCGAGCGTCGCATGGCTGTGCATCTGATCCATTCCATGGAGGGCTACGTCAAGTTCCTGCAGCGGACGCCCCCGGAGGTGGAGGCGCTCTTCCGGGATCTGCTGATCGGCGTTACCAACTTCTTCCGGGACACAGAGGCGTTCCAGGCCCTCGAGGAACTGGGCATCCCCAAGCTCTTCCTCGACAAACCCGCAGGGTCGGTGATCCGGGTCTGGTGCCCCGGCTGCTCCACGGGCGAGGAAGCCTACTCCATCGCCATCCTGCTGCAGGAGCGCATCGAGGCCATCAAACAGGGCTACACCCTCCAGGTCTTCGCCACAGACATCGACAGCCGGGCCTTGGCCACGGCCCGGGCGGGCCTCTACCCGGCCAGCATCGCCGTCGATCTGTCCAGGGAGCGCCTGGCGCGGTTCTTCGTGGCCGAGCCCGATGGCCTGACCTACCGCATCCACAAAGGCATCCGGGACACGGTCGTCTTCTCCGAACACAACGTCATCAAGGATCCGCCCTTCTCCAAGCTCGATCTCGTCAGCTGCCGGAACCTCATGATCTACCTGGACGGCGACCTGCAGAAGAAGCTCATCCCCTTGTTCCACTACGCCCTGAACCCCGGTGGCGTGCTCTTCCTGGGGACCTCGGAAACCGTGGGCGACCAGGCGAATCTCTTTGTCGTGCTGGACCGCAAAGCGAAGCTGTTCCAGCGCCTGGAAGACTTCCGCAGCGGCCACCGGGCGGCCCTCGGCAAGTTTCTCCCGCCCATGACGGCCATTCACGCCACCCTGCCCCAGGCCGCGGCCAGGACGGGCTTCCCCGCGAAGCTGCCGCTGCGGGAGCTGACAGAGCGGGCCCTCCTCCGGGAGGTCACCCCGGCAGGTGTGTTGGTCAATGGCCAGGGCGACATCCTGTACATGCATGGCCGGGCCGGGATGTACCTGGAGCTGCCCACCGGGGAGGTCGGCCTCCCCAACATCCTGAAGATGGCGCGTGAAGGCCTGCAGCGCGAGCTGGCCGTGGCCTTCCACGCTGCCGTAGCGACCAAGGAGCCTGTGACCTGTCCGGGGCTGCGCGTCAAGACCAATGGCCACTTCACCGACGTCAACCTGAGCGTCCGCCCGCTGGCGCCCCGCCAGGCCAGCCAGGTGTCTCAGGCGCTGGAGGCAGCCTTGTACCTGATCGTGCTGGAGGAAGCTCCGCCCCCGGCGGTGGCGGTGCCTGAGCCGCAGTCGGAGCCCGCAGACCCAGCCATGGCGCTCGATGCGCGCCTCCTAGCCCTCAAGCTGGAATTACAGGCCAAAGATAATTACCTCCAGACCACCAAAGAGGAGCTGGAGACCTCCAACGAAGATCTCAAATCCTCCAACGAGGAAATGCAGTCGGTAAACGAGGAGCTGCAATCCACCAATGAGGAGCTGGAGACCTCCAAGGAAGAGCTGCAGTCGGTCAACGAGGAGCTCTCCACGGTCAATGGCGAGCTGCAGAGCAAGGTGGCGGATCTCTCCCGGGCCAACAACGACATGAACAACCTGCTGGCGGGCACCGGCATCGGCACCATCTTCGTGGACCTGGGC
>CAIPAY010000189.1 GCA_903863195.1 uncultured Holophagaceae bacterium
CGCCGGGCCGACTCTCCAGCGTCTGGCGGCGCTCTTCGAGGATCACGTCCCGCTCGCTGTAGAACTCCCGGAACACGGGGTTGGCCAGGCGGTCGGACTCCAGCCACATCCAGAGCTCCAGCTTGTTGGAGGGCAGGCTGGTGATGTAGAAGGTGCGGTCCTGGCTGGTGCTGGCATTGAGGCCGGTGCCGCCGGCCTGGCTGTAGAGCTTGTCCATCTCGTCCTTGACGACGAGGCCTCGCTGCTCCTCAACCAGGCGGTCGAAGGCCTTGATCAGTTCCTGGAGCCGGGGCGTCCGGGCCTTGGGATCCATCATGCTGGTGATCTCGCCCCGCCGCTGCCGCTCGCGCAGAATCGCCATCTCCTCGCGGATGCCGACCTGGACCTGGTCCTGCAGGGCGTTCAGCTCGCCGTCCCGCTTCGCATCCCGGGTGCCGATGGTGCGGGTACCCTTGAACATCATGTGCTCGAAGAGGTGCGCGATGCCGGTCATGCCCGGGCGCTCGTCGGCGCTGCCCACCCGGGCCATCCAGCCCAGGGAGATGGTCGGCTGGTCATGGCGTTCCACCATCACCAGCCGCATGCCGTTCGAGAGGGTTTTCTCCACGATGGGCAGGGTCTGGGCCGCCAGGGGCGCTGCGGCCAGAGAGACTGCCAGCCAGATTCGGCAGACGAGGGGGGTGCGCATGGGTCCTCCAGCGGGGCGTGGCTTGCGGGCCCCCGGGGAACCACTATAGCCAGGGAATGACGACCTCGGGGTGGATTTTGCCCGAGGGGTGGCGCGAGTGGCTCAGCCTACTTCGCCTGGAGCGTCCCGATGTACTTGACCAGGTTGTAGACGCGGATCTTGGTGGCGCCTTCGCTGCGGCTGTCGAGGGTGCGGAACACAGGACCCCAGACGGGCATGTCGGCGGTGCCGTGGGCATGGCTCAGGGCCTCGCCCTGGATGTTCTCCGCCACCCGCGCATCCGGGTACTTGCCCTGGTTGCGCCGGGTCAGGGTCGTCAGATCGGGCAGGGGTGCCTTCAGGCTGGAGGCCACGGGGCCGTCGCCGAGGCCCTTGGCCCCGTGGCAGCTGGCGCAGTAGGCCTGGTAGACCTTCTCGCCGGAGGTGGGGAAGGTGTAGGTCGCCGCAGGCTGCTTGCCGGCGGCCGCCAGGCTGAGGGTGCACACGAAGGCGATCAGAAGGGCGGAGTGGCTCATGAAGTCTCCTTGGGCAGGTGGGCAGGGTGGCAGCGCGAACGGCTTCAATGTAGGGGACTGACCTGGCAGCAGCCTGACCTTTCTCTGTGTTTCTTACAAGCTGTAAGAATCCCTCCGTGGGGCTCCTTCCCTCCTGCTCGGCTAGAGGCCCCGGCTCCACTCGGGCCGGAGCGGCACCTGGCCGGCAAGGGCCGCGTCGATGGCGGCGAGGATGGCCTCCCGGTCCCGGGGCAGGCGGCCCCCGATGGGCAGGTAGTTGGAGGCGTGGTTCGAGCGGAAGATGGCGGCGGCGGGGTGGGCTTCCTCGATGAACCAGCGCAGCTCCGTCAGCAGGCCAGGCACATCCGGCAGCTCGAAGCGGCCCTGCTCGGCCAGCCGGGCCAGGGGTGTGCCCGGCACCACCGTGAGGGTCAGCGTCGAGAGGAACTTGGGGTCCATGGCCGTGGCCAGCCGCCCGGAGGCGCGGGCATGGGCCTCGCTGCGCTCGCGGCCCCCGGCGCCCAGCAGGAAGATCAGCGACTGCTCCAGGCCCGCGTCCCGGGCCCGGCGTGCGGCCTCCTCATGCTCGGCGGCGGTGGCACCCTTGGCGAGGCGCTGCAGGGTCAGGTTATCCCCGGACTCGGGGCCGATGTAGAGCAGCGCGAGGCCCAGCTCCCGGAGGCGGCGCAGCTGCTCCGGGGACTTCTCCAGGAGGTTCCGCGCGGTGGCATAGGTGCTGACGCGCCGGAGCCGGGGGAAGGCCGCGGCGAGGGCGCGGAGAATGGGCTCCCAGTGGTCGAGGTCCATGGCCAGCGGGTCGCCGTCCGCCACGAAGACGTGCCGCACCTCGTCCGCGAAGCGGGCTCCGGCCTCGGCGATGTCTCCGAGCACCGCGTCCAGCGGCCGCACCTGGAAGGTCTTGGTGCGATACATGGCGCAGTAGGTGCAGGCGTTCCACGAGCACCCCAGCGTGGCCTGGAGGATGAAGGACTCGGCCTCGCTGGGCGGCCGGAAGAGGGGCTCGGCGTAGCGCATCCAGGGCCTAGGGTGCGGCGATGAGCCGGATGCCCTCCGGCTCGATGGCGATGCGCCGGCTCTTGTAGAGCGAGCCGATGGTCTGCTTGAACACCTTCTTGCTGATGCCGAGGGACTCGTAGATGGCCTCGGGCTGGCTCTTGTCCGTGAGGGGCAGGAACCCGCCGCGGCGCTTCAGCACATCCAGGACGCCCTGGGCGATGCTGTCGATCTTGGCGTAGCCCGGCGCGGTGAGAGCGATGTTCAGCTTGTGGTCGGCCCGCAGCGCCTTGATCCAGCCGTCGCGGACCTCGCCCCGGGTCAGCTCGCTGAAGACGTCGCTGTTGTGCACCATGCCCCAGTGGCGGTAGTTGACCACCACGCGCACGCCGATCTCCGTGAACTCCGCGACCAGCACCGAGACCTTGTCCCCCTCCCGGTAGTCCTCGGCCACGTCGCCGAGGAAGTCGTCCAGGCGCGCCGAGGCGGCCAGGCGGCCCTGGTCATCCAGCACGACCGCCACCAGCACCTTCTGGCCCTCTTTGAGCCGGTGCCGCTGCTCGTGCTTCACTTCCTTCCAGGGCAGCAGCAGGTCCTTGGGCATGCCCCAGCCCAGGAAGGCGCCGGACTTGTTCACGGCCACGACCTTCAGGCAGGCGATCTGGCCCCGCTGGCAGAGGGGCTGGCGGGTGGCAGCGACGACCTTTCCCTCGCCATCCTTGGCGACGAAGACGTTGAGAACCTGACCGGCCACGCAGCCTTTGGGCACCTGGGCCATGGGCAGCAGGATCTCGCCTGTGGCGCCACCGTCCAGCAGGGCCCCCTCCGGCGTCAGACGCAGGATCGACAGGGCATTCAGGATTCCAAGCTCAGCCATCGGACCACCAGAAACAGGGCCTCTCCAGCATAGGGCCATTCCGGGTCCACCCGCGGGAGCCGCAGAGCTGCTAGGGCTTGGCGGACCGGAAGTCATCCTGCAGCCGCCAGCCGCCGCCGAGGGCCTTGTAGAGCTGCACCATGGTCAGCAGTCGGGAGAGGCGGGCCTGGGAGAGGGTGTTCTCCGCGGGAAACAGCTGCTGCTGGGCGTCCAGAACCTCCAGGTAGCTGGACAGGCCCGCTGTGTAGCGCAGGGTCACCAGGCGCACGGACTCCTTGTTGGCCGCCACGGCCCTGGCCTGCCGCTGCTCGACCTCCGCCAGCTTCGCGTAGGCGGTGAGGGCGGTGGAGACCTCGCCGAAGGCGCTGGTGACCGTGGCCTCGTAGCGGGTCTTGGCCTGCTCCCACTGGGCGACACGGACCTCCTTCTGGTGCCTCAGGCGCAGACCCTGCAGGGTGGGCCCCGACAGGGACGGCGCGATGGCCCAGGCCTTGCCGGGGCCGAATAGATCCACCACCTGGGGCGCCAGTCCTCCGAAGAGGCCCGTGAGGCTGAGGGTCGGGAAATAGCTGGCCTGGGCCAGGCCGATGCCGGCGTTGGCCGCGACCAGGTCCTGCTCGGCGGTCTTGAGGTCGGGGCGTCGCTCGAGGAGCGCCGAAGGCAGCCCCCCGGGAATGGCGGGCGGCAGGGGCTGGTCCGTCAGGGCGGCGCCCCGGGGGATGGGGCTGGGGTTGCGGCCCACCAGGAAGGAGAGCAGGTTCTCCTGGGCCTGGATCTGGCGCTCGAGGTTCGGGATGGTGGCCGAGGCCGAGGCCAGGGCGGCTTCAGCCCTGGCGGTCTCCAGGGCCGAGGCGGTGCCGCCCGTGAGCCGGCGGGCGAAGAGGTCGCGGGTCTCCTGGAAGGCGGCGGTGGTGGCCTTGGCAATCGCCAGCCGCGCATCCAGCTCCCGCAGCTCAAAGTAGGCCTGGGCCACCTGGGCCACGGCGGAGAGGTAGACCCCGCGGCGCTGCTCCTGGGCACCCAGATACTGGGCCTGGGAGGCCTCGTTCAGGCGCCGGACTCGGCCCCAGAGGTCGAGCTCCCAGGACAGCGACGCGCGCACATCCCAGATGGCGCCGGTCTTGCCACCGTTGGGCGCGAAGTCCGACTGCCGGCCCCGCTGCCACTGGGCTCCGGGCGTCACAGCGGGCAGCCAGGCGGACTGGTCGATGCCGGCCCGGGCCCGGTATTCCTCCACGCGCCACACGGCGGTGCGCACGTCGTAGTTGTTCTCCAGGCTCTGGGCGATCAGGGCCTTCAGCGTCTGGTCGCCGAAGACCTCCCACCAGGGCTGGTCCGCCAGCGAGGCGGCTTCGGCCTTGGCCTGGCCGCGGTAGCCCTCCAGGATCGAGAGGCGCGGCCGCTGGTAGTTGGGGCCCAGCGCGCAGCCGGTGGCCAGCAGCAGCGTCAGGAGGGGTAATGCACAGGCACGCATTAGGCCCCCCCTTCATTCTCGACGGGCTCGGCGGCGGGCGGTTCCTTGGTGCCCGCCAGCCGCTCCACCACCACGAACAGCACGGGGATGACGAAGATGGCGATGAGGGTGGCACCGAGCATGCCCACGATCACCACGGTGCCCAGGATGCGCCGGGCCACGGCGCCAGAGCCCGAGGCGGTCCAGAGCGGCACGCAGCCCAGGATGAACGCGAAGCTGGTCATGAGGATGGGGCGCAGGCGGAGCCGGGCGCCTTCTAGCGCCGCATCCACGAGGTCGCGGCCCTTCTCCAGCTCATCCTTGGCGAACTCCACGATGAGGATGGCGTTCTTGGCCGAGAGGCCCACCAGCATGATCAGGCCGATCTGGGCGAAGACGCCGAAGTCGAACTTCCGTAGCCAGAGACCGAGGAAGGCGCCGAAGATGGCGATGGGCACCGACAGGAGCACCGAGAAGGGCAGGGACCAGCTCTCGTAGAGGGCCGCGAGGATTAGGAACACGAAGATGAGGGAGAGCCCGAACAGCAGGCCCGTGGTGCCTTCGGCCTTCTTCTCCTGGTAGCTGAGGTCGGCCCAGTCATAGCTCATGTCCTGGGGCAGGACCTCCTTGGCCACCTGCTCGAGGGCGGTCAGGGCCTGACCGGAGCTGTAGCCCGGGGCCGCGGAGCCTAGCACCTGCGCCGCGCGCATGAGGTTGAACCGGTTGGTGTACTCGGGGCCCTGGATGCTGCGGGGCGTGACCAGGGCCGAGAGCGGCAGCATGGTGCCCTCGGCGTTGCGCACGTGGAAGCGGCCGATGTCGTCGACGCTGCGGCGCTCATCGCCCTCGGCCTGCAGGTAGACACGCCACTGCCGGCCGAAGCGGTTGAACTGGTTCAGGTAGAGACCACCGAGGTAGGCCTGGAGGGTCTGGTAGACATCGCCCACGGCCACGCCCTGTTTCAACGCCTTGTCCCGGTCCACGTCCGCGAAGATCTGCGGGGTGCCCGTGTTGTAGAGCGACGTGACGCCGGCCAGCTCCGGGCGCTTGCGGGCCGCGGCCAGGAAGGTCTTGAGGTGCTTGTCCAGGTACTCCGGACTGCCGCCGCTGCGGTCCTGAAGCCAGAGAGAGAAACCGTTGGAGGTGCCCAGGCCGGGAATGGCGCTGGGGAGGAACCCGAAGACGTTGGCCTCGGGGATCTCCCGGGCGAGGCGTCCGTTGAGCCGCTTCAGGATCTCGCTGGCCTCCAGGTGGGCTTCCTTCCGGTCATCCCAGGGGTTCAGGGCCACGTAGCAGAAGCCGAAATAGGGCGCCGACACGCGGTTGAGCAGGCTGAAGCCCTCGATGTTGGTGATGTAGCGCACGCCCTCGGTCTCCGAGAGGATCTTCTCCACCTTCTTGCCCACCTCGTCCGTGCGCTGCAGGCTGGCCGCGGGCGGGAGCTGCATATTGAGAAAGAAGTAGCCGTTGTCCTCCGTGGGTACGAAGCTGCTGGGCAGGGTCTTGCCGAGCACGCCGTCCAGGAGGGCGAAGGCCAGGAGGACGACCAGCGGGATTGCGGCCTTGCGGATCAGGCGGTGGGACAGGGTCACGTAGCCGTGGGTGGCCCGGTGCAGGTAGTGGTTGAAGCCGTCGAAGAAGCGGGCCATGCGGCCGTACATCTGCTCCCGGGGCTTCAGGATGAGCGCCGCCAGCGCCGGCGAGAGGGTCAGGGCGTTGAAGGCTGAGATGAGCACGGAGACGGCGATGGTGACCGCGAACTGCTTGTTGAGGCGCCCCTGGATGCCGCCCAGGAAGGCCACGGGCAGGAACACCGAGGACAGCACCAGGGCGATGCCCACGACCGGACCGGCCACTTCCCGCATGGCCTGGAGCGTGGCCTCCCGCGGCGACATGCCTTGCTCGATGTGGTGCTCGACGGCCTCCACCACCACGATGGCGTCGTCCACCACCAGGCCGATGGCCAGCACCAGCCCGAAGAGGGACAGCGTGTTGATGGAGAAGCCCAGCAGGGGGAACACGGCGAAGGTGCCGATGAGCGAGACAGGCACCGCGATCATGGGAATCAGGGTGGCGCGCCAGTTCTGCAGGAAGATGTAGACCACGAAGATCACCAGCAGCATGGCCTCGCCGAGGGTCCAGAGGATCTCCTTGATGCCCTCCCGCACCGGCAGCGTGGTGTCCACGGCCACGGTGGTCTGCAGGTCCGTGGGGAAGCGCAGCTTGAGGCTCTCCAGCTCCTTCTTGACCGCGTCACCCACGGCCAGGGAGTTGGAGCCCGGGGCCTGGAAGATGGCGATGACGCAAGCCGGCTGCTGGTTGAAGCGGCTGATCTGCTTGTAGCTCATGGCGCCCAGCTCGATGCGGGCCACGTCGCCCAGGCGGACCACGGACCCGTCCGGGTTGGCGCGCACCACGATGCGGGCGAACTCTTCCGGCGTCTGGAGGCGGCCCTGGGAGCGGACCGTGTAGGTCATCTCCTGGCCCTTGGGGAGGGGCTCGGCCCCGATCTGCCCCGAGGGGTTCACGGAGCTCTGCTGCTGCACGGCCCGGTTGATGTCGGGGACTGTGATGCCAAGCTTGGCCAGGATGTCGGGCTTCACCCAGATCCGCATGGCGTAGTCGCCCGCACCGAAGATGATCACCTGGCCGACACCGGGAATGCGGTAGAGCGGGTCGACGATGTTGATGGTGGCGTAGTTGGCCAGGAACAGCGAGTCGTAGGTGGCCTTGGGCGAGTAGACCGTGATCAGCATCAGCGCCATGCCCGTGGACTTCCGGATCACCATGCCGTTCTGGGTCACGTCGGTCGGCAGGAAGGGCTGGGCCTGGGCCGTGCGGTTCTGGGCGTTGACCTGGTCGAGGCTGACGTCCGTCTGCACGTCGAAGGTGACCGTCTCGCTCATGGTGCCGTCGTTGGCGTTGGTGGACTGCATGTAGAGCATGTTGTCCACGCCGTTGAGCTGCTGCTCCAGGGGCGCGGCCACGGACTGCTCGATGGTCACGGCATCGGCACCGGTGTAGGTGGTGGAGATCTGGATCTGCGGCGGGACGATCTCCGGGAACTGGGCCACCGGCAGGCCGCGCATGCAGACCAAGCCTGCGATCAGGGTGATGATCGCGATGACCATGGCCACGATGGGGCGGTTGATGAAGAACTTGACCATGCGCTAGCGGCCCGGGGCGGAAGCTGGTGGCGTGGCGGGAACGGGCTTCACCACCTGGCCGGCGCTGACCTTCTGGGTGCCTTCCACCACGACCTTGTCGCCGAGGGCGAGGCCTTTCTCGACCACCACCTGAGTGCCCAGGCGCGGCCCGATCTGGATGGGGCGGATGTCGACCTTGTTGTCTGCGCCCACCACGGCGACCTGGGAGTTGCCCTGGACCTCCCAGACGGCCCGCTGGGGTACCAGGATGGCGCCCTTGCGCAGCCCCACGTCCGCGGCGACCTTGGCGAACTGGCCCGGACGCAGGAGGCGCTCGGGGTTCGGGAAGAGCCCGGCCAGCATGATGGTGCCGGTCTTCACATCCACGTTGCGGTCCGCCATGAAGGGGTCGCCGCGGAAGGGATAGGTTGTGCCGTCGGAGAGCACCAGGGTGAGGGTGCCCTTGCCGCCGCCCTTGGCGGCCCACTGGCGGGCCCAGCCCATGTATTCCTGCTCGTTGGCACTGAAATACACCTTGATGGGATCCACCGTGGACACCGTGGTCATGACCTTCTGGGGATTCACCAGGTCTCCCACCTGCACCTTGGCGATGCCGGCGATGCCGTCGATGGGCGAGGTGACCCGGGTCCACTGCAGGTTCAGCTGGGCCCGGTCGTGGGCGGCCTTGGCGGCGTCGACGTTGGCCTGGGCCTGGCGCAGTGAGGCGCGGGCGTTGTCGAGCTCCTGCTGGGAGATGGCCCGCTCAGCCACCAGAGGGGCGAAGCGCGCCACGTCGAGGCTGGTCTTGTCGAGGGTGGCCTGGTCCCGGGCCAGGGCGGCCCTGGTCTGGTCCGCGGCGGCGGCGAGCTGCCGGGCATCGATCTCGAAGAGGACATCGCCCTTCCGCAGGGCCGACCCCTCCCGGTAGGCCTGGCGGAGCAGGTAGCCGTCCACCTGGGGGCGGATCTCGGCGTTCACGAAGCCGTCCAGCGTGCCCACCCACTCATGGGTCAGCGGCACGTCCATCTGCACGGCCGGCAGCACGCCCACCTGCAGGGGCGCCGCCGGGGGGCGGCTCTTGCCGCCGCAGGCCAGTGCCAGGGCCACTGCGAATACCGGCAGAGCCAGGGACAGGCCCCGTCGAGTCTTTCTGTCGAAGCTGGATAGGGCATGGGTTGAGGGCATAATCTCTACATCCTACAGCCCCAGTTCGCTCCCGCCCCAAGCCAATTGCAGAACCTCAGGGATGTTGGCAAAGGCAATCTTTACGGGGAGCGCAGGCGGCGGGTATAACCGTCTCCCTGGGCCCGTGTGGGGCTCGGGGATTTCTGCTTCCCTCGACGGACCACCGCCCTGCCCACCGCAAGCTGAGAAAGGACCGACCCCATGAATTTGTTCGACCTGCCCACTGAGACCGAGACTGCCGCGATCGATGCCGCCATCACCACCCGGCAGTCCATGCGGGCCTACCTGCCCACACCGGTCTCCAGGCACACCGTGGCCGAGATCCTCCGGGTCGCCTCCCGGGCGCCCTCCGGGACCAACACCCAGCCCTGGCAGGTCCACGTGCTGATGGGCACCGCCCGGCAGCGGGTGTCGGATCGCATCTGCGCCATCTTCGAGGATCCCGCGGAGCTCGCCCAGCACACGGACGAATACGACTACTACCCCAAGGAGTGGGTGTCGCCCTACGTGGATCGCCGCCGCAAGATCGGCTGGGACCTCTACCGGCTGCTGGACATCGCCAAGGGCGACAAGGACCGCATCCACCAGCAGCACGCCCGCAACTACCGCTTCTTCGACGCGCCTGTGGGCCTGATCTTCACCATCGACCGGATCATGCAGCAGGGCAGCTGGCTGGACTACGGGATGTTCCTGGAGAACGTCATGGTCGCGGCCCGCGCCCGCGGCCTGCACACCTGCCCCCAGGCCGCCTTCACCCAGTTCCACCGCGTGCTCGCAGAGGAGCTCGCCTTGAAGCCCGAGCAGATGGTGGTCTGCGGCATGGCCCTGGGCCACGCAGATCCTGCCGCCGTGGAGAACACCCTGGTGACCGACCGTGTCCCCGTGGAAGAGTTCGCGCAGTTCCACGAGGACTGAAGGAGCAAACCCTAGCGTCGGAAGGTGCTGGCCACCAGGGGCGGGGCATCCGTCTGAGGGACATGGCAGGAGATGCAGACGTAGCGGGTTCCCACGAGAGCCTCGCCCTTGGCCTCGGGGGTCCGGCGCAGGTCCACGTAGTGGCTGGCGGGGATCGGCGTGGCCTCGCCTTTCTGCTTGGGCCCCGGGAGGGCATGGCAGTCCACGCAGCCGTTGGCGCTTCGCGTGATGGGCAGGAAGTCCGCCACGCCGTGGGGGATCACCGGCGGGTATTCCTTGTTGATGCGCTTGGGCAGGGGCGTCTCGCCGGGAGCGGAGGCCTCGTCGTGGAACAGGGGCGGCACGGGCACGTCGAACACCGAAGTGCGGGACAGCCCCAGGTTCCGGTCGGGCACAGGCTTGGCTGGGGGACCCGCCAGCAGGGGGGCGGCGCAGAGGGTGAGGAGCAGGATCGAGTGGCGCATGGTGGACTCCCCTAGACGACCTTGGTGATGCGGACAGCGCACTTCTTGAAGTCGGTTTCCTTGGAGATGGGGCAGGTGGCGTCGAGGGTGATCTTGTTGATGAACACGCCCTCGTCGAACCAGGGGACGTAGACGAGCCCTCGCGGCACCTTGTTCCGGCCGCCCAGGGTGACGCGGGCCTGGATCCTGCCCCGCCGGGACTCGATCCAGGCCAGCTCGCCAGCCTTCAGGCCGCGCCTGTCGGCATCCTTGGCGTGCATGAACAGCAGAGCCTCGGGTACCGCGGCGTGCAGCTGGGGCACGCGCCGGGTCATGGTGCCCGAGTGCCAGTGCTCCAGCACCCGGCCCGTGCAGAGCCACAGGTCGTAGGTGGCGTCCGGTGACTCGGGCGGCTCCTGCCAGGGCCGGAAGAAGATCTTGGCCCGGCCGGGCAGGGCCTTGGCCTCTCCGGGCTTGGGGCCGCTGAGGTCGCCGGAGGGCAGCTTCTTCATGGCGGTGCCGTAGAAGTCGATGCCCGAGCCCTGCTTGGCGTAGGGGTCGTACTGGTCGTTGAAGCGCCACGGAGTCTCCTTGCCCTCCACCACCGGCCACCGCAGGCCCGCCACGTCCCGCCGGAAGTAGGTGTCGAAGGGCGCCAGGTCATGGCCGTGGCCGAGGCCGAAGCGCCGGTATTCCTCGAAGAGGGCCTTCTCGGGGAACCAGTGGATCTTGGCGTGAGTCACCGTGGAGTTCGGCTTGTCGAAGGCCACCGGGTCGGGCCAAGCCGTGGCCTTGGCGGCCTTGGTGGCGAAGAGCACCTCGTAGAGGGTGGTCTCGGGCTTGAAGCCCTGGGCCGCCGCCGCAGGCAGCACGCTGGGCAGCTTGCCCTTGGTGTAGCCCGGCGCCTCCAGGCCCGGCACTGGCTGCTCGCCCCAGACCTCGGCCAGGGTGAAGCGCTTGGCGAACTCCATCATCTGCCACACGTCACTGCGAGCCTCGCCCGGCGGCAGCACCACCTGGCGCCAGAGCTGGGTCCTGCGCTCGGCGTTGCCGTAGCCGCCCCACTTCTCGTAGATCATCGCCGAGGGCAGGATGAGGTCCGCCACCTTGGCGGAGAGGGTCGGGTAGACGTCCGAGACCACGATGAAGTTGTCGAGCTTCCGCGCCGCCTCGAGGGTGTGGTTGGCGTTGGCCGAAGACTGGAAGGGGTTCGTCACCTGGACCCAGAGCCAGCGGATCTTGCCGTCCTCGAGATCCCGCATCATCTGCACGATGTGGCTGCCCACCTTGGGGTTGATGGTGTTCGGCGGCAGGTTCCAGATGTCCTCGGCATCCTTGCGGTGGGCTGGATTGTCCACGGTCATGTCCGCGGGCAACCGGTGGGCGAAGGTGCCCACCTCACGGGCCGTGCCGCAGGCGGAGGGCTGTCCCGTCAGCGAGAAGGCCCCCGCGCCGGGCCGGGCCTGCTTGCCCGTGAGCAGGTGCACCATGTAGGCCTGCTCGTTCACCCAAGTGCCGCGTGTGTGCTGGTTGAAGCCCATGGTCCAGAAGGAGACCTGCTTGCGCTTGGGGTTGGCATACTCGTCGGCCAGCTGCACGAGCTTGGCCTTGAAGGCCTCCAGGGACTCGTCCGGATCACCCTTGGCGATCCTCGCCACGAAGTCCAGGGTGTAGGGCTCCAGACCCTTCTGGAACTCCTCGGAGGTGATGAGCCAGTGCTGCTGGGGGTTGTTGGAGGCGGCCTGAGCGCGCTCGTGCCGGGCCTCCGGGTCCAGGCCCCGGGCGAGGGCCTCGTCCCGGGTCAGCACCACGGTCTTCTGCCGCGCCAGGGTGTCCTTCTCGGCCGGGTAGGCCTTCAGGGTGTCCTCCCGGAGCCCGAAGCCGATATCCACGGCGCCCGCGGCGAACACACAGTGCTTCGCGACATAGTCCTGGTCCACCGCGCCGCGCTTGACGATCTCCCGGGCCAGGTAGTTCCAGATGGCGAGGTCCGTATTCGGTTTGAAGACGATCTCCAGGTCCGCGCCCTCGGAGGTGGCGTTGGCATAGGTGGTGAGGTTGATGACCCGGTAGTCGGGGCGGCGGAGCCGCTCGTCCATGACCCGGGCCCAGAGCATGGGGTGCATCTCCGCCATGTTGGCACCCCAGGTGACGACGGCATCCGTGAGTTCGATGTCCTCGTAGCAGCCCGACGGCTCGTCGATGCCGAAGGTCTGCATGAAGGCCGTGACGGCCGAGGCCATGCAGTGCCGGGCGTTGGGGTCCAGGTTGTTGGAGCGCCAGCCGGCCTTCACCAGCTTCAGGGCTGCGTAGCCTTCCATGATCGTGTACTGGCCGGAGCCCATCACCGCCACGCCCGTGGGTCCCAGCGCCTGGTGGGCCTTGGTCCACTGCTGCTTCATGACGTCGAAGGCCTCCTTCCAGGTGACCTCCTCGAAGTCCCCCTGCTTGTCGTACACGCCGTTCTTCTTGCGCAGCAGGGGCCGCTTCAGTCGGTCGGCGCCGTAGAGGATCTGGGCGCAGGCATAGCCCTTGGCGCAGAGCAGGCCCCGGTTCACGGGGTTCTGGGGGTCACCCTTCACGGCCACGACTCGGCCCTCCTTGGACGCGATGCGGATGCCGCAGCCGGTGCCGCAGAAGCGGCAGACGCCCCGCTCCCAGTTCCAGCCCTTGGCTTCTGCCGGCAGCGCTTCGAGGGGCAGGCCGGTGGCTCCGACTGCGGCCGTGGTGAAACCGGCCTTGAGGAAAGTCCGTCGGGTGAGCTGCAGGGACATGAGGGCCTCCATGGGGGGAAGTATATCTAGGATAACACGGTCCGAAATATGAATAAACCGTCACGAACCTTCACTGCCAGAGATGCGTTCCTCGGGCCTCCCCAGTATGGGTCGCCGTCCTGCTCCGCGCTTGGCGAGGGGATCTTGGGCTAGCGGATGATGGGGGCTGGCTCGTCTAGGCCTTGGCGGCCAGGAAGGGCCTCGGCCTCCGTGAGCCGCCCTGGCGCTCGAGCATCCAGCCCGGATACTCCTGGGGCAGGGCGCTGACCTCGTCCAGGCGGGCCATGTCCTCTGCGGTGAGCACCAGGTCCGCTGCGGCGAGGTTGTCTTCCAGTTGGGCCAGGGACTTGGCCCCGATGATGATGCTCATGACCTGGGGCTTGGCCAGCAGCCAGGCCAGGGCCACCTGGGCCACGGACGCGCCGTGGGCCGACGCGACCTCGCGCATGACCGCCACACAGGCCCAGGCCCGCGCCGTGTCCACGGGCGGGAAGTCGAAGGCGGTGCGGCGGGCACCCTCGGGGGTGGGGGCGCCGGGGCCGAACTTGCCCGATAGCAGGCCACCTGCCAGGGGGGACCAGACCATCAGGCCGAGCTTTTCCTCCGTGAGCATGGGCACCAGCTCCCGCTCCAGGTCGCGACCGGCGATGGAGTAGTAGGCCTGCAGGGTCTCGAAGCGCGCGTAGCCCCTGGCTTCGCTGATCCCCAGGGCCCGGGCGATCTTCCAGGCGGCCCAGTTGGAGACGCCCACGTAGCGCACCAGCCCCTGGCGGACGAGGTCGTCCAGGGCCCGCAGGGTCTCCTCGATGGGGGTGACGCTGTCGTTGCCGTGGATCTGGTAGAGGTCGATGTGATCGGTCTGCAGGCGCTCGAGGCTGGCCTGGACCGAGTCCATGATGTGCCCGCGGGAGGCGCCCTTGTCGTTGGGCCTGGGGCCCATGTCCCCGAAGACCTTGGTGGCGATGATCACGTCCTTGCGGGTGACGCCCAGGTTCCGGAACGACTGCCCCAACAGCCGCTCGGACTGGCCGAAGGAGTAGACATCCGCGGTGTCGAAGAAGTTCACCCCCGCTGCCAGCGCCCGGGCGACGAGTCCGTCCACCTCGGCCTGGCCCAGCTGGCCGATGGCCTTCCAGAAGCCTGCATCGGGATTGCCGCCGAAGGTCATGGCGCCGAGGCAGATCTCGGAGACGAACAGGCCGGTGCGGCCGAACTGGTTGTATTTCATGGCGGGACTCCCTGGTGCTAAGGAAGGGAATGGTCGCGGGGCCGGTGGCTGGTGTCAAACCTCGGCTGCCATCCGCCGCTGAGTGTAGACCCGGCTGCCCTTCAGGGGGGAAGGGTGGACGGGCGTGCTCTCTGGGATCCGATCACTCAGGGATCAGGGGCCCCAAGGTCCCCAATCCGCTTACATCTCCATGAGCTGGGGGTGGACCAGGCGCGCAAAGTCCTGGTAGGACATCCGCACGGCCTCGGTGTGGTCGCCGCCGTTGAAGACGATCTCCTTGTCCTCCGCCAGCTGCGGGTCCACCAGCACCTCCATGTTGAAGAGGTTGCCGAAGGGCGGCATGGCGCCCACCTCGCAGTCAGGAAAGTCGAACCGGAACTCCCCTTCATGGGCGATGCGGGCATGCTGGGCACCGCTGGACTTTTCCAGCTTGGCGAGGCTGACGTGGCGCGTGCCGGGGAGCACGGCCATGGCGAGCCGGCCGTCCAGGTCCACGATCACGGTCTTGGCCATCTCCTGCCCTGGCACGTGCAGGGATTGGGCCACTTCCATGGCCGTGTAGGCGGGTCGGTGGGGCATGGCGCTGTAGGCCACGTGGTGGGTCTCAAGGAATGCTTTCAGGCGGGGGGTGAGCATCGCTACCTCCTTCGGGGAAAGGGCAGGGACAATGTCGGTCCGGAAGGTCCGCTCCACAATCCATGCGCGGAGGTTTCCGGCCATGCCTTGACGCGCTCGGGACCTTCACCAGATCCTGAGACCAACCCCTCACGATCCCGGCTCCCATGGTGGGATCCCGCTTCAGGATGGGCAGAGGCGCCGATGACCACGGGCTACCGACGGGAAGTGGGCCTGTTCGCGGCGACCATGCTGATCGCCGGCTGCATGATCGGCAGCGGCATCTTCGTGGTCCCCTCCGAGATCGTGCAGACCGGCCACAGCGGGGCCTTCCTTTTGGTCACCTGGGCCTTCACCGGCTTCCTGACCCTGATGGGGGTGCTCTCCTTCGGCGAGCTGGCCGCCATGTATCCGGAAGCGGGCGGCCCCTACCTGTATCTGAAGGAGGCCTTCGGCCGCCGGGTCGCCTTCCTCTTCGGCTGGACCACCTTCGCCATCATCGAGTGTGGGTCCATCGCCGCCGTCGCCAGCGCCTTCGGCTATGTCCTGGGCAGCTTCCTGCCCTTCTTCAGCGATGCCCACTGGCTGCTGCCGCCCGTCCGCATCGCGGAGATGCACGTGGGGGGCTTCACCCTCGGGCCCTGGGCGCTGGGGCTGACTTCCGCCCGGGCCGTGGGGCTGGTCCTGGTGGTGCTGCTGACCTGGGTGAACCTCCAGGGCATCCGCCTCGGCGCGCAGGTGCAGAGCATCATCACCATGGCCAAGCTGGGGGCTCTCGCCGGCCTGATCCTGCTGGGCCTCTTCATGAGCCCGCCCACGGCACCGAATCCCGGCTCCTTCACGGGCGGCGGGCCGGGTCTCCCCCTGCTGGGGGCCTTCCTGGTGGCCCAGGTGGGCAGCCTCTTCGCCACCGGCGGCTGGAACTACCTGCCCTACATCGGGGGCGAGGTCCGCGATCCCGGGCGGACACTGCCCCTGAGCCTCGTCCTGGGGGTCTGCATGGTGGTGGGCCTCTATCTGCTGGCGAACCTCGCCTACCTGCACATCCTCGGTCCCACGGGGATCGCCACCGCCCCTGCAGGCCGGGTCGCCACAGAGACCCTCCGCGTCCTGCTGGGTCCCCGGGCCGGGATGATCATGGCTGGCGCCATCCTGGTCTCCATGGTGGGCTACCTGAACGGGGCCATCCTCGCCTCCCCCCGGATCTACCAGGCCATGGCCGCGGACGGCCTCTTCTTCCGCTCCGCGGAGCGCCTGAGCGCCCGGGGTGTGCCCGCGGCGGCCCTGGTCATCCAGGCCCTCTGGACGGGCGTCCTGGCCCTCTCCGGCACCTACAACCAGCTGCTGGACTTCCTGATCTTCGCCGAGCTGCTCTTCTTCGTCCTCACAGTGGTTGGCATCTTCGTCCTGCGCCGCACCCGCCCGGACTTGCCCCGGCCCTACCGCACCTGGGGCTATCCGGTCACGCCCGCCCTCTACATCGCCGGTTGCGTCGCGATCCTGGTGGGCCTCCTGCTCTATCGCCCCAGCTACACCTGGCCCGGTCTCGTGCTGGTGCTGCTGGGCCTGCCCTTCTACCAGCTGGCGAACCGGGGTGAGCGACGTGCCTGACTCGGCAGGCATCACCCAGGCGGATCTGGCCTTCGCCATGCGGGTCAGCCAGCCGATGCTGAGCCGCCAGGAACAGCCCTTCCGGCGCCTGCGTCCTGCCACGGTCCAGCGGGCCCTGGAGGCCCTCCGGCGAATCCAGGAAAACCGGGCGCGCCCTGCGATTGCACTGGAGTCCGTCCTGAACAGCTACGGAAAGCGACTGGCTGAGAGCGCCGCCCGGAAGCCCCGGGACCCCGTGGAGCGCCGCCTGCTACCGGAGGGGGGCGATCGCGTCGCCCTGCGGGAGAGCGATGCCAATGTCAGGGAGGGCGGCGCCCGTCGGCGCCCCCCCCGGGGGAAGGGTCCATGACCGGGTCCCGCTGGCACTACGCCCCGAGCCCCATTGGCGTACCCGGGACCCTGCTGGATGCCTTCGAACAGCTGAAGGCCGAGATGGGGCAGACATGGCCGTCGGCCGACTGAGCGGGGCCTGGGTGCGGCAGGTGCTGGTGGAGGTCTATCCCGACGGGGTGGTCCGGCGGGCCCTGCTGGATCACTTCGCCGCGCTGCTGGTGAGCAAGCGGTCCAGCCGGGGCGCCAAGGGCCGCCTGGCGCGGCGGCTCTACGGCACGCTGCTGAAGCTCCAGCGCCGGGGCCTGATCCTCCAGGAGGACGGCGTCGTGCGGTCCCTGGCGATAGCCGCGAAGGTCAAGGGCCAGGTGCCCCCCGTGCTGACGGCCCCCCTGGAGCGGCTGCTGTTCAAGGCGCTGCTGGCCGAGGACGGGCAGGGGGACGGGCACACGGCCACCACCCTGCGCGACGCCCGCCGCACCTTCCTGGCCGAGGCCATCGCCGCCGGGTGGACCACCGAGGCCGCCGCGACGGTGCTTGGGATCACCGGCGCCCAGGCGGGGCAGGTGCTGGAGGACTGGTAGGGCTTGGGGAGGCGCAAGGCCCCGTGCGCTCCTGAAGCCCCTTCCCAGGCAGGACCGGGGATACTGGAAGCCAGGTCCACTGCTCTTTGTCTCCGGAGGCTTCCCGTTGCCCTTCTCCCCCCTGCTGCTCGGCCCCGAGCTTGAACGCGCCTTCCAGGCCCTGGGCTACACCCAGCCCTTCCCGGTCCAGGAACAGACCATCCCCCGGGTGCTCACGGGCCAGGACCTGGTGGTGCAGGCGCCGACGGGCTCCGGGAAGACGGTGGCCTTCCTCGCGCCCCTGCTGCACCTGCTGGTCAAGGACCGCCCCGGGCGCCTGCCGGGCAACCCCCCGGGGGGTCTGGTCCTGGTGCCCACCCGTGAGCTGGCGGCGCAGGTGCGGGACCGGGCCACGGAGCTGGCGAAGCACCTGCCCCAGCCCCTGAAGATCCAGGCGGCCTTCGGCGGCGTCTCGGTCAATCCCCAGATGCTGGCCCTGCGGGGCGGCGCCGATCTGGTCATCGCCACGCCGGGGCGCCTGCTGGAGCTGGTGCGCAACAACGCGCTGAGCCTGGCAGGCCTACGGCACCTGGTGCTTGACGAGGCGGACAAGCTGCTGGAGCTGGGCTTCCGCGAGGAGATGCAGGACCTCCTGCGGCAGCTGCCCGCCAGGCGACAGACGCTCATGTTCTCCGCGACCATGAACACGGCCCTGGAGGAGGTCATCCAGCTCTTCCTGAAGGCGCCGCAGCACGTCCTTGTGGAGGCCTCGTCGGCGCTGGCGGTAGTCCTCGAGGAGCGGGCCTACCTCGTCCCCCAGGAGCAGAAGGGCCCCTTCCTGCGGGAGCTGCTGGCCCGGGAGGCCTGGCCCCAGGTGCTGGTGTTCGTGGCCTCGGGTCGGCGGGCGGACAACGTGGTGCGCAAGCTGGGCAACAGCGGCATCCGGGCGCTCTCTCTGCACGGCGACAAGAGCATGAGCGCCCGCACCGATGCCCTGGACCAGTTCCGCAGCGGCCGCCTCCGCATCCTCGTGGCCACGGATCTCATCGCCCGGGGCATCGACATCAGCGGCCTGGCCTGCGTCATCCACTACGACCTGCCGCGGTCGCCCAAGGACTACGTGCACCGCAGCGGGCGCACGGGCCGGGCGGGATTGGGGGGCGTCGCTATCAGCCTGGTGGGGCCGGAGGAAGAGGCGCACCTGGCGGTGATCGAGAAGAAGGTGGGGCGGCGGTTTGGGAGGGAAGGGGTGAAGGCGTAGGGTGCTTTTCTCAGATTCAAATCCTGGCCGTCATCCGCCTCTCGGTTCGACCCACTCGGTCACGATTTGAACTGGGTCCGCTTCGCGTCCCTGGTCTCGCTACGGCGCCACATCCAGTGGCGCCCTCACGATCCCTCCGCCTGACTGCCAGCGCCCCGCGCTGGCCTCCCGCTCTTCGCTGCGCTCATTCGCGGAGTCGGAGCCTCCTCGCAGGTTCAAATCCTGGCCGTCATCCGTTTCTCAGGGCGACCCACCCGGTCTCGATTTGAACCGGGTCCCGCTGCGCGGTCCCCCGGTCTGCTCCGGCGCCACATCGAGTGGCGCCTCCACAGCCCACTCGCAGGTTCAAATCCTGCC